>JAUIHO010000042.1 GCA_030432035.1 Phycisphaerae bacterium
ATCGGCCATGAACAGTTCCCGGCGGTCTATGACCAGTTGGATGGTAGTTTTGCCTTCGTCGAAGGCGACGATATCGAGGTTGCTGCTGTCGAGATCGCGCACAGTGATGTGGCCGTTTTCCAAAGCCAATTCGCAATGGGTACGCGAGATATCGGCGAGCGGAATGCGCAGATTCGCATCGGTCTTACGTCCGACGATCGTCGTCTCACGCGTGAGATCGAACTTGCGCGGCTTGCCGTCTTTTCCAAAAGTCACCAACGTCACGGTCATGGTCGATACCGATTCTTGCACTTGCTGATTCATGATAGCTCGTTTGAGGGCGCGAGAAACGTTCCCAGAAAACCTCAATCTACCAATCCGGCTTAAGGACCGCAAGGAATAACCACAAGAACTCACACCCCGTTGGGGAAGGCTGATAAGATGGGCGATTGATGAGCGATAGCCCCCCATCCACGCAGTCCGATTCTGTCGGTTGGTACGTACACTTACCGTTCTGCCGCACCAAATGCGGCTATTGCGACTTCTATTCGTTGCCGACCATCGAGCATCTGATTCCGTCGCTCGTGACGGCACTCGAAGCCGAACTGGACGCGCGCAATCCGCATCGACCGGTAACCACGATCTTTATCGGCGGTGGCACGCCGACCGAGCTGCCGCAACCGGCGCTTAACCAATTGTTAACACGGGTTGCTGCGACTGCGGGCGCTGTTGATGAATGGACGGTAGAGGCGAACCCGACGAGTGCGTCGGAGCTAAAGCTGGAAACGTTGGCGACGGCAGGCGTGTCGCGTGTGTCGTTTGGGGCGCAGTCATTTTTTGAAGATGACCTGCGCGTGTTAGAGCGCTTGCACGATCCGAAACATATTTTGGAATCGGTGGCGGCAGCACGCGACGTTGGGCTTTCGAATCTCAATCTCGATTTTATTTACGGCGTACCGGGACAGACGGTAGCGCGTTGGCGCGAAACGTTGTCGCGCGCAATCGATACCGGCGTTCCGCACTTGTCTTGCTATGCGTTGATGTTCGAGCCAGGCACGGCGCTAACGCGCTTGCAGCAACAAGGCCGCATGACGCCGATCGATGAAGCGATTGAAGCGGAGATGTTTGAGTTAACGATCGAGATGCTGACGGCAGCAGGTTACGAGCATTATGAGATCAGCAACTTCGCCAAACCGGGTAAGCAGTGTCAGGCGAATTTGATCTATTGGAACAATGAGGAGTATCTCGGCATCGGACCGTCGGCCGTGAGTTACTTGAATGGCGAGCGGCGCAAGAATGTGGCGGATGTGCGTAAGTATGTGGAGATCGCGCAGCAAGATGTGGATGCACTGATCGTGGAGCGCGAAACGTTAACAGCAGACGAACGCGCCGCGGAAACGGCGGTACAGATGTTGCGATTGACGGATGGGATCGATGTCGCGCGATTTAAAGCGCAATGCGGCATTGATCCGCACGCGTTATTTGCAACGCCGATCAAAGAGATGATGGCGGCGGGTTTGATCGAGGCAAGCGATGCGCGGATTCGGTTGACGCGCCGGGGGTTATTGTTGGCGAACTATGTGATGCGCGGTTTTTTGGATGTGGTGGGGAGTGTGGGCGTAGGGAATTCGGGGTTTGTGCAAGTTGGTGTGGAATAGGCGTGAGCGTGTTGATTCAAAGAGGTTTGGAGTAATTCGCGATAGATAGCTATGTTTGTGGAAGCTACAAATTAATCCGACAGTCGCTCTGATTCGCCCGCTGTTTCTTGTTTGTGCAAGGCCTTTTAAGTGTCCCGTCCGTTAAACGTGGGGCATTCGAATTGTGGGACTTTTGAATTCATCCCGTCAGGGATGTTTTGAAAATAGCCCACCAATTCTTTGGTGGGGTGCATCGCGCATACTAATTGTTTCGTCCGGTACGGACGATGGGAGTGGCCAGACATCCCATCATCCCTACGGGATGAGAATATTCGAATGCGTCTCTCACCCAGCGTTGAAGACGCTGGGCGAATTTCCCATCGTGCCTAACGGCACGATCGCGAATGGCTAATCGCATCGTTAGAAGCGGGTAGTATGAGTTTAGGTAAACGTTCTGGTTAAACTAGAATGCATCAATCACATGACGTGATTGATCGGAGTCGTAGGATTGCCGCGGCCAACAAAGAAAAACAAGTTCTTTCCCAAGATCACGCCAGAGAGTTTTCGCAATGTCGCGCAGAATGCGGGCTTTCGCTGCTCCAATCCGGAATGCGAAGCGCTAACAGTGGCGTTGGATTGTTGTGCAACGAAAGCGCAGTTGGTGGGGGAGGTCGTCTCCATGACAGAGCGGCGACCTTGCGAACTCCATCGTCGGCGACGGCGTGAAGATGAAATTGATGTTAAAGAGGACGGTCTTTGGTTGTGTCGTGATTGTGTGGCGGAGTTAGCGCGACGACGCAGTCTGACGCCCACAGATCAGTTGCGGCCTTGGTGGGAGCATGCCGGCGGTCGCGATTTGGATGGTGTTTATTTCGAAGATGGCGGCCATCAGCCTGAGCGGGGCATGATTGATACATTCAAAGCGCGCGAGGAGTTGGCTCTGGAGCAGATTCCGAAGTACTACTTTCACCTCAATACCTCTGGGATTTGCGAGCATTTTCGAAAGTTGCATGCGTTGCATATTGAAGCGCTTGAATCGGGTAACTGGAGCTTTGCCCGAAGCCGCCTTAAGAAGATCGGTAAATATTCGCAATCCATAACGGTCAAGCAATGGTGGGCGGAAAGAAAAACATTTGGACTTCGTGGAGGCAAATGGCGAATTGACCGTCATATGTTTTGTCGCGGCGTGTATTTGGTTACCTATTTGACGGGCAAAGTTGCGGCGGGGCGGGAGAGTTCGTCTCTGATTCCATTCTACGAGTGCGATAAAGCGTTTCATGCAATGGGACCGTACGAGTATCTCGCATTTACAGATTTGATTTAATCGTGGCTCCCATCATCCCTACGGGATGAGAATGTTTGAATGTATCGCCCACCCAGCGTTGAAGACGCTGGGCTATTTTCACATCGTGCCTAACGGCACGGATAAGCGCATTCTATTTGCTTATCGCGTCAGGATGATGTCGGAGTTAGTAGCCGTAGCCGCAGTAGTGCCCGGCACAACAGGTCGGAATGGTATCGATTCTGCTTGCTGCCTACATTGGTTGCATCGCACTTGGCGACGTTGACGTCTTAGGCGTCGCTAGTCTTTGATTACTATTTGCCTTTCTCGCATCCACCGCCACCGGTCCGCGATCATCACTAAAGAAGTTCACGATCAAGCTATAAATATAATCGCGTCGATAGGCCGCGAAGCCGTCGTGACCGCCATCGTTTAGAATCACGCCTGCGACGTTCGGATTTTTGGTGAACGAAAAAAACTCAGCGACTTCATTGGCGTAAGCGAGTGGATCGTTGGAGCCGTGTACGATCAGCACGGGCACGCGGGCGTGTTCGAGTTTTGAATGAAACGGATGATCTTTGTATGGTGACAATCGCAGGTAAGTATATCCATCCGCAACGGCGTCGGGGTAATTCAATTGCGAACGCGAAAACTCGTGTGTGATGAGCGCGCGGAGCGAGCCGCCCATCGGTGGATATTTTTTTCGCGTGGCGCGCAGATCGACAGTTGCTTGCATGCTGTTATAGACCGGGTTCTTGACGTAGTCGTGTTGAACCTCCAGTGCGTCGCAGATATTCTCAAATTGGAGGCATGGCGACAACGCAATGGCACCGGCTTCGAAGTGGCGTTGGCTTCTGTCAACGGGCGGCATCGCGGCGCGAATTTCGGGTGCAACCAACGGATCGGCGGCGGGCCGTCCATCTTCGAATGGCGCGAGCAGCGCCGAGTTGGCGCTCCAACTAAAGCCGATGATGCCCGTCTTATTGACGTAAGGTTTGCTGCGCAGCCATTCATCAACGACTAGCAAGTCAGCCGTTTCCAAGACGCCAAAGTTGTAAGCCAACTCCGGATGCTTCGCTTCGGTCTGACCATGACCTCGCAGTTCGAGTGAGATCGCATGAAAGCCGTAATCGCGTAAGCCCGAGGCGATGTCGCGCGAGCGCAACCGCATGTTGTCGCCTAACAAGCCGGGCAACAAGATGATGCAACTGGCGTTCTTCGGTTCACCATCGGCGTCGCGCGCTAACCCAAGCCGGCCCTGAATGCGAATACCGTCGGCAATCGGAATCCAAACGTCCTCAAAGCCCTCCCACGCCGGCGCGGGTTCTTCGATGGACTCGCTGGTGCCCGTTACCTGGGCCGTATGTTCGAGGCCGCGCAGGTTGTCGAAGACCGAATGCAGGGTTTTGTCTTCACGATCGAAGTGAGCCATTACGTCGATGGGCTTGCCGTCGGCGTCGACCATGTCTTCGGTGAGCAACGCGAGTTCTTCATCGTCGTCGTCGAGTTTATGAACGAGCGCATCGTGAGCGCGACGTAGCCATTGCCGCGTCGTCTCGGGTTGGTCGCTGGGCGGCAGCAGTTTGATGCGATCGGGCCGAAACGGAAACGAGCGCTCAGCGAAACAACCCACATTGAGCACGGTAATGCAGAGACAAAGCAAAATGAGCCCAATGATGGTGCGATTTCGGTTAAGGCTGGTGTGAAGTGCGGGTGACGACATGCTTAGCGGATTTCCTGCTGGATTTGGGTTGGCGATGCGTGTTTTTTAACAGGCAGCGGCGATCTCGCAACTCTTTTGACGGTTCGTCGATTTAGTGCCTAACGCTTTCATTCGCAAATGGGTCCAATTCTGGGAAATGGGATTTGATTGGATTGACCGGCACCTAGCGATTGCCTCCGCGCAAGCGACGTTGCCGATGTAAGAAAATGCCACTTGCTATGGTGTTCTAGTCGTCGATTAATCGACGTTGCACATCCGATTATGTCGCGAATGCTTGCCCGGTAAGAGGTTACGCACGATACTAACGGGGTTTTGGTAGCCGAGTGGCGGTGTAAGGCTTTGGCATCACGAGGCTTACGGGCGTCTGTGCAGTGACCTTCGGTGCTATTGGTGGTAATGGGTTCGTTTGCAGGAGGACGCCGTTCTCATGGGTCCGGCAGAGGTAAAAGCACTACACAAAGAAGCGCGGAGCAACATGGTGCCGATGCTCGTCAATCTGGCGGGCGTGGCGGCGTGTATCGCGACGTTGGTATCGGGCTGGCCGACCGACCATTGGGCGTGGACGGCGCTGGTCATCATGGTGCTGGTCTATTTCCAACACTGTTGGATGACGATCTTCCACGAAGACGTGCACTACACGCTCTACAAAGGCAAGTGGCACAACATTCGAAACGGCATGATCGTCGGCACGTTGCTGACGGTGCCTTTCTCGGTGTACCGTCAGGTGCACATTCGCCATCACAATAAGATGAACATGCCGGAAGATTGGGAACTCTGGCCCTATTGTGATCCGAATAAGTCGCTGGCGTTTCGGCGCGTGTTTGCGTTCTTCGATGTGTTTCTCGGTGTATGGGCGGCGTCGTTTATTTATGGGCGCATCTTTTTCGTGAAGCACACGCCGATTACCGACCCGAAAACGCGCCGCAAGATTTGGATGGAATACGGACTTATCGTTGTCTTTTGGGCGTCGATTTGGACGTGGGTGGCGCTGACGGGCGGCTGGTGGATGTTTGCGAAGATCTATCTTATTCCCGCATTCCTCGTCGGCATGGTGCAGACGATTCGCAAGTTCACGGAGCATTTGGGTTTGCCCGAGGGCGATCCGATGCGCGGCGCACGCACCGTCGTCACCAAAGACCCGATCGGTAAGGCGTTTTCGTACACGAGTTTTCATATCGCGACGCACGGCGTTCATCACAAATATCCGCAGATGCCGCATGAGAATTTGGCGAAGGCGTATGAGATGGAACAGGCCGAGAAAGACATCGCCGAGGCCGAACGTGTTAAGGCCGAAGCGGAAGGTGAACCTATTCCGGTGTTTCCGAGCCACTTCCGTGCGATGCTTGATATGACGCGGTATCTGCCGTATCCGGGCATTGGTGTGAACGCGCGGCGGGATCGCGCGGAGATGAATGCACCGCGCACACCCGGGAACCCGACACCGGCGTAGGTTAGTCCCCCAGCCCCATATGGGCAGGGGCACCGGGTCAAAGGCATCCGGTGCGCTACAACTGCTTCTGCGCTGTGGCACCGGTTTGCAACCGGTGTACGGTTGGCTTGGCGCGAAATACTGTTTTATCGCCTAATTGAAATAGGCGCGAACACTTGCTCTTCAATTTTGTCACCTTAGCGTGGGTGCCCCACCCTTTCCATGGGTGGGGGACAACCGACCGACACGACGGCACAGTTAGGCATACATGGAAGAACGGTTCTACCCCAGTTTGATCGACATTCTCTTTCGCAACCCGCGCAAAGACCCAGCACAGTTGCGCGCCGAGAATGAGAAACAATTTCAATACTTGCTGCGTCACGCGTACGAACGCGTGCCGTATTACCGTCGGCTGTGGGATGAAGCGGGCGTAAACCCGAACGATATCAAGAGCATTGCCGATCTGCCCAAGTTGCCGATGGTCGATAAGGAAACCATCGTGGCGGCGGGCGATGACGCGTTGGAGCAAGGCGTCGATCCTGCGACGATGGACACGATGAGCACCAGCGGCACGTCGGGCCGGGCGATCACGATGCGGCGCGTGATCAAAGAAATTCGCGTCGTGCGTCGGTCGTATCTGCGGTCGCTGTTCAAGAATGGTGCTCGGCCTTGGCATCGCAATCTAACGATGGCCAGCACGTGGCTCAGCAATAAAAAAGGCTGGTTCATCAGCAAGTTCGCCAAGACGCATCATATCTTTCCGAAAGATTCGCTCGACGATCAATTGAAGACGCTGCGCGAGTTCGATACGCAAAATCTAATGGGGCAGACGGGCGGTTTGTTTCTCTTGGCGCGCGAATTGTTGCGGCGCGGCGAAACGTATCCGTTGAATATTCTTGCACCAACGGGCGCAACGCTGATGCCGCAGATGCGGACGGCGTTGCGCGAAGCGTTCTGCACGGAACCACGCGACTTGTATGGGGCTGTCGAACTCGGTGCGATTTCATGGCAATGTAAGGCGGGCAATTATCACGTCGATGCCGATCGCATGTTGGTGGAGATCGTCGACACCGAAGGCAAGCCGGTGCCGGTGGGTGAAACCGGTCAGGTCGTTTGTACGACGCTGCATGGCTATAGCCTGCCGTTGATTCGTTATCGGTTGCGCGATGTGGCGTCGCTCTCAAAGGAAACGTGTTCGTGCGGCGTGAATTTTCCGCTGATGGGGCCGGTGCACGGCCGCATCAACGACTTTCTACCGACGCCGACGGGCGAATTGGTTTCGCCGCATTTCCTGTATCATATTTTCGATCACGTGGGCGGCAGCCCGGTGAAGGAATGGCGCATCATTCAGCACGCGCCGGATCGCATGACGTACGAATATGTGCCGGAAGATAACTTCAATCAGGCGGCACTCGAAGGCGGCATGGACACCATTCGCGAGCGCTTCGGTGGTAACATTGAAGTGAACGCGGTGCAGGTTGAGAGCGTGCCGATGACGCCCAACGGCAAACGCACGTGCATCGTGTCGGAGTTGAACCCGGAAAGCATTGACGGCATGCGACCTTGGGATAAAGAGGCGCAGGCCGGGATGTCGGAAGAACTGGCGGCGATGTCGTCGTAATCGATTAAACGTCAAAAAGTCGAAACGTCGAAAGATCAAAACGAAGAGACGCCGAATCGACCATCAACCGAGCCGCGGCCTGTGGCCGCATGGAAGATGAAACCCTCACACCAGCCCTCTCCCTACGAGGGAGAGGGGGCAAGACACGAGCAGAGCATTGGAAACGCTTCTCAAAATCAAACACGTTATTGATGAAACGCCGTCGATCATCACGTTGGCGGGCGTCTTTTTCTTCGGGCTCGTCGTGTTCCATATTTTGGAGCGCATCTACCCGCCGGTGCATCCGACGTATTCGACCGGGCCGAAGCGCAAGGGCTACTTCGCCGACTTCACGGCCAGCCTGATCGACGGGCCGATCATGTACGCCATCATCAAGATGACGTTCTATTCGCTGATCATCGCCAGCCCCGTGTTCATCACGACCGGCATGTCGGCGTGGCCGTGGCTATTGCAGGCGTTTGTCTTCTTTATCGTGAACGACTTCGCACGGTATTGGTTGCATCGCTGGCATCACGAATCCGATTTTCTCTGGCGCTTCCATCGCGTGCACCATACGGTGCAACACATGGACGCGATGTCGACCTTTCGCGTGCACATGTTTGAAGCCGTGATGAAGTACGGCCTGATCGTGCTGCCGTTTCACTTCGCCCATTGCGATAAGACGGTCATCATTATCTATTCGACGATCGATATCCTGAAAGGCTTCTGGCACCACGCGAACATGCGCACGCACATTGGCTGGTTGAATTACATCTTCAACTCGGCCGAGCTGCATTGGTGGCACCACTCGACCGAAGCTCGCGGCCAACTCGCGAATTACGGTTCAGTATTGTCGATCTGGGATTGGATGTTCGGCACGGCCTATTACAGCAAGAACGAATGGCCCGAGTCGATCGGCGTGGAAGGCATGGACCACTTTCCCGAGCGCTATCACGAATTGCTCGGCACGGCGATGCTCACGGATGAAGAAGCGATCGAACGTTACGGCAGCACCGATGAGCGCGACGAAGCCAAGCAGGAAGTGCTAAAGATGCCGCAACCTGCCAACGTGAAATTCACGCCCGGTCCGGCGGAATTGGCACCTGCCGCGGCGCCAGAGGTTTAAAGCAGATACCGATCGTCCGCGTCGACCGACGCGTTACCATCATTGATCCGCGCTGGGTATCGGCGGCGGCGTCCAGGGTTTGGGTTCGCCGACCCAGCCGCCTTCAAAGAAATGATATCGCTCGGATTCCAACGGCTCATCAAATGCGAGTTCGATCTCGGTCACCTTATCATCTGACGCGTCGGTAATCGTTACGCGATAAAATCCGGCATCAAAAACTTCGCCGATTTGCTTCGGGTTTGCACGGCTGGAGCCCATCGCACCAAGAAAGCCGGAAAAGAACCCACCTTCGTCGGTCATTCGCAGCGTGCGCGCGTCGACTCGTTCGATCTGCGGGTATTCAGCCTCGGTCAAACACGCGAAGCGGACATCGTCGCGATGTTGCATTGCGTGCAACGTTTGTTGGCCGAACAAAACCTGTGCGTCGTAACGTGAGTTCACGAGACAAATCTTGTCACCGGCTGATAACTCGCCCACATGATTGACCATCGTCTGCAAGTTGCGCTCAATGCGATAGCCAACGTAGCCCATGATTAACGTCACCGACAGCGCTACAAAGGCGTGCATGACGACGTAGTTAATCGCCTTAGGTTGCGGTGCACCTTGCGTTCGCGCGTGGGCCACCCACGACCCGATCAGCGCCGCGAAGCCGATACTCGGCAGCATCAAAATACGATCGTCGGGAACCGTGCAAACGAGCAACGGCAAAAAGACCATCATCCAACCACAGCCGAGCCAAAAGAAGCGCCGTTGCGTGTTGCGATAGATGTGTTTGCCGAGCTGATACAACACGTACACACCCAACGCACAGAAAATGTAGAGCCCGATCTCACCGTACGGCCGGAAGTAGAAGATGAAGGGATTAACCGGAATCGCCATCGCCGACAGCAAGATCAAGATGCGCCCCGGCAGGCTGGTAAGATACTCGGCAGTGCGATGGATCGGATCCAACATCACAGCCGTGTTCGAGCCGTAATTGCCTTGGCTATAAAAGTAGAGCCACACGAGGCCGATCGTCATCAACAGGCCACTCGCGATCGTCGCCGTTTTGACCGTCAGTCGATCTTTGATGCACCACGCCGCCCAGAGAGGTAACACGGCAACGGGCAATACCGACTCCTTAAAACCCAGTGCGACGGTGTAACACATCGCCAATACGGCCAATCCGATTCCGACTCGACCGATGCGATTCCCTTCGCGCCGTTCCGCGGCATTTAGCGCGGCAAGCATGCCACCGCTCACCAAGACGAGTGCAATGACATCCGCCTGTGACGAAATAAAGCTCACGGGTATTGCATGGGCTGCGTGCACCAGAAAGAACACAGCCGCCCAGCGCGCCGCCGTTTCCGATTGCGTCAAATGTCTAAATAGCCGCCACAAGAAACAGCAGCCGACCCAATAAAGAAACAGATTCACCAGCCGATAGCCGAGCGGGTTGCGACCAAACATGAGGTACTGGCCGTATAGCGTGTATTCCGCCAGCGGTCGCCAATGTCGATACTTCACATCGTCGGCCAGCCACCAGGCAAAACTGCCGTCGCTCCGTGCCGCCGCGTTGCTTGCGCCGCCGTTGATGAATTGGTAGAAATGAACGTCGTCGCGCTTATCGGCGGCGTAATCCGCCATGACTTCGAGACAGTGATAATCGTCGAGGATGAAGTTATTGGTGAGCGAATAACCGTAGATGCCGACGACGGCGACCAACAGAACCAACGGCATCGCTGCCGAATGCTCGATCAAATGGGTCAACAACAGTCGTGCGCCGCGATTGCGCACGATCGCTTCGGTAGGTGATGCGGCATCGGCCATTATGGGATATTAAATGTCGAGATCTTTGACGTGAATCGCGTTGGCTTCGATAAAGCCGCGGCGCACTTCCACATCGCTACCCATCAGAATCGAGAAGATGCGATCGGCGGCCCGACCATCCATTTCGACCTGCACTTCGTCGTCCGTCTCCTCGGAAATCACGACCTGCATCAACTTGCGCGCCGTCGGGTCGAGCGTGGTTTCCCACAACTCATCGGGGTTCATTTCACCCAAACCTTTGAAGCGTTTGAGGCTGGCACCGCGCTGGCCCAGCGAACGGATGCCTTCGCTTACGGCGGCAAGGCTATCCAGCTCGATCTCATCACCCGACGGTGGTTTCAGCACGTACTTGGCCGGGCTTAACTCGCCCGTGACCAACTCTTCGCGCTTGGTGAAATAGTCCTCGATCGGAATCTCGCGTTGATCGAGCCAGGCGACGGCCTTTTCCAATTCTTCGGCCTCGGGCAACTCGTATCGAATTACCACAGTCACGCCTTCTTCACCGCGAATCGCCGGCAGGCTCACGCCGCCGTCGATGACTTCGATCTTTTCGTGTTCGGATTTGATCTCGGCACGATAGGTGTTGAACGCGTCATCACTTGCGAAGTACTTTTCTTCGTCGGCGATAACGGCCTTCACGCGCGGCAGACCACCGTTACCGCGATGATCGGCCAGGAATGTCTGTACGACGATGCCGCGGCGCTCCAGCGCGCGACCGGCCCGCGCCAGTTTGTCTAAATTCGCGACCAACGCTTCGAGGTCGGCACCCTTTAGCGAGCGTTCGCCGGTTACCTTCATGCCTTCGTCGTCGAGCGTGCGCACGACCAACTCGGTATCTTTGATACCCCAGTCGGTCAACATGCGAAACAGCTTGCCTTCGTTCAAAATAAACTCGGATTGCTTACCGCGCTTGAGCAGGAACAACGGCGGCTGCGCGACGAACACCTTGCCCGCGCGAATCAGCTCGGGCATGTGTCGGAAGAAGAACGTGAGCAGCAGCGTGCGGATGTGCGATCCGTCGACGTCGGCGTCAGTCATGATGATGACTTTGCCGTAGGCGCACTTGTCGGCATCAAAATCTTCGGTGCCGGGCACGCCGCAGCGCAACGCCTGAATGATCGTCTTGATTTCTTCGTGGCCCAAAATCTTATCGATGCGCGCCTTTTCAACGTTGAGAATTTTACCCTTTAGCGGCAGGATCGCTTGCGTGCGCGAGTCGCGCCCTTGTTTGGCCGAACCACCTGCCGAATCACCCTCAACCAGGAAGATTTCCGACTCGTCCGGGTTCTTGCTGTAACAATCCGACAGTTTGCCGGGCAAGCCGCCGCTGGAAAGTGCGGTCTTACGCGTGGCTTCGCGCGCCTTGCGTGCCGCTTCGCGTGCGACGGCCGCTTGCACACCCTTGGCGATGACCTTCTTTGCTTCCGAGGGGTTCTCTTCGAGCCAATTGCTCAGTTGCATGTTTACAACTTGCTGAACGTATGACTCGACTTCGGGATTCATCAAGCGGTCTTTGGTCTGCCCCTGAAAATCGGGCTCTTTGACCTTAACCGAAACAATCGCCGTTAAACCTTCGCGCCAGTCCTCACCTTTTATGGTGAGGCCGCCCTTAATCTGATTGCTCTTCTTCGCATACGCGTTGAGCGTGCGCGTGAGCGACGCCTGCAAACCCGTCAGGTGCGTACCACCGTCGCGGTTTTTAATGTTGTTGGCAAAGGCGAGCAGGTTTTCGTTGTACGAATCGTTCCACTGAAACGCGACGCGACATTCCAAGCCGCGCTCATCATCCGAATCGGCCAGCGCGCGCACGGGATGCAGCGGCTGCTTGCCTTCGTTCATGTAACTGATAAACGCCTTCAGGCCGTCTTCGTAGAAAAACTCTTCACGCCGACCGACACGGTCGTCAATAAACTCGATGCGCAGGCCTTCGTTCAGATAGGCCAACTCGCGCAAGCGCGTGACCAACGTCTCCGTACGGAAGTTGGTGTCGCTGAAAATCGTCGGATCGGGTTTGAATTCGATGCGCGTGCCGCGACCTTCGCTATCGCCGATGCGCTTTAACTCGCGCACCACATCGCCGCGCTCGAAGCGCATCGTGTACGTGCCGGTAGGTCGCGCGACTTCAACGTCGAGATATTCAGACAGCGCGTTGACGACGCTAACACCTACGCCGTGCAAACCACCGCTGACCGCGTAACTGCCGCGGTCGAACTTACCACCCGCGTGCAGCACGGTCATCACGATTTCAATCGTGGGTCGATTCTTGAGTTTGGGATTATCCGTTTTGGTGAACGGCTCTACCGGAACGCCGCGGCCGTCGTCTTTGACCGTACACGTGCCATCGGTACCGATCTTGACCAACACGTTCTTACAGTGACCGGCCAACGCTTCATCGACCGAGTTATCGACGACTTCCCAAACGAGATGGTGCAACCCGTGCAACTGCGTATCGCCGATGTACATCGACGGTCGCTTGCGCACCGCGGCCAACCCTTCGAGGATGCTGATGCTATTGGCATCGTATTCGGCCGGTGACGGCGTCGGTACGGGGTCGGTCGTAGGCGAATCGGGCTTATCGAGGGTGTCACTCATAAGGCTGTTAATTATCGCCGAAAACGGGCGTTTTGGCTATCTATAAAGGGCTAAAAACCGACTGAGGAAATCAAACGCGGCCAACGCGACAATCGATCCATTTGGCCTGTAATTTGGGGGCCAATTGGCGGATTTCCTGCAGAACCGCCGCAGCCAACTGTCGTCGAAATGCGTAGGCAGAACTTGCCGCGTCAAAATGCACGAGAAACGTGCCGCCGGTGTATGCATCGAGCCGGCATCGACCGCGCCAGACATCCGGCAAGACCGTATCCCAGATGTGAAACGCCAAGGCAATCTTGTCGCTGGAAAGCCGACCCGCATCTCCAACAATGCGTTCCGTCCAATCGGCGGCCGTGGCAGGTGGCTGGCGTCGATAGCGGCTGCCGGTCGTCGAATTGAGCCGCGACCAGAACAATCGCTGCGCATCCTGCGGGGCCAAATGGAGATCGTTGTCTCGCAGGGTTTGTTGACGAGATGTGGATAACTTTCGGGCCATCAGCATCCGTGCTTCCAAGAAAAGATCGACCGATCCGTGCGATCTACGACAGATTCACCGGCATTACGACGTACTGAAAGTTCACACCGCTTTTCAACAGTCCGGGCTTGCTTCCGTCGCTGAATAACAGCGTCGTGGATTCGGAGCAAACTTTCAAGGCGTCGAGCAAGAATTCGGGATTAAACCCGATTTGCAAATCACCGCCGCTGTAACTTTCGATTTCGAGCTTTACTTGCGCTTCGCCCTGCATGGCCGAACGGCTCGACAGCTCCATCATGCCTTTTTTCAACGCGATGGCGATGCCCTTAGATTCCACATCGGCCAGCAACGCGGCGCGACGCACGGCGCTGAGCAATTCGTTGGTCGGAAGTTCGACCTTCTTGTCGCCGCCCTCGGGCATGACGTCTTCCCATTTCGGGAAGTTGCCTTCGACCAACACGCTGCTGATCGTGACGCCGCCGGTCGAAAGGATCACCTGATTGGGCATGACGCGAACGGATAGCACTTCATCCGGATCGAGATGCAACTTGTTCAACAAGGCCAACGCCTTGGTCGGTATGATCGCGCGGGCGTTGCCACCGTCGTCGGTTTCCAACGCGGCACCGGAAACGGCCAAGCGGCGACCGTCGGTTGCGACCAAACGCAAGCGTCGCTTTTCACCAACTTCTAACAACACGCCGTTGATGGCATAGCGCGTGCTTTCGCGGGCCGCGGCAAAGAGCGTTTCGTCGACAGCGTTCTTGAGCTCGCCAACGCGCACCTTGAACGTCGCTTCGCCTTCCATGTCGGGCACAGGCGGAAACTCGCGCACATTTTGCCCGACAATCTGAAAGCGACTGTCGTGACCGCGCACGTGGAGGTGATCGTCTTTGACTTCGAGCGAGAGTGTTTCGTCTTTGCTCTCGCGCACGATTGCCAGCAAACGATCACACGATACCAACGCATCGCCGGGCTGGTTGATCTCCACTTGCGTAACACAGAAGCGCAGACCGACTTCCTGGTCGTATGCGGTGAGCACCAGCATGTCTTTATCTGCGCTGAGCTTCACGCATTGCAAAATCGGCTTGGGGGTTCGTTGCAGCGCAACACCTGCGGCGGCGCTAACGGCTTCGGCAAGAGCGGTTCGATCACAAATGCATTTCATGGCGATGGGTCCACAACAAGTAACTATGGTGTCTACTTTATTTTTGATGATGCATGTAAAAGCGCAGTCATCTTCTTCATAGGGCTTGTCAGATTTGGGTCTACTGAAGCCCCGCTGGGCTAAGCCTCGTAACGCGTTGATATTAGGACAATTTTGAGCCTGCGCCTATCTCTGGACAACCTGTGATGCCCCTGTGTGACAGTACTGATATCGGCACCGGAATCACCGAGCTGTCGTAAAACACGGGCCGTGTTTTCGGTACCCACCTCAGAAAATTCAGGTTGTCCACAATGAATCAGATGCAACTCGAATCGCCTCTCACAACCGGTTTGGCGCGAAAATCAACGCGCAACGAAAATCAGTGTTTTGTTGACGCGGCATATCTTTATGACATTTGCCGCGCATCGTTAGCGTGGTGCTGACAATCGACCTACTCGGATACCGATTTGCGATTGAGTCGGTTTTCGATATCCAGCAATTGCTTGTGCATGTCTTCGTCTTGTTTGCGGCGCTCGTCGATCAATCGGTTGGCGTGCAGGACGGTCGTGTGATCGCGTCCACCGAAGTAGGCGCCGACCTCTTCGAGGCTATGGCGCGTGAGCCGTCGGCAAAGATACATTGCCATCTGCCGCGGCAACGCGATCGAACGACTGCGCTTTTTGCCCTGCAAGTCGGAGATCTTCAAGCTGAAGCGCCGCGCCACGATGGCGGCGATATCAGCAATCTGAATTTGCGGCGGTGCCGCATTCAGCGTTTGACCCAGCGCGGCTTTCGCCAACTCCATCGTCGGTTCACACTTTTCCAGTGCTGTCAGGCCGTGTAGGCGGTTCAACACGCCTTCCAGCTCGCGCGTGTTGGCCGAAACTTGTGACGCGATGTGCATCGTGACTTCAGCGGCGAGATCCAAACCGCGGAGCTTCGCTTTCTTTCGCAAAATGGCGCTACGCGTTTCGAGACACGGCGGATCGACCCGCGCCACGAGGCCCCAATTGAACCGCGAGATCAGCCGATCTTCCAAACCCGCGATATCCGACGGCGAGCAATCAGCCGATAGCACGATCTGTTTTTTGTACTGATGCAGCGCGTTGAAGGTGTGAAAAAACTCTTCCTGAGTGCGTTCTCGGCCCGCCAGGAACTGTATGTCGTCAATGATTAACAGGTCGGCCTGACGGTACTGATACCGAAATTCCTGCAATTTGCCCGCTTCAACGGCCTCGATGAATTCATTCACAAACGTTTCACACGTCAAATACACAACCTCGGCACCCGGCGTGTGATCGAGCAACGCATGGCAGATGGCCTGCAGCATGTGCGTTTTGCCCAGCCCGACCGTGCCGTGGATAAACAGTGGATTGTACGAATGGCCGGGGGCTTCACTGACGGCCACGCACGCGGCATGGGCCAGCCGGTTGCAGGGGCCGATGACGAGGTTGTCAAACGAATAATCACCGTTGAGTCGCACCAGCCGGTCGCGCCGCTTGAATGCTTCGGACGCGTCTTCTGATTCGGCGGCGGCATAGGAACCGTTGCCATCGGCGCAGACGAATTCGACCGACAGAAGCCGGCCCGTGATCGTCTGGATGCCTTCCATAAATGCCCGTGAACAATAACGTTGCAGGTATCGGAGCTGGCCCGCATCGGCGGCGTGGATCGTCAGGGCACCGTGCTCGAGGTCGTCGGCCCGCAGTTGATCGAACCAGACGCGGCTGATCCCACGGTGGTTGGCCCGCAGATAGGTGAGCAGTTGTTCCCAAATGCCGGTGTCGAGTCTCGTCATGCCGCGCCCAAAAAGTCACGCCGATATCGCCCGGAATTTAGGATTCCGAGTCGATTTGCGGGGGGTGTAACAAAGGTCCATTTCCGAACGGCGAAGCCAACCAGTGTAGGCCCAAGTTATCCACAAAACAACGCGTCGATAAGTTTGTGTGAACGCTAGGGATATGTGCGTGAGCCGGCGGAAAGCCACGATCGCGGGCGATGAAACACATCTTCAGCACCTGCAAACTCTGCGGCCGGTCGAGTTGTCGGTGAATGAGCGAATAGCTATTGGGTGGCATCGGGTTTGAGCTGGCTGCGAAGCATTTGATAGGCGCGGGTTCGTGCAGTGCTCTGGCGGTCGGCATGAATTGCCAAAACGCTAGCTCTTGGGTATTCTGGTAGGGTTCTGGCCGATCAAATAAAATCGGCCGATTGAACGATTCACTTGGTAATCCCCCACACTATCCGCGAGGTGGCGAGCGCTCCATGGAAACCACGGCAACAGCACCCGATATGGTAACGCTTCTGACCGAAGGCACGCTGGACGAAGAACGACTGGCAACCATCAAGGCACACGCGTTCGAATCCAAGGAATCGATCAACCGTTTCCGCGAAGCCCTTTCCGAAGTCGAGCAGCAGGCCGAGTCGGACGCCGGTAAGGCGTTGATGGCCGGCGGTTGCCAGTTGCTGATGGGTCGCATCGAAAAAGCGATCGGCTGGCTCGAAAAAGCAAGCGACGGCGGCCTCAAGCACCTGATGCTGGGTTCGGCCTATCGCGAGCAGAAGCGCTACGACGACGCCATCGCCCAATTTGAAAAAGCCGCCAATAGCGGTGTCGACAAGATCAAGACTGCCAGCCTCGCTGCGGATTGTCAGCGTTTGGCAGGCAACATCGACGCGGCCGAGCAAAAGCTCAACGAACTGCAATCTTCCGGCGAAGACAGCCCCGATTGGCATTACCTGCGCGGCATGATACTGCATAGCCGCGGCGACCATGAAGATGCCATCGCCGCTCTCGAACGCGCGCTCGACTTGGATCACCATCACGCACGCGTTTGTTTCTCGCTCGCCAACATGTTGTATTTGTATGGCGACGACGAAGGTGCCCGCGATCTGTACGAAGACATGCTCAATGAGGGCAACGGCTATGTGAACGCCCTCATGAATTTGGCCATCATCCACGAAGATGCCGGTGAATATCAGCGCGCCGTCGGTTATTTGCGCCGCGTGTTAGCCATCGTGCCCGATCATCCGCGCGCCAATCTTTACTTGCGCGACGTCGAAGCCGGCCACGACATGTTCATCGACGAACAGGAAATGATGGACAGCAACAAGCGCAACGCGGTGCTGGAAATTCCCGTTTCCGATTTCGAACTCTCCGTGCGTAGCCGCAATTGTCTTAAGAAGATGAACATCCACACGCTGGGTGATTTGTTGCGCACGACCGAAACCGAATTGTTGGCCTATAAGAACTTTGGCGAAACCTCGCTCAAAGAAATCAAGGCGATGTTGCTGCAAAAGGGCCTGACGCTGGGGCAATTGGCACACGAACGCCGCAAACCGTCATTCCCGGTTGCGACCGGGGCGTCGCCTGTGGCGTCTAACGCTTCGATGATGGGCCCGGCTCCGACGGCTGCCGCCGCCGAAGCCCACACGGCCAGCATTCCGCCGGAAGTGTTCAATCGCCCGGTTTCGACCATGTCGCTGTCAGTTCGCTCGCGCAAGTGCCTGCAGGTGTTGGGCATCAACACCATTGGCGAACTGGCTAGCCGCACCGAAAATGAGTTGATGTCCTCGCGAAACTTTGGCCAGACCTCGCTCAACGAGATCAAGGCCTGCCTGACCGAGATTGGCGTATCGCTGCGACCGAACGCCGAGTAGCCGGCGCGCGTACAATATCTCGGACGAACATCCACGCCGTAAGACGGAGCGAATCGGTTTGGTGCAGGGCGGAACATATCGGCTAAAACTGCATGTCCGGGCCGCCATGCGCCGCTACGGCACCGGTCGCGTCGCCGCTGTCTTGGCTGCGATACCCATCCTTTCCGTCACCTTGGTCTTGGCTGGTTGTTACACCTTCCGCGACCGTACCCCTGATATTGTCGATCGAGATGTCGAGCCCGCGCCGAAGGTTCAGTACGACCGAATGGTGCGCGTGCGTTTGCTGGGCCGCCGACCGCAGAAGAGCGTGCAACTAACCGTCAACGGCGGATTCAAAATCAAGTCGTTTGCCCGTCGCGAAGAAATTCTCGCCCAACGGTCGCAATCGTTATCGACGTGCGACGTCGTTGCGACGGTCGATGGTGGACTGCTGCTCGGTGATCTGGCCGTGCCGTCCGGCGATGTTTTGATTCACCCCGACCGCGATGCGGCGATCACGATCAACGGCAAGACTTATCGCGGCCTGCTTCGCGTGATGGCCGAAGACGGTAAGTTGACCGTCACCAACCACGTTGATTTGGAAAGTTACCTTAAAGGCGTGTTGCGAGGCGAGTTGCCGCGCCACTTTCATCAGGAATCATTTAAAGCGCAATGCGTTGCCGCTCGTACCTACGTGCTGTACCAAATGCGCATCGCGCCCAAGGATCGCAGCTTCGATGTCTTCGACAACGAAGGCAGCCAGATGTACATCGGCGTGCTGGGTGAGGGCGACAAGGCACTGGCCGCTGTCGAGCAAACGACCGGCGAAGTGTGTGTATATCCGAGTGACCGCGGCGATGTGTTGTTCTGCACGTATTACTCATCCGCCTGTGGTGGTCGTTCGCAACATGTTAATAACGTGAAGCCGAACGATCCGGATCCACCGCCCTTGGCCGGCGGCGTGGTGTGTAACGATTGTTACTTGGCACGCTTCTACGAATGGGAGCCGGTGCGCATCACCAAGGCGGAGTTGACGGAGAAAATCGTGAAACGCTATCCGACCGTGAAATCGATCGGCACGATCCGAAGCTTGCGACTAAAAGAAGTCGAAGACGGCGGCCATATCGTGCGAATTCAAATGAACGGCTCCAACGGTACAAACGAAACGCTGATCGGCGAGGACTTCCGCCTGTCGGTCGGTGGTCGCACGCTCAAGTCGACCAACTTTAAGATTCGCGAAGAAGATGATGCGTTCGTTTTCGAAGAAGGTCGCGGCTTCGGTCACGGCATCGGCTTATGCCAGAATGGTATGGAAACCAAGGCCCTACGCGGCCAAGATTACAAATCGATTTTACGAACGTATTACCCCGGCTGCGAAGTCGTGCGGATTTATTAAACCTGTTCACGGCTGATTAGCGACAGCTGCGTTGCGGCACCGGCTAATAGCCGATGGATACTAGCGCTTGATACCTTCCACCACATTTCGCAAGCATTCCACAATTGTCGGTAACGGATCACCCTTGTCACCGATGAATTGATCGAGTCTCTTGCGATAGGTTTCGCGCGTGGCAGACGTGTTTTCAATTAACGATGCAATCTGTTTGAGCGCGTTTGCTTCGTCGCCGGGCTTGTAACCGTGGGCGAGTTGGTAGCGTTCGACCTCATCGATGTAGGACAGTCGCCCGACGAAGCTGCTGATGCGCAATGCGGGCGTGCCGACCATCGCCGATTCAACGGTCATGGTTTGACTGTCGCCGACGACAAAGCACGCCTGGGCCATGACCTGATGAATATGGTGCGGTGCGATGGGCAATCGATATGCTTCAAACTCGGCGCTTAACGGTTTCTCGCTGCTGATAAATAAGCGCACGCGGTTTTCACACAACGCGATGAGTTCGCGTAAGAATGACTCGCTTACCCCTTTGATACCAATGTCGTGATGTGCGGTTAGCGCGCTAAGGCGAATCAATGCAAAGGGTTGTTGCGCATCGATGCCGACGTCTCGAAGCGCATTCGCGTCGGCCGTGAAACGCGCTGGGTGCAGGTAGACCAACTCAAAGTTACCGGCAAAACGCGTGGTGCGTTTGTCGAAGCGCCCCATCCGCGTCGTGTCGGGGCACAGCACGG
This sequence comes from Phycisphaerae bacterium, assembly GCA_030432035.1. GTDB lineage: Bacteria > Planctomycetota > Phycisphaerae > UBA1845 > UTPLA1 > ECT2AJA-110-A. Next base: position 20,563 of record JAUIHO010000042.1, read on the forward strand.
TTCGCGCGAAAGGATACGCCGTCCATGCGATCAGCGGCACGATATCGACATCATCATCGTTAAACGCAACGGCAGCACGGCCGGTGAGCTTCGCCGCCATGCATGCCGCACCGTATTTGGTGAACCACAGATCGATATCGAGTTCGCGTTGCAGTTTGCGTGCGCGAAGCACGTCGCGCAATAGTGTAGTGCCGTTTCGCAAAAGGCCGGACTGCGCTTGCGAAAGCACGTGATACTGAATGCCCAATCGATCGGCGACTTGTAGCAGAATATCTTTGTCGCGCACGACCCACACGGGTTCGGCAAAGGCTTCCAGATGCGGTGCCAAGGCATGCATGATCCAGAACTGCGCCGGGTGGCTGGGTAGTAATGCGAGGCGTGGGCGGCGGTCCGTCATGGCGCGGCGGTATCGCTGTTCGGGGTGGCCTCGTCGACGGCGACGATGCGCACCGAATAGATAAAGTTGTTCTTGTCGGACTTATCTTCGCAGTAAGGAGATTCCTTATGCGTGAAATTCACCGAAACATCGGACTTGCGTTCGAGTTGAAAGGGAATCGTGTAAATCCGTTTGTCGTATGGTGTGACGGTGATCCAACGATCGATGATGCCGGGCAATTCGACATGTAATTGCGGCGGCGGTTGGTCACACCCCTCGGCATTTAGACGCAAGTGTAATTCATAATCTCCTGCCGGAATGTTCAGGGGCTTCTTCTGTTGAGCCGTGCAACCATCCCATGCCATTAATAGACGGCTCGATGATTTGATCTTTTTCTTACTGACTTTGAAGTCTTTAAGGTTAATCGGCCAAATTGATTGACGCTGCCGATCGTCGAGATGGTAGAGAACATAATCGTCGTTTTGCCAAGCGATTGGGTAGCCCATTTCGGCGGCAGGAGAGGCGTCTAAATAACTCAACAGATAGCGACCGTTACCAAAGACATCATCGAGTTGTATTTCAGCATCGATGCGATCTGGTAATTTAGTCCATTCCACCGGTCGCGGGTGCACCATCAACCCGTAGGCGCAATACACGGAGAACACATTGCGGTAGGGCCAGCCCTCCAACCCAGGCGGTGGTGAAACGAATCGCTTCTCGCTATCGAATAGTATCTTTTCATTATTGGGGAGGTGGGCCGCAATCCATTCCGATCCTTCAAGCACCTTCGCGATACGCAGCGACCATTTCGACATATAGGAAAAGCTATTGTGAATGGTCATCACATTAAAGGCGATAACAACTGTCAACATCACCGGCAAAGCAAGGCGACGCCATCGGCTTAGGATGCCAATCGACGCGACCACACTAACAGCTAACCACGGGTACCACTCTGGATAGTGTCGCAACTTTTTCAATGCCATCGCTCCCAAACCGACATCATGCATCGGGTGGTAGATGCGATCATTGAATGCGTAAAGCGAGAAAAAGAGCAATCCCGGAACAATCAGAATGAGCGCCAGCCAAAAGAAGCGTCGAATTTCTCGCAACGAAAGTAACGCGCAAAGCCCGGATACCAAAATTACGATTGAAGGCGGTTCGATATAGCGTCCGACAACGAAATTCCACCAACTCGGTCGCATGCGAGCCCGCAGTGCGAGGTGTATTTCGGCGAATGCCAACAAGACCAGGCACATTGTGATGCTATACACCAATAAGTTGCGCCAACGGTACCGTTGCCCATTTTCTGCAGCTTTCCAACTGCGACTAATCGACCCGACCAATGCTGTCGCACCCCATACACCAGTGGTGACGAAGACATAACACAATAGCGTTCCAAAATGCATGAACAGAAACGAAATAGGTGTCCAAATCGATTTCTCGCCAGACTGGCTAAACCGCTTCTCAAGGCTTTGCGTATATGTTGCGATGCGTTCGGCTTCGTACATAAAACGATAGAAATATTGTTCTGGCGCGACGCAGAATACTGCGAAGATGAGCCCGAGAAGCAGACTCCGCCCCCAACCCAATGTACGCACATTCACCAGTAACAACGCCCACACGACCGGCACGATGGCGAATCCGGGCGTTCGCGTGCCGGCCATTGAGATGCCTAGCAGAACCAGCAGCGTAAAACGCCAAGGGCTGCGGCACGTCTTTACAAAGTCGACGCACAGATACATCACGAGAATCAACTGCATGAAGAATAGATTCTCAGTTAATGTGTAAAAGTTGTAGATAAATGACGGCGCATAGGTCGCAAGCACGAGCGGTACGAGCAACGAACGCTTGCCCGAAAATCGTGTAATCAAACACGAACCCAGCCAGATCACGATTGATGTGCAGGCGAACTGCAACACGAAGATGCTCAGCATCTTGGCGCGGGGTGAATCAAACAACACCCAGGGCGAAATAAACATCGGATAGACCGGGCCGGTGTAGGTCTTCTTAAAACGATACGTCTCGAGCTTCCAGTCGCCTTCGAGAAAGCAGAGTGTTTTATAGAGATAGTCGTAATCGTCGGTCAGCCCTTGCGAATAAGGTGCGTATTGAACCAACCAGAGTTTGACGCAAAACGTCGCCAGAATGACGAACGCGACGTAGAGACCGTAGCGCTTGCCAAGGCGCGTGCCGAATCCGTCGTCGTAGCCCAGATCGTCAAGGTGGTATGGTTCGGTTGTGGTACTCGTTGCTTCGCTCATAGATATTTTGAAGACCGGCATCGATGTGCGGGTCGTTCCTCAACTATTGTCCGTGCCCGTTAACGCTCCCGCACCGGCGCCGGCCGTCGCGCGATAGCGTTCGACCAACTCCGCCGGATCACCGTCGGCGATGATTTGGCCCTTTTGCATCCAAATCACGCGGTCGCAATATTTTTCGAACAATTCCATTTGGTGCGAGACGAGTACGAGAATACGCGTGCGATCGATCAGGTTGCGCATGCGCGTTTCGGCGCGTTCCATCCAGTGGATATCGCCCGCACTAAAAATTTCGTCGAGTAGCAGGATCTCAGGATCGACTTCCGTTGCGATGCTGAACGCCAGCCGTTGCGTCATGCCCGAGCTGTAATACTTCACCGGCGTATTGGCGAAGTCGCCCAGCTCGCTGAATTCGAAGATCGAATCAACCTTCTTTTCCATCTCTTTGCGCTTGATGCCCATGATCGCGCCGGTCAGGAAAATATTTTCCAGCCCGCTCAGCTCGAAGTTAAAACCGATACCCACTTCCAACAGAGGTACCAGAAAGCCCTGATAGCGCACCTTGCCGGAGGTCGGCGGATAGATTTTTGAGATCACCTTTAGCATCGACGACTTACCGCTACCGTTATCACCGATGATGCCGAGTCGCTGGCCGTTGGGCACATTGAGCGTGATGCCGCGCAGGGCGTTTACGATGGTGGGGCCTTTGCCGTAGTTACGACGCAACACGGCGTTGACGACCGTCTCCTTGATCGAATACGTGCGCGCAGCATGGATGCGGAAGGTCAGGTGCACATCGTCGAGTTGGATGAAATGGTCTTCCACGTAGCGTCGTCACAAATGAAAGATGAGCTTTTGATCGAAATAGCCGAAGAAGATCAGCCCCACGCCTAAGCTGCCGAATGCGACCACTGTGGCGGCGATGAATTCGGATTGTGTCGGGAACTTACCGTCGTAGATCGGACGGTGAAACATTTCGATGATCGAGAAGAACGGGTTGATCTTGAAGTATTGGCGGTATTCGTGCGGGATGGGGCCAGCATCGATCATTTCGGCCGGTGCGCCGGGTTTAACCTGTGCACCATTGTCTTGCGCTTGCTTGGCTTCCATCGGGTAAATAATCGGCGTGATGTAAAACCACGCACTGAGGAACACGCCGATCAGATGCTGCACGTCGCGAAAATAGACGTTTAACACGGCTGCAATCGCGCCGAGCCCGAGCGCGGTTGCCATGATGTAGAGGAATGACAACGGCAGGATCATCAGCGACGGCGTTAACGTGAAGCCGATGAAAAAACCCAGAAAACACAGCAGTGCGATCAACGACAGCACAAATGTGACCATATTCTGCATCACGATGCTGAGCGGGAATATTAGCTTTGGAAAATACTGCCGCTTGAGCATGCTTTCGGCGGTAATCACGCTCATACTGCTTTCTGTGATCGACGTTGCCAAGAAAGACCACGGAATAAGACCACTCAGCACATACAGCGCGTAACTGCGGATTTCGAATTTAAAAATCAGGCTGAATACGGCACTGATGACGGCCAGTTGCAAAAGCGGGTTCAGCAGCGACCAGAAAAAGCCCAGATACGAACGGCGGTATTTGACCTTCAAATCCTGCGCGACGAAGTTCTTGATCACTTCGCGAAAACGCCAAACTTCGGTGATGGTCGAGAGGGTTGCCATAATCTTCGTGGCAGCCGGCAACGCATCGTCGCGCCCGCCGCCAATTCGCGTACTCCTGTTACCGTTTCGTCTGCGGGTATTGAAGCGTGATAGGTCGCATCAAGCAACGGCGGGGATGATTGTGAGTTAGCGTCAATCGATGGTCGTTATTGCCGGAATGTTTGCGTTTGTGTTGGAGGCAGCAGGGCGCGACAGTCTACAGCCTCGTCCTAGTAGGGAGAGGGCAGGGGTGAGGGTTGAAGTTCGGCGGTTTAATTCACCTCGGCGAGAAGTTAGGAAAAAGAATTGGATTGCTGTCTCAGATGTTCCCATCTTGACACGCCCGCCTCACCGCCTTTAGCTGCTGCAAATAACAAAGTCACCATCGCCACTGCAAATTTCGGAGTGCCCCGTCGATGAGCATCGACAAATCCAACCTGCCGCCGCTACGGACCGTCTTCGCCGATGAATCGCTGCTCGTTCGCGGCCGCGAACAACTGATCGACGGCGTGCGCGCCCGTCGCGCGCGCGTCCTGCCCGACGAGCGCGGTCGCCTTGGCGAAATCATGCGAGCCGACGACCCGTGGTTTGAAAAGTTCGGCCAGGTCTATTTCACGACGACGTATCCCGGCGTGGTGAAGGCGTGGCACTTTCATCGTTTGCAAACCGACCACTTCTATTGCCTGCGCGGTGCGGTGAAGATCGCGCTCTACGACGCCCGCGACGATTCCAAGACGCGCGGCGAAGTGAACGAGGTTTACCTCAGCGAGCACCTGCCCGGCCTCGTGCGCATTCCGCCCGGCGTGTACCACGGTTGGATGTGCGTCAGCGATACCGAAAGCTGCGTCGTGAACGTGACCACGGAATGCTACAACTACAAACAACCCGACGAATTCCGCGCCGAACCGCACAGCGATGATATACCGTACGACTGGCGACGGAAGGATGGGTAGGGCGTAGGTGCCAGACCTTCGCCCGTGACAAGTGCGGGCTTCTTTTTACGTTAGCACGTCAGTCGACAGTCGGTTCATATATCCACACATCTTGAATTGATATCTGCTACGCACGTAAGGCCTGAGGCACGGTTCCAAGGGCTGGCGCGGAAGGAATGCGTTGCAATTTGAGCCTAATATGAATCGGGCAGGTATCGTCGCCACTTACCGACGACGACGAACCACTGCTATGGCGGCGGAAACAATAAAGAGCCATGCAACATGTGGCTCGGGCACCGGTCGAATGGTGAAATTGGCGAAGCCCTCTGCGTCGTAAATGCCGACGGGGTCGTCGATCAGAATGTTGAAGTTGTCGACGGTGGCGGAAAGCCGATACGTAAAGCCCGCCGGAAGTATTACGTCGCCCGTCAGATCGAGCGTGCCGGATGCGGGCAGGAAATCACCGTTACCGCCTTCCAGCGCTTCGTTCAGCAGCACATCGAATTGGCTGAGTTCGACGACGGAATAGCCGATGCCGATGTCGGTGAAATCACCGGGCGTGTGGCTGTAAGCGAGCGAGCCCTCGAAGGCGACCATCACATCCGCCGTTGTTTCAATTACCAGTTCCACCCGCGTGACAGTTCGAACATCCGACGTAAAGCGCATCTCATGATCGAAGGTCGTATGAAAATCGCCGATGCCGGCATCTTCGAGCCAAGAGTAGTCGTAAGACGATGCGGCGATATTGTCGGCGAGCTGGGCGGTGCTGTTCAACTGCAGGGGATTGAGAATATCGGTGATGCGATCGGCGTCTTGGACGATCGATGGACCGGAGGAATCCTGCACCAAGTTCAAAAGCAATAACGAGTCAACATTATAGCCCGCCACTGCCGGGCCATTGATACCGGGCGATGAAAGGAGGCCCAGGATGATCGCAAGCGACCGGATTGGAACGATAGCGGCAATCGGCTTAGCGAGCTTTCTCATGTTACCGCCTTGCCCGCCGCAACAGGATAAACACGGGCAGCATTACGAGCGCCGTTGTCGGCTCGGGCACCGGTCGAATGGAAATATTGGCAAAGCCGTTGGCGTCGTAGATGCCGGGGTTGGGTTCGGCGAGATCGTCGGCGTCGAGCGTCAGCGAAAAGAAAAAAGTTCGGTCCGCCGGCAGAGTCACTTCTGCATTAAGTTCCAATTGGCCCGATGCAGGAAGCAAATCAGCATTGCCACCTTCCATGGTTTGGGAGAAGAACAAGCTACTCGTGTCAACATCGAGAATGGAAGTTCCAAAGAGAAACTGTGTTTCATCGCCGGGTGTGTGGCTGTAATCGAGAAGGCCGGAGTAAGACACGCGCAATTCGGCGGCCGTCTCAATAATCAATGTGATACTCGTGACCGTTCTGATACTAGGCGAATTGCGCATCGCATGACTGAATGTCGTATTGAAGTCACCGATGCCGATTTCCTCGATCCACGAAAAGTCGTAGCTCGAGCTGGCGACGTTATTGCCGATCTGGCCCATTGTTGTATTAAGCAACGGATTGCTTATTTGGTCGATGGTCTCAGCATCCGTCAGGCTTTCCCCAATTACGGAACTCCGTACCGAGCTGCGCAAATCGAGTGACGTTACCGAAAAGCCCGCTTCGGCGCGGCTCGATGCCAATGGCAATGAAAGGAGGCAAGCAATGACTACGACGTGCCACAAACGCATGCTCAATTCGAAAGAAGTTAAAAGCGACGACATGCTATCTCCGGCGATGCCGCAACAACGCCACTGTCGGCAACAGCAACAACGCGCTTGCCGGTTCCGGCACCGGTCGAATGGAAATATTGGCAAAGCCGTTGGCGTCGTAGATGCCGGCGCTGTCTTCGTCGAAGTTGTCGGCCGAGAGCGCGACTTGCAATCGATAGAAGCCGCCCGCCGGAATGATCGTTTCGCCGCCGACGGCCAATGTTCCGTTGGCCGGGAGCAAGTCGGCGTTTCCACCTTCGAAGGA
>JAUIHO010000043.1 GCA_030432035.1 Phycisphaerae bacterium
TTCTGATGCAAGGCGGGTTGGTTCCGACGGACGGCAGCATCGGGCTGACGTTCGATTGGTATCTCGATCTGATGCGCTTCATCAAGCGCGAGTATCCGCAGATCCATATTCACGCGTTTAGCCCGCCGGAAATCTTCGCGTTTCATCAGCTCTTTGACATGTCGATTTACGACGTGCTCGCCAAGTTGCAAGAAGCCGGGCTGGATAGCGTACCGGGCGGTGGTGGCGAAATCTTGTCGGACCGCGTGCGCGAGCGCATCGGCAAAGGCAAAACGCTGACACACGAATGGCTCGAAGTCATGCGGCAATGCCACATCCTCGGCATGAAGACCAGTTGCACGATGATGTTCGGCCATATCGAAACGCTCGACGAACGCATCGAACATCTTCGCCTGCTACGCGAGCTGCAAGATGAGTCGCTGGCACGCGGCAACGGCGGCGGCTTTAGCGCGTTTATTTGTTGGACGTTTCAACCCGAAGATACGCCGCTGGGTAGGTTGAAAAAGTTGCCGGTCAATGGTGATGCCGTCGGCGCAAACGCGCCAAACGGCAAGCCGTCAGCGTCGCGTGCTGGTCAGGCGAATGATGGCGCGGATGCCGTCGAATCAGGCGTACCGATCTCGAATGCGAAGCGCGAACGTGCGTTGAACGATGGCGAGCACTTGCTACTCGCCGATGCGCATGAATATCTCACGATGCAGGCGCTGTCGCGCATCTATCTGGATAACATCCCCAACATTCAATCGAGTTGGGTCACCATGGGCCCCAAGATCGGCCAACTCGCCCTGTTCTTCGGCGCCAACGACATGGGCTCTGTGATGATGGAAGAAAACGTCGTCAGCGCCGCGGGCACGGTTTACTGCCTCGATGAAAAAGAGATACGCCGACTGATCGAAGACGCGGGTTGGCAGGCGCAGAAGCGGAATCATTATTACGAGGCGATTTGAGGGGGTTTTATCTGCTCGGCTTGATCAAGGGCTTCGATCTTCTCGAGTTCGGTCCGCAACAGCCGCTTTAGCCGGATCAACATCCCCAAAATCAGCACGCCCATCACTAAGATGCCTACGAACGTTACGACCGCGATAACTGCCATTGCCGTCGACGGACTGCCGGCTCCCAGAATCATCATGACAACCAACGCCACTCCGACCAGCGCCACGATCTGATACGTCTTGCAATAGCGCTCGGTCGACGGATGCGGAATCGCCGCCGCCAACGCCGCGAAATAGCTAAACAACAAGCTCCAACCGCCCAACCACGCCATCGTGGTCAATCCAATCAAACCGGCCAATGCGTTCTCGAAGCCTGCGTCTAGGCGCGTGTTCATCGCAAGCCACGGCATGGCCGATATCACCACGCTGCCGATCAACGAAATGACAAAACAAAAAGTAATAGCAGAACGGTTCTGCGCGTTCAGGCGTGGGAAGCGCTCATCGTTCGGCGCGCGAATGGCACGCAGAATTTTGTCCAACTGAACAAATTCAAGCGGAACCACCAGGAACAACACGACGATGATTCCGCCGTCCATCGAAATCATCGACGATACGCGTGCCGCCGCAGCGAGGATGATCATGACGAGCAGACCATGCAGCGCCTCCGCAACGCCCGCAAGCCACGTGCGATCCGCATAATTCACCAACGCCCCCGAGACGGACGCATTCACCGTACCGCCGCATTCAGGACATCGACCTTCCAACGGCTGCGCGCGCAAGTTGTATCCACATTTGCGGCACGGAAAATCAATCGGGACTGCGTCGGTCGAATGATCGAGTAGGCGCGCGAGCGGCATAGATTCCGAGTTCGACTCCACGCAATCATTTTTCATTGCGGAAACACCCAAATCCTTCAGCGGCGCATGAGTATCGACATTTACGTGTTGCGCATTGCATTTCGAGATTACTTCTCGCGTCGCAAACTTTGCGATCTAGCAAATTAACGAACTACCAGAAAATGTATACAAACACATTTATCATCAAAACCGTCCTGATCAATTCTAATACTGCCCCGCCGGCCCATCACGCAACTGTTTAAACTTTGCCAAATACTCCCCCATCCGCTGCTCCGTACCGCGATCCGTTGGTTCGTAATACGTGCGGTCCACGCCCAAATAATCCTGCGCGACCATGCCGTCTTTATGGTTGTGTGCATATTGATAACCTTGTGCGTTGCCAAGCTTCTTGGCACTGGCGTAATCGCCACTCCGCAGATGGCGCGGCACGGGAATCGTGCGGCCTTGCTTAACATCCTCGGCAGCCGTCCAAATGGCCAGCGCGCTCGCGTTGGACTTCGGCGCGCAGGCGATGTAAATCGCCGCTTGTGCGAGCGGCAACTGACATTCCGGAAGGCCGACGAACAGCGTGGTCTGCACGGCGGCGTTGGCCAACACGAGCGCCATGGGGTCGGCATTGCCCACATCTTCGGCGGCGCAGATGGCGATGCGCCGAGCGATGAAACGCGGGTCTTCGCCCGCTTCCAACATCATTGCCACCCAATACACGGCCGCATCCGGGTCGCTGCCGCGCATCGATTTAATCAGCGCGCTCGCCGCATCGTAATGTTGGTCGCCGGTGCCGTCGTACGCGATGGCTTTGCGTTGAATCGAATCCTGCGCGACCGTTAGGTCGATTTGAATCGGAGTTGTCGACGTTTTGCTGTTGTCGTCGTTCGCGCCAGTTCGCTGCTGCGAATCGACTTGCGACAACACCGCCACTTCCAAAGCCGTCAGCGCCCGCCGCGCATCGCCGTCACACATTTCCGCCAAAAACTCGAGCGCTTCGTCGGTGATCTCCGCCCCATAGCATCCCAATCCCTTGTCGGAATCGTTCAATGCGCGCGTTAACACTGCCCGAATATCATCTGTCGATAACGCCTCGAACTGAAATATCTGACTGCGCGAGACGAGTGCCGAGTTGACCGAGAAAAAAGGGTTCTCCGTCGTTGCGCCGATCAGAATGATCACGCCGTCTTCAACATCGCCGAGTAGCACATCCTGCTGCGCGCGATTGAAGCGATGAATCTCATCGAGAAACAAGACCGTGCGCTGGTCGCTCGTTTCGAGCCGCCCTTTCGCACGCTCGAGCACTTCGCGCACGTCTTTCACACCAATCGCCGCGGCGTTCTTCGATTCGAATGCGGCCGAGGTGTACTGTGCGATGATCGATGCGAGCGTCGTCTTACCCGTGCCCGGTGGGCCATAAAAAATCGCACTGCTCAAACGATCGGCGTCGAGCAAGCGTCGCAACAACTTGCCCGGCCCGAGGAATTGCGATTGACCGGCGAACGCATCGAGCGTTGTCGGTCGCATGCGCACGGCCAACGGCTGCACGCGTTTTAATGCCCGATCACGTTGTTCGGCGAATAGATCCATCCCCACATGATAGCCGCCCGTTCGCTCGGGTTACAAAGAAGCTCCCGCGTTGTAATGGCCCCAAATTTCCCGCGATGTATCTTTGTTCGTGTGGGTGAAAGCCCCACAAGGCCGGCGCAACTCGGGCCGCGCCGGCCGACCATTTGAATAACTCTCACCAGTGGCCGGTGAGTTTTGTTGCGGGGCGCACCGTTCGCATCGTGCGGGCGGTGTGAGCCTCGTTATTTTTGTTGTTTACTTTGCGGATGGCGTGTCGCCGGTAGAATGTTCGGTAGGTGCGCCCGTAGCTCAGCAGGATAGAGCAACGGTTTCCTAAACCGTAGGTCGCAGGTTCGAATCCTGCCGGGCGCGATTTCATATCACGACTTGTTCGCTTCACCGCCCCGCCACCTTCAACTCATCCATCACCACATCGGCAATCGCCTTTGCCATCAACTTTGCCGCGTACGGCTTGGGGTGAATCGCGTCGTAAAACATGTCATCTGCCGGTCCGCCGTTGGCAATGGCGTCCTGCCAAATCGGCGTGATATCCACAAACGGGACGCCGTGCTTCTCGGCCCAGCCCCTCAATATATTAGACGGTTGTCGATATTTTGGATCGTCGCCGAATTCGACGGTATCCGGCGAATACACCAGCACCATCGGAATATCGATGTCGTCGCAGCGTTGCTTAATTCCGGTTAGATCTTCGAGACACCATTCCCACGCAGCCTTAACGGCCGGCACCAGAGGGTTGTCGTAGATGTCTTCAATCTCGTGCAAACCCGTTGCTTCACTATCCGCGGTCGGGTCGTGTTGAGCCCATCGCTGTCGGTCGGCCAATTCCTGGTGCTCGCGATGCGCCGCATGGTATGACAGCGCCCGCCAAATTCCGCTCCAATGGCTCGACTGGTTAAGGCTAAAGTCCATTTCGTCGGTCATCGGATTGCCACGACCGATACCGATGATGCCGATCATGTCATTGATGCAAAACTGCACGACGACGGCATCGGGCTGCGTATCGAGCCCCTCGTTTTCAAATAGGTCGCGCTCTTGCCACGTGGTATAACCCGACACGCCCGCGTTGATGCAGCGCACGTCGTCATCGTTCGTTGCCTCGTTAATAAAACGCTCGACTTGCCGTGGAATCGTCTCATCATCCTTCAAAACAAAACCAAATGTGATCGAATCGCCCAACATTAACACGCGTCGTTCGCCATTGACTTTCGGCGGAATCTCCTGCCCGCGAAAGCCGAGCGAATTCGTGTGGATGTAACAGCCGGACCCGAAGCCCGTCGCACTGCGTCGGTGGTACCAAAGCCGTGTGGCGTGCCGCGTCAGAATCGGCACGTGCTTGTCCGGTCGCGGATAGACAACGGCGAATCCCCGATCCACCGTGAGCGCACCGTATACGACCAACACCACTAACATCAGTCTCGGCCAAAACGGCGCAACGCGCTGCAGTCGGTGCGACCACGCATACATAACCGCCGCCACGAGCGCGACAGCGCCCTGCAGAACCGTCGTAGCAATGAGTTCTTCAGTCTGAGCGGGGATCAGTTGAATCAGATCGACAAACAAGACGCCCATCGCGCCGGCTACGAACAGCAACGCCGCGATGAGAAAGGCCAACAGCAATAGCGCGCTTAGCAAGCGGGCCGCACGCCGATCTGCTGCTACCGGTTCATCCGTCGATGCTTCGGCGTCACGAATGTTATTCGCGTAATGCTCTTGGACTGTCACAGATGCTTACTTCTTGTAAAGGTATGCCGCTTCGATGCGCCGCGCTTGCGTGCCATCGTGGACGGCCATCTCACCACCCGACCACATCGACGCCGAACCAAACGTTCCATCTTTTGCGACCGCGTAGAACTTCAACCCAAACTTCGCCCGCCCTTTTTCGTCGCGCAGTCGCGGTTCGGCATGGTCGGCGATGCGCTGCAATACCGTGAGACATGCCTGTTCGGGGCTTTGACCGTGCCGCATCGCTTCGACGATGGCAAACGACGAGCAGTTTTGCAAATTGGCCTCGCCGCGCCCCGTCGAGCCCGCCGCACCGATGTCGTTGTCGACGTAAAGGCCGGCGCCAATGATCGGCGAGTCGCCCACGCGCCCGGGAATCTTGTAAGACAAGCCGCTCGTCGTCGTTACGCCGCCCAAGTCGCCGTTCGCACTCAGCGCGCAACAGTTGATCGTGCCCCATGTGAACGGAATTGCATCGGGGTTTCCCGGAATCGCGCCTTCGAGTTCTTCGACATCCACCCAATCGTCGTTCTTCGAATGCGACTCCTTCCAACGCAGCCAAATCTTGCGCGCCTTGTCGGTCAGCAACTCTTGTTCTTTAAAGCCGTGAGCCTTTGCGAATCGCAACGCCCCCTGCCCCACGAGCAACACGTGATCCGTGCGCTGCATCACCAGTCGAGCCACCATCGACGGATTCTTGATGCCTTGCAGCGCGGCAACGGCACCGGCCTTGTGCGTCGGCCCGTGCATCACGCTCGAATCGAGTTCGACCACACCGTCTTCATTCGGCAAACCGCCCAGTCCGACGGTGATATCTTCCGGGTCGTCTTCGACGATGTTGACGCCGGCAATCGCCGCATCGAGCGGGTCCGCACCGGTCTTGAGCTGCTCCATCGCGCGTTCGACGGCGGCCATACCGTTGGCGCTGGCGATGACGACGGGCTTAGCGCGACCGGCACCCGTCGTCGTTTTTTTCCCGTCCTGTGCATGCGTCGCGCGTTCGTAAGATGCGCCCGCCGCCAACCCGGCCACTGTGGCGGCACCGGCCTTCATAAAACGACGCCTGTCTAAATCGTTATGGTCGCTCATCGGCGGCTCCCGGTTATGGATTCGTTTGGTCGATCGATATCGGGGTAATTTAACAGGTTCGCGCGCGGGTTCCCAGTAATGCATCGAATACACGCGATCTAGACGGCATTAGTTGACGCAACGCTTGGATTGAGTTGATGAGTAGCCGGGGTGCCATGCCGACCCAACCGAAATATTCCACCACGTTATTAGTGGGTAGCTTCGCGCGAGGCACCTCAAACACCGAGCCCCCTAAAAGGTCGGCATGCCTAAGGCACGCGAATACGTCATCTCTAGTTGTGGTCGATACAAGCTGCCATGAACGAATCCGCTGAATCCTATCTCGGAGAATGCACATGTCGTGTGTGAAGCATGCCGACCTTCGAGTCCATCTCGCGATTGTATGAGTCCGCGATTTCTCACCGTGAATAGACTCTGAGGCGCACGACGGTTGGGTCGGCATGGCACCCAAAATTGGATGGTCCGAGTTGAAGTGTTGCGTCTTGATTTGAGATGAAGATGGGTGGTGCATCGAGGGATGCACCCTACGGATGTTGCCTTTGGACTGACACGTCCACCATCTTACGTTCGACGTTGTACGACAAATTCGGCCGCGACCGTCAACGCGGTCTTCGCGTCGGTTTCGGGCAAGCTCTTTAGAGATGCGGTCGCGCGTTCGACGTATTCGCGTGCGACCTCAAACGCTTGCTCGACGCAGCCCGATTCGGCCAGCATGGCGCGGGTGCGTGCTGCTTTGTCGTCATGACCGTTGGATAGAATCTTATCGAGCTGCGCGCGGCGCTCGGCATCAGCCGACGCACGAAAGCGAATCAGCGGCAGCGTCAGCTTGCCCATTTCCGTGTCGCGCCCCACGCTCTTGCCAGTCTCGTCCTGCGAACCCGTCAGATCGAGCAGGTCATCCACGATCTGAAACGCAATCCCGATATCCCGTCCGAAATTCGATAACGCATCTACCGTCGCGTCGTCGGCCTTCGCCCAGCGCCCGCCCAGTTCGCAACAGAGCGACGTTAACGACGCGGTCTTGCGTTCGATGATGTCGAAGTATTCGCGCTCGCTCAGATCGAGGTTACAGCGATGATGGATTTGCATCAGTTCGCCTTCGCAAACTGTGTTCGTAACGGCGGCCACGCGCCGCGCGGCTTCCGTCGAACCGATGCTGCTGCAAAGGTGGTAGGCGTGCGAAATAAGAAAGTCGCCCAACATCACGGCGGCTTCGTTACCGCTCATGCGATTGATCGTCACGTTGCGGCGGCGCACGTCGGCTTCGTCGAGAACGTCGTCGTGCACAAGTGTCGCCATATGCACCATCTCGACGACCGCTGCCAGCGTGAGATGCTCGTCGCGGACGCCGCCCGCCGCCTGAGCCGAGAGCAACAGCAACTTGGGCCGCAGCAGCTTGCCGCGGTAACCGCGCACGCGATCGACCAGCTCGGTCACAAACGGCAAATCCGACGCCAGTTCGGCGTCGAAACGTGCCAGAACCTCGTCGAGGTCGGCGGCGATCGGTGCGGTGATGTCTTCGGTCAGGGGCATAATCGTCTCTCAGCCATCGGGCATGCCGGATTTTAGATAACCCCGGCTCTGGCTCACAATGGCATCAGAGTTTTTCATATATTTTGAAACAGTTGGATAGTCAAATCCGCCCGCGGTGAAAGCCCGGACCGCTTTTTACGGGCGTGCAGATTCTGCCGACCAATCCCCCGAGCGACCGCCCGATTTCGTCAGGAGCCTGACCGACGCGATTTCGATGCCACGGTCGATTGCTTTGCACATGTCGTAAATCGTCAGCGCCGCGACCGACGCCGCTGTTAGCGCTTCCATCTCGACACCCGTTCGCGCGGCCACGCGGCACGTTGCGGTTATTCGCACGGCGTCGGCGCTGGCGGGCGCGATGTCGATCTCGACGGCATCGAGCGGCAGTCCGTGGCATAGGGGGATCAATTCGTCGGTGCGTTTGGCCGCTTGAATGCCGGCGATGCGCGCGACGGCGAAGACGTCGCCCTTCGGCAGGTCGCCTGTGGTTATCGCCGAAAGCGTTGCCGATTGCATGCGCACCACCGCTTCGGCTTTTGCCGCGCGCTGCGTGATCGGCTTGGCCGAAACATCGACCATGTGCGCCGCGCCGGATTCGTCGAGGTGGGTCAGTTTTTGTTCGTTCGCGTCGGACATGGATATCACTCGGTCAGGGACAGTTGCTACGCCTCGTCAAACTCAAACGGTTTTGGCGCCATTTCTAACGTGCGACGCCGCGCCACGCTCACCAACAGGCCCAGCATCAGGTAATTGCTAATCAACCCGCTACCGCCGGCGCTGACGAACGGCAACGACATCCCCGTGATCGGCATCAGACCGACCGTCATGCCGAGGTTAATCAGCGTCTGCGCGCATATCACCGCGCAAATGCCGACGGCCAGCAACCGCCCCAGCGGGTCGTTCGTCGCCGACGCAATCGTTAACCCGAAAAAGATAATGATCAAATACAACAGCACGACAAACATCGCACCGAGGAAACCCCACTGATGAGCAACGACGGCAAAGATGAAGTCGTTATGCTCCTCGGGCAATAGATCGTGCCGAAAGAACGCCCCTTCGGCAAAGCCCTGCCCCGCAACACCGCCGCTGCCGATGGCGATCTTCGATTGCGCCAACTGATATCCGGCATCCATGCGCCAGCGATGGTCGGTCTCGTCCTGATGAAACAGCGCTTGAATGCGCTCGCGCTGATAGCGGTTCATCAATGGTGAAAAGTAGAACGACGGCACCGCAATCGCACCGAGCAGCAGAATGATCGACAGGTGCCGATTGCGCGCGCCCGCGACGTACAACATGACAAACAGCGTGGGCAACAGCAGCAAGCTCGTTCCGAGATCGGGCTCCTTCAGAATCATCGCCATCGGCACGAGCGTTAGCACAAACGGCATCAAAAGCCCGACGATGCTGCGATAGTTTGTGCGATAGCGTAGGTAATACGCCAGCGCCAAAATGAAGCTAATCTTCGCGTATTCCGAAACCTGAAAATTCATCGGGCCGATCGTGATCCACCGATACGAGTTGCGTCGTTCGATGATGAACGGTGCCATCGGCACGTAGCGCGCGATTAGCAGCAACGCCAACGCCCCGAGTGTGACCACAAACAGCGGATACGACCACCGCCCCAATTCGCGATAGCCGACGAGTTGCACCAACATGAAGCCCGAGATACCGATGCTAAGGAACATCAGTTGCCGCAGCGTTGTCACTGGCGGCCCTTCGATATCTGCTTCGGCGGAATACACACCGATCACGCCCAACGCCGTGAGCGACAACGCCGCCAGCAACACCGGCCAGCCGAGCAGTGGTACGCCGCGCCAGTTAATCATCGGCAGCGTCGTTCCCTTTAGCGACTTGCTGCGAACCCGAGCCGACGCCCAAATAATCGTGCGCGCTCTCCATGATCGCGCTAAACACCTGTCGCCCCACCGGCGCAGCGACTTGGCCGCCGCTACCGCCGTGCTCGATGATCAACGCCACGGCCACGCGCGGCTTCTTATAAGGTGCGTAACCCGCAAACCATGCGTGCGGCAACGGTGTCGTACGACCCTCGGGTATCTTCGGCCAGCGCTCGACCACACGCCACTCATCGGGCTTGGCATCGTGGGGTAAGTCTAGCAACTCTCGTGCACGCTCCAGCGTCGGCGCAACCGTCTCCAGCCGCACGGTCTCTGTTCGCTTAAGATCACTTGCAAGCGCCGATTCGTCCGACACCTCTTGTTCGACGTTAAACACGTATTTCGTTTTCACTGGTCGGGCCACGCATTGCGCGCTACCCGTCTTGCCGCAAATCACCAAATTATCGAGCGTCGCTTTTTCATATGCCGTGCCCCCCGGCTCGTTCACGCAAAGGTACAAGCCGCGCCGCGCCAGTTGCCATTGGGCCGGACTGATGCCCGCGATCGGCTTCGGTCGTCGTTCGCGCTGATCGCCCATCACAATCGTCGGATCGCGATAGAAGCCGTTCGCTAGCGTGGCATACATATTGGCCGCCTGCAACGGTGTAATCTGCATCTCACCCTGACCGATAGCGTAGTTACATCCGTCCGCCCATGTATAGGCGCGGTCGCGATACTTTTCGATCCATTCAAACGTCGGAATGATGCCGTCGCGCTCTTCCAACAGCCCGGTGCTTCGCACGACGGTGCTCGTGTCGTGACCGGGACCGCGAATGAAATCATCATAAAACGCGCTGAGCCGTCGCGCGTTCACATGCTTGCCCAGATCGTAAAAGTAAAGATTGCAACTGTGCTGAATCGCGCCGGTCGCAGCCATCGGACCGTGCCCTGGCCGATGCTTCCAGTGCGTCCAACAGTGCCAATGCTTGGAATGATCGATGTAGCTTCCGTCGCAGTCATACGTCGTGTTCGCCGTCACCACGCCGTGCTTAAGGCCCGCAAGTAGAGCCACCGGCTTTACGATCGAGCCGGGTTGATACTCTTCGGCAATCGCGCGAAACAGCAGCGGTCGCGTCCGCGCTTCGTCGCGCAAATGATCGTAATGTTTGCGAAATGTATCCTGATCGAAGCCCGGCACGCTGACCATCGCCAACACTTCGCGCGTCGAAACGTCGAGAATCACACAGCTCCCGCCGGTCCGTCCCGACTCGACGGATATGGCTGCTTGCAAAATCTCCGCCACGCGCTGCTGCAAATCGGCGTCGATGGTCAACCGTACCGGCGCGCCGTCGATGGACGCGACCGATTCGATGACGTCGCCATCGAGATTCTTTTCTTCGTAGCCGCGCGTGCCGCGCAACACATCTTCGGCGAGGTATTCGACCCCGCTGACACCAACCAAGTCCCCCGCGCGATACCGCGCCAGCCAGTCGGTCTTACGCGGGTCTTCTTCCAATCGTTCCTTGGAAACCTGCCCGATGCGGCCCAGCAGATGCGCCAGCGAGCGATCTTCGGTCTGCCACACACGTCGCACGGCTGGCATGATGCGAAAGAACGACAAGTCGCCAAGCTCGATTTCGATGCGCGATTGAAACGTCCGATCGAGATCGCGAATCAGCGTGTGAAACCGATCCTCTTCGCGCAGGCGCATGTCTTCTTTTCTCTGCTCGATACCCTCGCCGGCGCGCGCCTGCCAGATGTAATCGCGCAAAAACTCGACGCTCTCAACGATGGAGTCGCGCCGGGCGAAATACTCATCCGCCGATGCCTCCGTCAGCTCCGCCAAGCGGTCGTACAACGTTTGCACACGACGCAGCGCTTCGCCTTCGGCATCGGAGCGCGACATGCGTTGATAGTGGCGGCTCTGTCGTCGAATCTCGCGGGCGTAGTCGCGTAGGAAGTTCTCGTCTTCACTCAGCGCGCCGTAATGTGCCGACAGGTCAAACGTCGGTTCGTCGGAAACGAGCACCCTGCCGTGCCGATCCAATACCGAACCGCGCAACGGCGGCAGGAACCGTTTGGGTGCAATGAGCGACTGCTCGGCGCGCTTGTCGTATTGCGCACCGTCCACGATCTGCAGACGGTACAGCCGCGCGATGAGTATCAACCCACCGAGAATGGGAATCGTCAGGACGACTTTGAGGCGACGTTCAAACATAAGTGCGGTACGCGTGCCAAGGGCCGAAGGATCGGATGGTAAGGCCTAATTGTGCATCAGGCGATGCTTGCCCGTCAGTCCGAGGCCCGGCTGCAACCGTTTCAGCACCCAGCACACGTAGGGCGCGATGACGGCCGTGTACGCCGCCTCCCAAACGGCCAACGCAATCAGCCCGCCGATGGCCACCGACTGATCGGCAACGACCGACATGTGCGCGATGACGGCCGCGCTCACAAACAGCTTGGCACCGAAGCAATACAGAACCTGCGCCACGGGCGTGGCCCGGAAGGTATACTCGCGCAGCCCCACCATCATCATCGCCGCGATACTGTACGCGACGGCACAGATACCCACGTTGGAGTAGGTGCGAAACCCGAGCGACGTCAAATCGACCATGAGGCCGATGCCCCACGCGGCAATGAACGCGTCGTAGCGCTGCGCCATCAATGCGTAATAAACGGCGACGATGATCAACACATCCGGCCGGACGCCGTGAATCGCGATAAAGGGCGCGACCGTCGTTTGGAAGACGGTCGCGACGTAAATCAGAATAAGAAAGGCGATCCACCGCATCGTAATCAGGGGCTACCGGTCGTTTATGTTGGTTGCTAGCGACCCGACATTCTATCAATTGTGCGAATTGCCGCGCGGGCGATCGCCACGCGCACGTAATCCGACTGTCCGACCGCATCAAACGCCTCTTGCAGGGGTTTCAACGCCCGCGCATCGGCCAACGCTTCCAACGACAGCGCGGCAATGCCGCGAATACGATCGATTTGCTGCTGCGGCGGATCGTTCGGGGCCGAGCGGTCCGGATCGTTGAAAAACAGATAGCGAATCGCCGGTTCGAGCGCCTCACGCTTACCCAAAACGGCCAACCCGCGCACGGCGGCGGCACGGACCTCCGGAAACTCACCATCGCTCATCCGCAACCAGAAAAGCTCTTCGGCCGCCTGAACATTCGCGGTTGCGAGCATCGTCAGCGCGATCGTGGCTTCCTGCGGTTCGGCACTGCGGCCAACAAATAACAGGCGCGCGATCGCCTTTTCATCTCCCAACGCGGCCAATGCTTCCAAAATCTGAAACAGAGGTTTCTGTTTCTTCTCACGGGCCAACGCTTTTCGGAGAATCGGTTTCATCTTGGGGTCTTTCAACCGCCCTAGCACCAAAGCCGCGTTGGCACGCACCGTCTCGTCAGAATCTTCGAGCAACAGCACGGCGAGTTCGCCCGTACGTCGACGTTCGCCAAATTGATGCAACGCAAACAGCGCCGCGGCGCGAACGTTTTTATCGTTCGCCTCAGAACGCGTACGTGCCAACTCAATCAATTGTTTGCTATTGGATTCACCCGCGGCCAGCAGCGCGGCGAAACTGGCACCGGGATAGGCGTTCTCGATGTTGAGCGGAATCGCCTTCAACTCGTTGCCTTCCTTCGGCGCGACTTTGCCGAACGCCTCCAACGATTGCATCCGCAGCGATGGCGACCGACTGAAAGCGGCGTCTTCGAGACATTTGACGGCGGCCTGACGAAAGGCGCGACGCTGGTTGGTGTCGATCACGCCCATTTCGGGCGGCTGACTACAACCCGTGACCAAAATTCCGATGAGTACCGAGATGCCGCTGAGTGCGCGTATCGATTTCATTCGTTGCTCTCCGTAGCTTGCCTACGTTGCCGACGACGCCGCCAACGCAATCCCAATCGATCGAGGTACAACGCGACGACCAACACCACCAGCAACTGGGCAAACCAATCGCCCCAGCGCGTGTAAAGCGTTACCCGCGCATCGAGCTGAATCGGGCCCGCTGCCACGCCCGGCATTTGCCAGGGCAAGTCGCGCCAGCGCCGTACCATTCCCAAATCATCGTCAAGCTGTTCGGTCAGCAGTTGAGCGGAAGTTTTCCAAACGGGATTATTGGGACGTACGTTGCCCAGCAAGCGCTCGACGCGATTGGAATACAACTCGAACTCGGGGCCGAGGAATCGCCACGCTCGCCGCAATTGATCTTTCGCGATGCGCTTCGCCGCCGCATAAGTATCCTGAAACTTCGGTGACGACGCCTGCAGATTCTTAAGCTTGTCGCTGGTGTTGCGCAAATCCTGCAGGGCCTTTTCGACCTCGTCCAAACTCTCCAACCGCCGCTCGTCGGCAGCCACGCGCGTGCTGATGCGACCGTTCGGATCGATGATCGCGCTGGCACCCGTGTTCACGCTACGCGCGATCGCGATGCGATTCTCTACGGCGCGAAACACGCCGCCCGCTAAGTGCTGTTCGAGCTCGGACGCATGGAAGAACCAGCCATCGTTGCTCAAACACAGCAGCACATCGACGGCCTTCTTCTCGTCACCCGCTGTCGGTCGCACGAAGTCGCGGCAGATATACGGCATCAGTTCTTCGTAACAAATCGGCGTAGCAGCCCGGAGCGTGGGCATATCCGCATCGTCTAACGGGATTTCAAACACAGGTGCGTCGGCGCCGGCAGTCTGCGAATAATGCGAGCCGTAATCGGCAAAGGGCGTGAGCGAATTGAGCGTGTCATAAATCCACGGAATCGAATAACGAAACGGGATGTACTCGCCAAACAGTACCATGTGCCGCTTGCTATACGTCGCAGTCGGCACCGATCCACCTGGCTCAATTAGATACGCCGAGTTAAACGCGCCTACGCGCGGCGGATCGAATTCGCGATCCACGCGATAACCGCCCGATCCGAAAACGATCGGCACGCCGGATGTCGTCGCGAGCTGTTGGAATATGTCATACTGCTGACGCGATAGCTGTTGTATTTGCGTCACAATCCGCTTGTTCTCGGTGTACGCCAAACGATCTTTGTAAATCAGCGCCAAGTCATCCGGGCCGTACTGCAAAAACTCGGCGTTTGGATAGACAAACGGAACCATCGCCTCGGGCATCAAGACCACGGTAGGTGGCGGTTGCCCGCCCGCTGCCATGCGCGTCAGTTCAAGATGCGCCGCAAACAACTCACCCTGATCGAAATGCCGACGTGGCACCGGCGGAACCTGCTTCAGAATGTCGTGTTGCATGACGGCAACTGTCGGGCCTTCGGTGAAGTGCTTTTCGCTCTTCTGCGCGCTGCCGTATATCAGCGTCAGGCTCACCACGACGGCCGTCGCCAGCACGCCGATCGACAGCTTGGGCCGACCCTCGCGCCGATCGATCACAATCGGCAGCGTCATCAAATCGACCAACACGCCGTTGACCATCATCAACATGAAGCTCACGCCATACGCACCGACCAGATCGGCGACTTGTATGATCGAAAGCTGTTGATATTGGCTATGCCCAAGCAATACGACGGGAAATGCGAGCCCTCCGATGGAGCGCAAATACTCAAACGCAACCCACGCGACCGGCGCGGCGATGGCCATCGGCACGCCGCGGCGCTTCGCCTGTCGAATGCCCAACGCCGCCAACGGTGCCACCATCCCGAAGAACATGCACAGCGTGATGTAACCGGGAATCGTGATCGGCATCAGCCAATGCACGTTGAGCGCAAAGTAACCGGCACCGAACAGAACGCTGCCGACATAGGCATGCCGAGCCTTGGCGGCGTACCCCGTCGCCAACAACCACGGCACCATGCAAACGTACGCCAACCACCAGATGCCAACGCGGGGAAATATGAGAAAGCACATCCCCACCGACAACAGGCATAGCAACACAATCACGCCGAAGCGATGAATCCCGCCCATGGCGGTAACCAGCACGCCGCCCGAAGCGATCTCCGTCGTGGGTACAGGGTCGGTTGAATTGGATGGCAAATCGGAAATCGCAGCAGCCCTCCGCTGGCAGTGTGTTTCATCCGTGAATGATGCGTGGCAGATTGTACTCGACCGTTATCGAAATGGCCCCGTCGGTGCGCTGACTGATTTTGACGGGACAAGCCTGTGAATTCGCGAAGACCACGACCATTGTGACTAAAATGCGTGTCGCCTGTACCATTCGTCTATGCCCAATGATGGGTGCCACTGGTCAGCTTGCTGCCAGTGCGAATGCGAGACGACGCAGGGCACTGCGAAATCACTTCAAAACACAACCCCTCACTCGAATTTCACATATTCCGGGCACAGCACCGAATTACCGCAACTTCATCACGCGCTCAACGAGTTCCCTAGCCGTGGCCTCGTCCTTTGCTTCGCTAATCACCCGCGCGATCGGCTCCGTGTTGGACGGCCTGACATGCACCCAGCCGTCGTCCCAATCCACGCGTACACCGTCCTGATCCAATACGCGACCGTCGGTCTCTTGCTTGATCTTCTCTAGCCACGCCGGCACCGCCGACAGGTCCATCTCGATCTTTTCCTTCACCATCGTGTAGGCCGGAATTTTGCCGACAATGCCACTCAGCGAACCGCCGTCGGCAGCCAGCAAGTCGAGCACGATGCCCATGCCTGCAATGCTATTACGCACATACACAATTCGCGGGTCGATCACGCCGCCGTTTCCTTCGCCGCCGAAGACCGCTTGCTCGCGAATCATCGCGTCGGACACGTTGGCCTCACCAACAGCGGTACGAATCACGCGTGCCGCGCCACCGAACTCTGCGGCGATGTCGTCCACCATACGCGACGTCGACAAGTTGGCCGCGATCGGCCCAGGCCTTTGCTGCAACAGATGGCGGCTGCACAAAGCCAGCGTGTATTCCTCTCCGATATAAGTACCGGCCTCATCAACCACGGCCAGTCGATCCGCATCGGGATCTTGCGCAAATCCGATGTCCGCTCCTTCTCGTGCCACGGCTGCCGACAAATCCGTCAGATTCTCGCGCGTGGGCTCGGGTGTATGAGCGAAACGACCGTTCGCTTCGGCGTTTAAGTGAATGACTTCGCAACCGAGCCCTTGAAGCAGTTTCCGCCCTTCCTCGCCGCCGGCACCGTTCACGCTATCCAGAACGACCTTGAACTTGCGTCGCCGAATCGCGTCACCATCAATCACGCCGAGCACTTTGTTCACGTGCACATCGATGGCCTGATCGTTGAACTCTCCCGCGCCGACGTCTTCCGCTGCGCGCAATTTAAACGCCGAATCGTGATAGATATCGAAAATCGCTTTCGCTTCCGGCGGCGTCGGCGCGAACCCGCGCTCGGTAAGAAATTTGATGCCGTTCCAAGGGATCGGGTTATGGCTAGCCGTGATGACAATCCCACCGGCAGCTTTCAATTCGCCGATCATCAACCCTGCGGCGGGCGTGCTGACGATGCCGAGGCGAATCACGCGACAGCCGGCAGCCTGCAACCCGGCCGATACGGCATTCTCCAGCATCGCGCCGCTAATACGCGAGTCGCGCGCCACGACTACGGTCCCGCCGTTCAGTCGCGTTCCATACGCCGCACCCAAATCGGCAGCCAAGCGCGGCGTCATGGTTTCGCCCACGATGCCGCGCACACCCGAAACACTCATCATCAACGTCATCTTTCACCCGCCAACTATTCACAAGGCCGAGTCGAGCGCCGAACATGCTGCACTCACTCGAACGGCTAACTTTGTTTATGATGCCCGTTATGCTCGGTGATTCTCCCTTGTCCGGCAAGACTGACGAACACGATTCCCCCGAAGCCAGCGGCGGGTTTTCCCCGATTGAATTCGCCGAAAAGCTCGAGGGGTTGGAATCGCAATTCGCATCGCTGCGCGCGCAGCTCGAAACGCTGCAGCGTTACGCCGCAGTCGGCACCATGACGGCTGTCGTTGCCCACGAAATGAACAACCTGCTTACGCCTTTGCTCAGTTACAGCCAATACGTGCTGACCAAAGACGACCCGGCGCTGTGGCGCAAGGCACTGGAGCGCAATGTGCGCCGCGGCGATCAACTGCGGCGACTGTGTGGCAACATTCTGTCGACCAGTAGCAATGGCGAGCGGCAAATCGAAACGGTGCAAATACGACCGTTGGTGGAAGAGTTGATGGAAGTATCGGGCCGCGACTGGACCAAAGACAAAATCGCCACGCACATCGAGATCGAACCGGGCATCGCCGTTCGCGCCGACGCGGGGCAACTGCAGCAGGTGCTGCTCAATCTTTTGATCAACGCACGACAGGCATTACGAACGAATGGTGGCAAGTTGACGGTCGCCGCTAGCGTAAAGGATCAGTGCGTCACCATCAGCGTTATCGACAATGGCCCCGGAATTGCCGAAAGCGACTTACCGCACATCTTCGACCCATTTTTTAGCACGAAGACCAAAGACGCCCAGTCGGGCAGCGCCGGCTTGGGCTTGCACATCAGTCGCAGCTTGGTGACGCAAATGCAGGGAACGTTGGACGTCGAAAGCACATTAGGGCAAGGTGCGACGTTTAAGATCGAGCTTCCGAAGTCGGACGCGGAATTGCCTAACGCGTAAACGAAATGCCGATGCGAAAGCGATCGCCCTGCGGCTCGCAATTCGACACTTCCCCCGTGCAAATCGGCGTGTTCACGAGCGATTCGAAACGAATCATCAGCGCTTGGCCCGTCGCGACGGGGTCGTCGGCCAAACATGCCAAACCACCTACCGACGCATCGACACTCGTCGCCGAGACGCGCCGATCCGGAAGGATCAACGTCAGCGTTTCGGTGCAGTCGGTCCGGATATTTTTGCGCGACTCGAGCACGCGACTATCGCGATCGCGGCGACGGAAAAGTTGTGCCACGATTTCGCGACCGACCATCACGCGCGGATTGGGGTCGTCCGCAGGTCGAACGTGCACCAGCGCCTGCGGCTCTGCGTCCGTATCCAACACACCGAAATATCGGGCATCACAACCGACGCAACACCAACTCGAGCCCGTTTCGCCCGGTATGGGCAGATACAGCGGAAGATCGGCGCGACAGTCGTCGCAATATAAGTGCTTACGATCTAAGGCTTTAAGGCTCATGGCAAAATCCTGTGGTATGACAGCCGCCAAAGGCGTTCATAACCGTACAAGCGGTACACCATGCAACATCGGATGTTTTTAACACGAACGCAATCAAATTCGGCAATAACCTTTGGTCGTACCGGAATTTCCAGACGAACCACGCGGGAGCTATACTGAGCCATGACGAATTCGATCATCCTGACGACGTGGGCCGTGCTGACATTTTCGGTCATGACGGTCGGTTGTAATAGCCAGAATCAAGGCGCAACACCGCCCGCCGACGAGAGTGTGTCGCCGCCAACCACGTCGAGTCAGCCCCACGAATCTGAGGAGGCTTCCGCGATGTCCGACAAAATTGAGAAAACCGAAAGCGAGTGGCAATCTCAACTCACGCCCGAGCAGTTTCACGTGACGCGCGAAAAAGGCACCGAGCCGGCCTTTACCGGCAAGTACTGGGACCACAAAGGCGACGGTGTGTATCGCTGCGTGTGTTGCGGATTGGAATTGTTTAGTTCCGACACGAAATATAAATCGGGCACCGGCTGGCCCAGTTTCTGGCAACCCGTCGCCAAAGACCACGTCGAAGAAAACCGCGACACGAGTTACGGCATGGTGCGGACGGAATTGGAATGCAGTCGGTGCGGCGCGCATCTCGGCCATGTATTCGACGACGGTCCTCAGCCAACCGGCCAACGCTATTGCATTAATTCGGCGTCGTTAGATTTCGAAGCTAAGGAATCAGAAAAGAAAGACGCCGAAAGAACGTCCGGCGAATAAGCGATATACGCTTGCAGCAGTTCAGATAAAAAAAAGGCCGTGATTTCTCACGGCCTTTTTCAATTTCATTTAGATGATCTTTTCTTCTTCGCGAAGAATGCGGACCAGTTCCTTGGCCTGCGCCGCTGCATCGCCTTCGATCTTGCGGCCCGGCGGTCGCGGCGGCGGCGGTGCATAACCGTGCATGCGCGTGCCGACATTGGCATCGGATAGGTCATCGGCGCTAAACCCAAGATCGGCAAACGTTTTGGTGTCGATGGGCTTCTTCTTGGCTTTCATCAGGCCCGGCAACGAAGGGTAACGCGCTTCGACGTATCCCTTTTCGATCGTGAACAGCGCGGGAAGTTGCACTTCGACGATTTCTTCCGCGCCTTCGATACGGCGCTTCGCCGTGGCACTCTTGAAATCGCCTGCCCATTCGATATCGGTAACGGCTCCCACATGCGGGATATCGAGACACTCGGCCAACGCGGCACCGACCTGACCGCGGTCATAATCGATCGCATGCTTGCCCGCGAAGATGACGTCGAAGCCGCCATCCTTCACGGCTGCCGCAAGAATGCGCGCGACCATCAAATCGTCGGCCTGCTCGAAGAGCGGATCGCAAATGTGCATCGCATGATCGACGCCCATCGCATAGGCGGTTCGCAAGACATCGACGGCTGCATCGGGGCCGAGCGTAAGCGCCGTGATCTCGGCGTTGGCACCGGCGTTCTTTTCCCGAAACTGCAAAGCCGATTCGACGGCGAATTCGCAGAACGGATTCATCACGAACTTCACGCCCTTCGGATCGATGCCGCTGCCATCGTCAAGGACGTTGATCTTGGCCGTCGATTCCGGCACGTATTTCACTAACGACAAAATCTTCATGCTGCTATCTTCCACTGATGTTGATGGTTACGCCGCTATTCCCATCGCATGGCGTAACAATTGGATCTTATTCGCGTTGTCGTTACTTGCCGCTGAATTTTTGGTGCATCAAGGGATGCACGCTACAAGTTGCGTGGCTCTTCGCTCGAATCGGTGTTGCCGCCGAGGTTCATGCGGCCACAGGCCGCGGCTCCGACGTTTCGGCGTTTACTTTTTAAACGCCAGAATCTCATCCGCCAACTTGTCGATGCCTTCGCCATGGGACGCGACCGTCTGCACGATCGGTCGATCGCTGCCGACCGTCTCGCGGATTTGCGCTTCGAGCTTACCCGCCCCATCGAGGTCGGCCTTGTTGATTACAAACAACTCGGCGACTTCAACGATACCGGCCTTTTCCATCTGCAAATCGTCACCCGCGCCCGGCATCAACAACAACGCCAACGGTGAGGCATATTGCCGCACCGTCACGTCGTTCTGGCCCGCGCCGACGGTTTCAACCAAAACCACATCGATATTGGTGCGCTTCAGGACTTCGATCATCGCGCCGGTCGTCGGCGCAATACCACCAAGTTCACCGCGACTGGCCGACGAGCGCAAAAACACCCCGTCATCCCCCGCCGCCATCGTCATCCGTGCGCGATCGCCCAATAACGCCCCACCCGTGAGCGGGCTGGCCGGGTCGACCGCCAATACGGCGACCCGCTTATCGCGTTTGCGCAATTCTTTGATCAGCCGACCAATGAGCGTGCTCTTACCCACGCCCGGCGCGCCGGTAAAGCCGACCGTGACGATATTATGGCTGGCCGGCGGTAAACGCTTCGCAATGTCATCAGCAGGCGCCCCGTTCTCCACCCAGGTTAACACCCGGCCGATGCTGACGCGTTCGCCCGCCGCCAGCCCATTTAGCCATTTATCTAATTGATCGCTCTGCTCGGCGGCGCGGCGCTGTTCGACGACCTTATCCGCCAAGGCGTTCACGTCGCTAACGATCTTCTCCATCGAGACTTCGGTTTCGAAGATCAGCGCGCAACCCGCATCTTGCATCGCCTGCACGTCATCCGGCGGGATGATGCCGCCGATCGCGACCGGAATATCCGAGCGCCCCAGCTTCTTCAATTCTTCGATGAGAACCGGCACCAACGTCAGGTGCGCGGCGCTGTGAAAACTCGCCCCCAACACATCGACATCTTCTTCGACTGCCGCCTTGGCCGCTGCCGCCGGCGTCTGCCAGAGGCCCGTGTAGATCACCTCCATGCCCGAATCGCGCAGGCCGCGCGCAAGCACTTTGACACCACGGTCGTGTCCGTCGAGTCCGATCTTGGCCAAGAGTATCCTCGTTGGGGTTCTATCCATCGCGTCTCATCTCTGGGAGCGGCAACGGCCTGACCGACCGCCGCCCAAACTTTCGGGAAAGCGGGGAGTATCGGGGTAAAAGGGGGTTTTGCCAAGGAAGCGAACGCCTTCAAAGACGGTCATCGCGCAAAACCCGAAGGCATACGGCGGACAAGCAACGAATCGCCGAAAAAATCGACGTTTGAGCAGCGAGAAAAGCGTTTTGGCAGATTGAAACTTTGATCTCGGACAAAGAAAAAAGAAAAGCCCCGCGTACCTAATTGGCACACGGGGCAACGTTCATTACAGG
Organism: Phycisphaerae bacterium; assembly: GCA_030432035.1. Taxonomy (GTDB): domain Bacteria; phylum Planctomycetota; class Phycisphaerae; order UBA1845; family UTPLA1; genus ECT2AJA-110-A. The sequence goes on from JAUIHO010000043.1 coordinate 21,908, forward strand.
TTATCAATCAACGGTGTTTCGGTGGGTTGAGTACAACCCACCCTACCGAAAACAGCAGCGATTACTGACTGAGCAACTCATTCACAAACGCGCCTACGTCGGTCATATCCACGCCGCCGCCGTTCAGGTCGGCACAGGCGCAGTTGCCGCCCGACGTTGAGCCCGTCGTCAGACAATCGACGAAGTTGGAAACGTCGTTACCGTTGATTAGAGTGTCGGTATTAACGTCACCCAAGTCGCCGCCGCAAGTGGCTGTGCCCGTATCGGGCGCGACGAGGTTGGCATCGAGTTCATTGGGCATCCACGGCTTGAATAAGCTGATCGTGACGTTGCCATTGGCCGGCGCGACGTCCGCCGTAAACCAGAATGTATACATCGTGCCGTAGCGCAATGCGTTGCTGTTTTGATTCTGGTTAAACGTCTCAGGCGAACTCCAGCTCACCTCGGTCGCCGTAACCGACGAGTTCCAATCGGTATTGTCGTACGGATCGCCCGAGTGGTAATCGACATCGTTAAAGCCAACATTACTGATCGATGCACCCGCCGGAATCGGTACGCTGAATCCGCCAGCAGCCAGATCCGAGTTTAGGTTCATCACGTTGTAGGTGTAGCGATATTGACCGCCGCCCAAGTCGTCGGCCTTACCGGCCACGATGAAACGACCTTCGAGTGGGATATCGACATTGACGATTTCGACCGATGCATCCGGCGTATTTACACCACCGCCATGATCGCGCCACGCTTCAATCGCGGGGACCTCCGTCTGGGTGCTGTCTTGCAACGAAAGATCGAGCGATCCGGTTACCGTTACTCGGCGATACGACGCGTTATTCATCGCGTTGCCGGCCGTAGCGTCGTCGGTGGCTTGATATTGACCTTCAACAAAGTAGATCGCACCGGGATAGGTCGTGGAACTCAGGTCCGTTTCTGCTACCTGCAGGCGGCCCGCGATATCACTACCACCTGCCCCCAACGGACCAATGAATGCGCCGGAATAACCGTGCACACCCGAACGCGGCATCAAGTTACCCTGGATCGCGTTATAGCCAGCGCTGTAGCTATCGAGACAACCGGCACCGAGTTGCTGACCGCCGACGCCGTTACAGGTTAGGCCGCCACCGCAACCGTTGCCCGCTGCCGCAGCTCATACCGATCTGCATTAGCTGACCGTCGTGCAAGCGATACATGTTCATGGCCAAACCGGGCGTTCCGTTGTTGGTCCACAGCATATTTTCGTCGCCGATGTTGCAGGTATCGCTACCGAGCGAATACGCCTTGATGCCGCCAACCGGACCGTAATCCGCAATACCGTCGATATCGGTGTAGACAATGTCCGGTCCGATCGTCAGACATAAATCTGGCGTACACGGCGAACCGTTTCCGTTGTATTGACCGTTCTGCTGCGCACAAGACAACGGTGATGTCACGATACAAGCATCGTTCGGCAAACAGCAGGCACCGGTGCAATCGAGCGATTGGCAATCGGCACCTTCGTTATACTGGCCGCCTGACGTCGTACATTGAAATTCCGAAACGATGGTACAGCTACCGTCAGACTGACAGCACGCCGCCGTGCACGAAACCGACTGACAATCGGCACCGGCGTCATAAGTTCCATTGGCAGATGCACATTCAGCTTCGGACACGGTGACACACGAACCATCCGTCGCACAACAAGCGCCACTGCAGGGGTTCGGCAAGCACGGTGCGCCCACACCCTGGAACACGCCGCCCGCGCCGGTGCAATCGCCGTCGAGCATTTGCGAACACGAGTCATCGGGCAAACAACATGCCCCCACCGGTGCGGGGGGACCACATTGAACGAGCACCGTACCGCTACCGTCGGAAAAACCCGCTTCGTATTTACCGATTCGGATGAGGTAGCAGTTCCCGGCCACCACCGGCACCGTTAGCTCAGACGAGAACCCCGAGCAACCCGGCCCGTCATCATTGCAGCCCAGAAGCACAAGGTTATTACAATCGCAACCATCGTAGATAACGATATCGCTATCGTAATCGACGGTTCCACATGTACTGACGGTTAAATCGTCCGTGCAAGTTGCCGTGTATTGAAACCAAACATCACTGGGTGTTCGCCCACCGAACTGGCAGCCAATTGGATGTTCGGGACCGTCGGTCGTTGCGTCGATGTTCGTATAAAAGTGCACACCATCACCGATGACGATCGCATCGGCGCAATCATCGTTGGCAGGCTGTGCGAAAGCCGAAGAAGCAAGCAACATAACGGCCGCAACGACCGCGAAACCACCGCGCACGCGGCACATACAAGATTCCATCATTCGAGTCCTCGCTTGGGAAAATAAGGGGTGAACATTCTCCTCCGTAAACCGATATGCTACCGCGATTTAGGGATGAGGTTCAAGGATCGCTTCAATCAGACGCCTTTCTCCGGCCGGAAACCGAAAAAATCGCGTGAATTCGAGAATTCTGTCAGAATGCCTCCAACGCGGTATCGCATCATTCGGACAGACCCGGATTCTGTTCTAACGAATGATTTAGGCGACTTTTCTTTCGACGAGTTACACCTTTGCCAGTCACCGAAAAGCCGCCACCGCGTATAGCACTACCAATCCAACAAACAACACCGTCAACGTGTGGTAGCCGAGGCGCATCCACCAAGTCTTCAGGATCGGTTTCGCATCAAACACAAAGAACTGCACGCCCAATCGTGCGAACCAGAAGAAGCCGATGAAGCCTGACACGGCGCGACCCAACGTGCCGCCGTTGACGATCTCGTTTGCGAATAGCAAAGAGATCAACGTAAAGCCAACGATCGTTAGCAGAATGAACGCGCTATAGACGAGAAAGAGTTGCCGTAAGAATGGCGACAAGGGTTTGAGTTCGCTACGCCAGTCCAGCACGAACGGAACTTGCACCGCAGCCATCAGCACAGCGACATGCAACCACCCACCGATGAATACGCATTGTTCGGGCGTCAACATGGTCATTGCATCACTCCCATCGCTGTGAAGAACGGAACGAGCACGTTTTGGACGAACGTCGCGTTCACCAACAAAGGCAACGGTAGGATCACCCACGCCGCCGTCCACACGCGACCGATCCAAACGCGTCGCCGCATGAGCCGCTTCATTGACGCACGACGCTCCAACCAACAACCGGGGATTTGCAGCGTGAAGTACGCGAACGGTCCGCCGAAGCCACCTGCCGCGGGCACCGACATGATGAGCTCGTGCACCAAACCCGACGCGATAAAGACGAGCCCCAGCGCGCCGGCCGGCCCGAGTAACCGGCGCGTGGGACGAATGATTAGAATGTGACACACATCTCGAAACGCACGATTCCAACGTCGTGCCCAAAAGTCGTTAAGACTGGTGCTGCGTGCCGGCCATTGCATGATGGGTTCGACCGGTACGCCCGCTCGCTGCCAATACGCAGCGAAGAAATGCAGAATGCCGAAGTGCAGTACGAGGCAATACGCGCTGATGCACGCCCAGACGGCGACCGAGTCACCAAATTGTCGCTGTAGCGTGCCCGCTGTGGCGAACAGCAATAGCCCGGCAAGAAACTTCCAAAGACCCTCGAGTATTTTCGCTTGCGGTGGTTCGGTTTTGTTTTGACGCGATTCCCGATTTGATACCGTCGCGAACGGCTCCGGCTGCATTCCTGCCCAGCAAAACACAATCTGTAGAAGTCTTTTGAATGTGAATCGCTGACCATTCCAGCGCGCGACCATCAACACCCACGCCTTGCAGGCGAAGTACACCGCGAAGGCGAACGTCCACATGCGCAACCAAGGTCGAACCTCACTGGTAATGAAGGCGATCGTGCCGAGCGCAAGGGCGGGCATCGCGATAACCGCGATGCGCAACGGCAACGCAGGTCGTTGAGTCGCTCGACCACCCAGCCCATCATGATCCTTAGGGTTAAGAGCTTTATGCAGTTGAGTGAAACTCTCACCCCGACCCTCTCCCTGCGAGGGAGAGGAAGCAAACTTCATGCACTGTTCTGACGTAGTTAACGAATTGGTGTGCGTGTTCGTCAATCTATCGATCGCCTTGGTCATCTCAACACCACCTTTCCTATGTTTGCGTTGGTTGATGCGAATCGCCGCTTCATCAATCGCGGCCGCCCCATCCAAACATTCGTAACGCCCGGTGAATAATTGGCACCGCATAGTTCTGCACCGTCGTACCAATCCGTTTGCTCGCGCAACAGCGCGTCATTCTTGATGTCGATACTCACCGGCACCTGCGGCCACGGTTGATGCCAAATCCGAAAGCGACGACGAATGCCACGCCAATATGTGAAGGCCGTGTAGCGCTCCATCAGAAATTCGGTGAGTGAACCGGCACGAGCGGGCTTATAGGCGCGACTATCGAGGTGGCCTTCATACTCAAGGGCAGGACCGTTACAGGCCTTGCAAACGCGACCATTCACACGGCCACATTTCGTTGATTCGTTTTGATAGTCGATGCGACCCCATCGATACGGCAGCCCGAATACTGGTGGCCCCAACGGTACGCTGATCGGATTTGATAGATACTCGGTAAGGAAGTAGATGCCCGTCTCGTTGCCGTCGCGAACATAGGTGCGCACATTCAAAAACGGATGGTTTCCGATCGGCGCAAACAACAACGCACCAAGTCGCTCGAAACGCGTTGGTCGCAACCGCCTCATGTTGAAAGCCACTAAGCTGATGTATGCTCGACCGTCGCGCGTATCGAGTTCGAATGGAACGAACGGTTGCAAACGTTCGGGCGCGACGGCGTAGTGAATCATCACGGTGTGGAGCCAGTCGCTTGTAAGTGGAGCGTTGCCTTCCAATCGCGCAAATCGTTGCCGCGCCGCAGCGCTTAGTTGTCCCGTTTGGTTAGATTGCATTGGCCCGCCTCACCTTCGCAATGGCATCCGAATCGATAACGTCGCGCCGCAAACCAGCGGTAGCCCGCCCGCGTGAGCACTCGCACGCCGGGCAGCCCCGCAATCACTGCAAACGGCCAGAGCCACCAAACGCGACGACATAGATAAAGAAATGCTTCTGCGCCACCGAGCATGTGGCCATCGGGCAATGCCAACGCCATCTCGTTGGCCGAGGTTTCTGGATGCGTTTCACGCCACTCGTGCAGTGAATAAAAAACAAACCCCTTGCTCGTCAGCGTGCGATTGACTTTGCTGCGCAGGCGACGACAGACGACGCATTGATCGTCGTAAAGGATGAGGCCGCGGGTGTTTTGGACGCGCGGATCGATACCACCCGCCACCGCACTCGTTTTGTCAGTTATTTCTGTATCCACAGAAACCGCCTCCTAAAAAAACGACGCTTACGCGACGCCCAACATCTTGCGCAATTTGCCGCCCATCTTGACGAACTTCACCACGGCCCCCGTCGGCAATCGACGCAAGTCCTGATACCAACTGCTGGTGGTTTCAAAAAATTCGACCATCGACTGTACGCGTTCGCGCAACAGCGCGTCGGCCTTCGACTTCTTATTGGTTTCGTTGAGACAATCACGCAACATCACCAGCGTCGGGTCGATCTCGCGCCGCTTGCGTTCGTCGAGAATGATTTGAAACATCTCCCATACGTCCGTCAGCGATACAAAATGATCGCGGCGGTCGCCCATCACGTGCGTGATCTTCACGATGCCCCAGCTTTGCAGCTCGCGTAAGCTGTTGCTCACGTTCGAGCGCGCGACCGACAACGTCGTCGCGATCTCCTCTGCATGCAGGGGGCGATCGGAGAGGTACAGCAGCGCGTGAATCTGCGCCACGGTGCGATTGA
>JAUIHO010000044.1 GCA_030432035.1 Phycisphaerae bacterium
TGAATGCGACGCCTCAGGTGGACGACCGTAAATCTAAGGGCTCGTCGAAGAGCAAGGCGAATTCCACAAAGCGTTCCACGACCTATCACAAGCCGTCGAAAAAGGTTAAGACCGTCACGCATTACGGAATTGCCGATCACGCCATCGAAAACCGTTGGCCTCAGCAAATTCTGAGCGTGGCAATTCTGATGGTCATGGCGTGCCTACTTAAGGTCGTCGCCGACGGTCGATTGGGGCGGCGTTTCAGCACGATCGCGCGAGTGGGGGCGGGCGTGTTGGCATGCGCGTTGGCAGTGGTGGTGTTTCAGTTAGGGCCGATTCATTTTTAGGTGCGACCCGCCGGTATCCCGCAAAATCATCGAAACGGTCAAGCAGCGCTCTCGTTAATGAATGTGGGGCGAGTGTTTGCGCACGCCACAGAAATTGAGTGCTGGCGCGGCGGCAGGGGTAATTCGCGTCAACCATTTCCGCGTACGATCGCCGCGTTCCGTTTCATCGGGCATGGGCTCACGGGGTAACCATTGGCAAATAGCCGGTGGCTAAGTGCTCATCCAAGGCTGGGCGATTCTCAATCGCTTGGCGAATAAACTTGCGACCGACGCATTTCGATTAAACTACCGTGACGTCGATAGCGACGTGCACTCTGTTTCCAGCGACGACGATAGGGATGTGTTTTGGCCGAATCACCCGATGCCGATTTGTTCTTGGTGCGTGAAATTCGCAAAGGGGATCAGCGCGCCTGGAAGCAACTGATCGATAAGTATCAGGGGCGCTTGCTGGCCTTTGCGCGTTCGCGGCTGCGCGGTCCGGGTGAGGCCGAAGACGCGCTGCAGGAAACGTTGATGGGTTTCGTAACGTCGCTGGCGAATTACGACGAGTCGCGCTCGCTCGAAACATATCTTTTTGCGATCCTGCGTTACAAAATCGGCGAAGTGCTAACCAAGAAAAATCGCCGCCGCGAAGTCGCGACCGGCTTCGATATCGATGACGACGCGCAACGTCCCATCGATCCCGGCGTGGATGAAACGCCCAGCGCGCGCGCGGCACAGGCCGAAATCACGCGTCAACAACAAGACGTGCTCTCGGCAATTCTCCGCCGCCTGATCGACGAACTGCGCGATCGCGACAAACTCGACGATCTGCAAGTCATCGAACTGATCTTCTACGTCGGGTTGCGAAATAAGGAAGTCGCCGACCGACTGGAACGCGATGAAAAGGGCGTGGCGGGCGTAAAGTTTCGCGCGTTGGCCAAGCTGCGCGATTACATCGAAGACCTCGACGAAGCGCAACGGAATTTGCTTGGGGAAGGCGAGCTCTCCAGTGAAACAACCGTCTCACGCGTCTGGCGACAGGGGCGGCTCAGTTGTTTAAAGCGCAGCACGCTGGGGTCGTACGTTCTGGGCGTGTTGGATGACCCGTGGGATGCTTACACCCGGTTTCATCTCGACGACGTTCAATGCCTGATGTGCCGGGCCAACCTCGAAGACCTATCGCAAGAGAGCGAACGCGTCAGCGAGGGCGACGTCTCCGACCGATTATTTCAATCGAGTGTCGGCTTCCTTTCCCAGCGCGGTGGTGCCTGAGCGGCGGTGGCCCGGGCCGCCCGGATTTCCGGACGTCGGGGCTCAGCGACCGTAAACGTGAAGCCCGCCCGAAAATCTCGTTCATTCCAGCATGGCGAGGTGGGGAACATCCCTCAACACAGGTTGGGTCGGTGGAGATACGATTTTCACCCTAACGCCGTGCCGTAACGGCCAGACATGCCGCGTTGCCCGGGTTGCCCCGGCGGCTTAACGCTATCGATAAACGTTTTTATTTTCTCGAATGGGCGGCGACCGGGCCACGACCAAACGCCCATCAACGGGAGGGAGCATCACCTTGAAGCGAATGCCCACGACTTGGATGAAACTGCCGCTGTGGCTGCTGGGCGGCGCGATCGGCTTGGCCGCCACGCTCGGCGCGGCGACGACGCCGAATGCCGTGCCAACGACGACGGCCCCGGCACAAAAGCAGGAGCAGGCCAAAAAAGCGGATGACAAGCCCGCTGCCGAGGCGGATAAAGATACGGAATCCGCCAAAGACGACGGTTCGGCAGAGAAGCCGACGGCGGCGAAAGAAGCCGAACCGTCGACCGACGCGGAGAAGAGCGATAGCGCCCAGACGACCAAGCCCACGTTCGATGCGCCGCACTTTGAGTTGTACATCCCGTCGGCGAAGAAGCTGGGCGAATCGGCGAAGCAATCGCGAACGGCCAAGCTGGTCGATGCTGTCGCGAGCCTGTTCCCCACGCCCGATCCTGAATTGAGCGTTGACGAAGACGACGAAGACGAATCGATCGATCCGGCCGCGCTGTTGAAGGTCGCCGAGAAGCTGCTCGAATGGCCCGATACGTCGATTCGATTTACCACGTACGCACAAGACCGCGACGGTCGCCCGCAATGGGCGCTGGCAACGGACTGGCCGGTGGGCGACCTCGTCGAGCGCGTACGCTCGATCATTCAGGATGAGAACACGGGCAAGCTGTTTGAGAACCTCGACATCGTTGCCGCGGAAGATGACGAAGGCGTGTATCGCCTGGAGTTGCCGGACTTAACGCTGGCATTCCTTGCGGCGACGGACGACGGCTCGGTGATCAAAGCCACGCAAGCGTTGAAGTTCGATTCGAATGTGTTCGGCGTGGAGAAATCGACCAAAGGCAATTCGAAAGAGACGCTGGTTTTCTCGCGGCTAAATCTCGATGTCGATGATGACACGCAATCGAACAGCATGCTCACGGGCTTGGTCGGTTTTGACACGATCGATTACGAGCTTCGCATGTACAAGGACGGTCGCTGGCGCGAAACCTATATGGTGCAGTGGAACGCACTGGTTGGCGTCGCAGTCAAAGCACTGTTCGGTGAGACCAAGCACGAATTCAATTGCCCGGCCGAGGCGTATGCCAACGCCGTCGTGAACCTGGGCAACGTTTCGCAAACCGCCGCCGACGGTTTGGCCGGTTTGCAAATCGGAACGGTCGGTAGCCGCGCCGGCAGCGACATGGGCATCACGGTGCTGCCGGGCAAAGGGTTTCTGCCGTTTCCCGATACGTACTTTCAGTTCCGCCTGCGCAACAAAGAAGGCACCATCAAGGCCATCCGCAACTACATCGAAAAAGACAACAAGACGCGTACCAAACAGGAACGCCGTCGCGCATGGTACGAAGATGAGATCGATGGCGATGTGGTCTTTTGGCGCGATCCGACGGCCGACTACCAGCGCTCGGGTATTCTGCCGGTGACCTATCGCAACGTGATCTTCTTCGAAGACCTGCCCGATGCGGCAAAGAATGACGAAGCCGCCAACGAAGACAGCGGTTCGGATGACAGCGACGAAGAAGCCGAGGTCGAGAAGTCAACGCCCGCGTTGATGATCGTGTCCAACTCTTCCACGTGGCACGACATGGCCGTAGCCAATTGGCGCGAGCAGTCGAAGAAATTCATCACGCTGCCGTCGTCAAAGAGCGTGGATTGGCAAGGCCTGATCAGTTGGAAGCGGCTGTATCAGTTGGCGCATCCGTATATGGTTCTCGCCGTCGGGGCGTCGGGCGATCAACCCGGCCCGCCCAGCCCGGAAGCGCTCGACAAGGCACTGGCCGATTCGCGTGTGGATATCAAGATCGGCGTGAGCGGGTTCTATGCTCGCCACGTGGGGCCCGTGCCGGTCGGTGTTGTCTACAATCCGGCAGTCGCCGCGGTCACGCTCGGCTCATCGGCGGCGGCGTCTTCCGAATTGGCGCGCGAGCAAATCGCCTGCGAACGATTGCGCACCTTGCAATACCACTGCAAACTTTTTGCGAAGGATTACGACCGTTGGCCGGCGACGGTGGCGGAACTCGATGGATACGTCGATTTCGCATCGCATCCGGAACTGTTGCGCATTCGCCCGAAGAAAACGGGCTTTCTAAAGGGCTTCGTGTCGGTCTTTTCGCAAGAGGCGGAGGATGAGGCCAAGCCTGAAGCAACAGACGTTTGGGAAGGGGAAGAGGCCATCGATGACTCGCTGTATGTGATCGATTGGTCGGAGAACGCCGAAGACTGGCGGCTGCGGTTTCGTGATGGTGAATTCAAAAACTATCAAACCATCACCATCGATACCGAAGGTGAGATCGAACGCGTGCCGCTCGAATCGAATGAAGGCGGTGACGCCGAACTGGCGGCCGCCGACGGTAAATTGAAGTGAATCGCGACGGTAACGGTCGCGCGAAGCGCAATACGGAAATAACTGCAAGCACAATCGCAACGAGATGATTCGTTGAACGAAGGAGACGAAGCCCATGTGGACGAACGATAGAAACAAGCCGCTGCTGGCGTTACTGGCATTTGTCATTGGCCTAATGCCGACGACGGTGTTCGCGTTTGATGATGAGGCCGAAGCGAACGCGGACGAGGAAAAGGCGAATCCAATTAAGAAGCTGGTCGAGATCAACATCGATCCGTTTCTGGTGCCGGCGCGGGCGCTGAACGTGCCCCTGCCCGGTCGCGTGCGCACCTCGCAGGAGTTGCTCGAACGCCTCGAAAAGCTCGCCGACGACGACGAAGTCGGCGGCGTGTTGCTCAACCTCGATGGTTTGTCACTGGCGTTGCCACACGTGGAAGACCTGCGACAGGGCCTGTTTGAATTTCGCAAGTCGGGCAAGAAGGTTCGATCGTTCCTCAACAGTGGCGATCCGAACAGCTACCTCCTGGCGTGTGCGTCGGATGAAATCGCCATCGCACCGAGCGGCTCGCTCGTCATTCCCGGTATCGGTCGCGTGTTCACCTACATGCGCGGTTACTACCAAATGCAGGGGATCGAATACGACGTTATCACGGCGGGCAAGTTTAAGTATCCCGGCTTCGTCAATCAGCGCGAACCCGGCGACGCATTCACCAGCGAATACGGCGCACTGCTCGATAGCTGGTACGGCGACTATGTGAAGATGATCGCCGAAGGTCGCAACCTGTCGGAAGAAAAAGTCAAAGAACTGATCGACATCGGATTGTATGAACCCGAAAGCGCCAAAAATCGCGAGTTGGTCGACGTCATCAGCTACTACGACGACTACCGCGAACGCATCCTGCGCCGCGAAAAGTTCAAGCGCGCCCGCGATTTTGAATCGTCATTGGCTCGCGTGACGTCTTTGCAAGACCTGCTTACAGAAATCACCAAGGAAATGCAGGACGCGCAAAACCGCTACAAGCAAGTCGGCCCGAAGATCGCCGTCTTGCACGCACGCGGCCCGATCGTCGATATGAACCTCGGTGCAGGCTTTGCGTCGTCGCTGATCATGCGCGACCAGATGGTTAAGACGATCGAAGAGATTCGAAAGAACAAGACCGTTCGCGCCGTCGTGCTGCACATCGACAGTCCCGGTGGTTCGGCATACGCGTCCGACATCATCTGGCGAGCACTGAAAGAGTTGGACGCCGAAAAGCCGGTCATCGCGTGCATGTCAACCGTCGCCGCTTCGGGTGGTTACTACATCGCCGCACCTTGCCGACTCATCTACGCACAACCGACGACAGTGACCGGTTCGATTGGCGTGATTGCGATGCTGGCCAATCAGGCGTCGGCGATCAATCGCATGGACATCAATGTGTACGAGATGAAGCGCGGCGAACGGTCGTTGCTCGGTTCTGGTCACAAAGGTCTGTCGAACGACGACAAGGACTTCCTGCAGTCGTGGATCATGGAAACCTACGACCAGTTCCTTTCGCGCGTGGCCGAAGGCCGCAAGATGCCGAAGGAAGAGGTCAAGAAACTCGCCGGCGGTCGCATCTACAGCGGTCGCGACGCGCTGGAAAAGGGCCTCGTCGATCGTCTCGGTAGCCTCAGCGATGCCGTCGATGCGGTACGTCAGATGGCCAACATTCCAGAAAGCGCTGAAGTTAAACTCGTGCACTACCCGCGACCGAGTTCGCTCGGTGAATTGGCCGAAAGCCTCTTCGGTGTGACGGGCATGATGCAGGCGGCAACGCTGGCCGATTCGCCCGCGCCGCAAATCACGCTCGATCGCCAGTTGAAGTTCTTCACGCGTACGGTCGCTCCATTGTGCTGGTCGCCGCTGCCCGATCTGCATGCACCGTTCGGTCAGATCGAACGCCCCGAAGACGCTGCACGCGAACTCCTCGGCCTGCCGGCGCTAGATGCCAAGCAGAACCTGTTGGTGCCGTAAGCCTAGGCTGGCAGCAACGTAATCGAATCATCCATGCACGACGGTGACGAAGGTTGCCGTCGTGCTTCTTTTTTTTACGATTCGCCGCTTGCGGCGTGGTCGAGATCTTTAAATCGTTCGTGATACGCGGAATCGCAGCCTCGATATAATCCCCCAGTGATGAGTGCGACAGAAATTACGATACGACTGCCCGATTGGTTGTTGGCGCGACACGATGAGATCATGTCGTCGACGTACGCGTCGAACGATGCGCGCATGGCGTTGGCGATTGAACTCGCGTCGGAAAACATCAAACACGCGACGGGCGGACCGTTCGGCGCGGCGGTATTCGACCAAAAAAGCGGCCAACCGATCGCCGTCGGCGTGAATCTGGTGCCCAGCACGGGCCAATCGTGTTTGCACGGTGAGGTCGTGGCGTTGGCCATGGCCCACGCGGCGCTGGGGCAGCGCGACTTATCCGATTCGCGGTTGCAATTGGCCACGTCGGCGGAACCGTGCACGATGTGTTTAGGGGCGATTCACTGGGCGGGCATTCGCACCATCCTGATTGGCGCTCACGATGACGACGTGAGGGCGATCGGTTTCGACGAAGGACACAAACCAAGCGATTGGCGCGAGGCGTTTAGAAAGGCCGGAATCGATGTGATCGAAGGCGTGCGCCGAGCGGAGGCCGCTGCCGTGCTGCAGGCCTATCGCGCCGAGGGTGGCGAGATTTATAACGCGGAGCAAGCCAAAGGATAATCGTTTGGCGGTTTGGCAACTGTTAAGTATTTATGAATTGAGATCGCAATTAAATCTTGCGAATCAAAATCTCACTCCCATTTCACAACATCTGAATTTGAACATTCCAGAGTTCGTCGTTACAACTCGCGCAGGTTGCAAGTGAATTCGCTTGCAACACGCATGACTTTCAACTTTTGGAGTGTAGAGATGCGAAACGTCGTGTTATCGATAGCGTGTAGTCTCATCTGTTGCGGATTAACCGGCTGCGCCCGTCACACGCATGAAAACCTACACGCCACGCTTTGGATGCAAACGGCGGGGGAGTACAACGCCGCCTGCCACCAAGCATTTCAACAAGCCAAGCTTCAACTAGATGCGGCGCTGAGCAATCCCGACTGGACTGCCTCGTTGGAGCAAAAAACCGCCGGTGGTTATCAAAACAAGCGACCGGCCATCATTTGCGATGTGGATGAAACACTTTTGGATAACTCGCCCTATCAAGCCCAATTGGTGCGCGACGATGCCTTCTATTCCAGTGCATCCTGGCGCGAGTGGGTCGATGAAGAAGCAGCAGAGCCAATGCCCGGTGCATTAGCGTTCATTCGATATGCCAAATCGCGCGGTGTCGAAACGATCTACGTCACCAATCGCAAAGCCGATGAAGAGTCCGCCACCCGTCGCAACTTGAAAGCCGTTGGCTTCCCCGTAAGCGATGACCCAGATGCCGTCTTAACCAAAGGGAATGACAACGGAACGGAGTGGCAATCGAACAAAACGGATCGCCGCAAGCTCGTCGCCCAGAACTATCGCATTCTGCTGTTGGTCGGCGACGATATGAATGACTTTCTCGACGGCACCAAGATTGGCGATCCACAAATGCGGCAACAAATCGCCGCGAAGCATGCCGACATGTGGGGGCAAAAGTGGATCGTGTTGCCGAACCCGACGTACGGCTCGTGGGAAGCAGCAACCGTCAACTTGGATTACACCCAAAGCGATTCGGCCAAGCTAAAACAGAAATACCAGAAGCTGCGCGGTTATCGAAACGACTAAGTCCATTGGCGTAAGGAATCGTTGTGGCATTGCCGTCTCGGCGGTGAAATCAGGCGAGACGCCTTTGCCACCGTCGATGATTTTTTTTGCGTGTCCATCTAGAGAACATGTCTGTATTCGACGAACCTGTTGGGGCTCAGTTAATTGGGTTAAGCCATCCCTTCTCGTTAACGAAGTAAGTTGAATCCAAACGCCGAAGCCGTTACTCCCATTAGCCCAGGGTTGACGCGAAGCGGCTACCCTGGGCTAGGTGATTCATCAACCCAATCAACTCTGAAAGAGTTGCGGCATGGTTCGGTCGCGGTCGGAGAATGCCGCAACCCCGTTGGGGATGAGCGCCGCGATAAATCCCTCTACCCCGGGTAGCCGCTGTAGCGGCAACCCGGGGCTACTCGTCGTAACGCCTTCGGCGTAGTTTCCTGACGGTCTCAATTTCGATTTTCTGGCATTAAGCGGAATGGCCTTTTGACTCGACTAATCCCGTAGAACAAATCAATGCCTATCGAGTCGAATTGTCTGAATCCCAATTAGTCGTTAATTCGTCGAATGCCTCGGTCGAACCTCAACCTCAACCTCAACTATTCTCATACGCCTCACGCTCGAACGGGTTGTCGCGATAGGCGCGGCCACCGCGCAGGTGGGCGAGCAGGCATCCACCGAAATACGCCGGAATAAAGAACGGCCCCCAGCGCTCGCATTGGCGCACATGGATGCGCTCGTGTTCGCGGCTGATATCGAGCGCGTCTCGATTGAGGCCGAGCACCACGTGGCCCAACGTCAACGCGAGCGCGCCGCCTTCCAACGGCGTCGCTTTTCGCAGCAGCCACGCCACGATGCCCCCGTGGATTTCGACCACACCGCACACGACCTGCACGCCGCCGCCGGTCAGCAATGCGGGCACCAGCAATAGCAGCCCCAGGGCTGTGGTCGGCGCGGCCCACAGGTAGGCTACGCCTCGCAATAATTTCGAGATGACCGTCATCAGCAACAGCATATCGCGCAAGACGCGTCCTACGCTTTCCAAAATCGCACCAATGCTCTAATTGCAAGGCTGCGGTTCGCTTCGTAGCATTCCCGACATGCCAGACAAACTCGATCAATTCGAATCGGTCTTCAAAAGCGCCGATATGCCCGTGCTCACCCACGATGAGAAGCATTTCCGGCAAATCCTCGTCGTTTCCGATCAACAGCCCGATGTCGCCGGCGATTTTTGGCAACAACTACGCCAAAGCTGGCACATTTTGGATCGCGACAACGCCGAGTGGCGCAGCTTGCCGGTCGATGCGTTGCAGGATGCCGGCAATTTCGTCAGTCGCGTCGAAAACGAAAAGGCTGACTTGATCGTGACGCACCGTTACCTCGCCGAAGCCGAACGCGGCCAATTGCGAGGTCTCGGAAGCCTGTTGGGTGCCATCGTGTGGCAAACCTCGGCGCCGGTGTTGATCTTGCCGTGTGACGAAGAGGGTCGCGTGATTCAGCGAGAATCGACCAGCGGCACCGTGGTTGCTGCGACCGATCACCTGACGGGCGACAACGTGTTGGTCGATTACGGTGTGCGATTCACACCGCTCGACGGGCGGTTGGTGCTGGCCCATATTGAAGACGATGCCACGTTCGAACGTTTTATGAACGAGATCGAACGCATTCCGCAAATCGAAACCGATGTCGCGCGGCGCGAAATGAAAGACAAGTTGCTGCATCGACCGCAGGCGTACATCAAGTCGTGTGAAGAGGTCTTGCGTGCCGCGGGCAAGCGCTGCGACATCAGCAGTGTGATTCGATTCGGCCATCGCGTGCGCGACTACCACACACTCATCGGTGAGAACGGAGCGGAACTGCTTTGCCTGCATGCCGGTGATGACGACGTGCCCGCGCGCCGCGGTATGGCACACATGATCGCCACGCAATTTCGCAACCTGCCGCTGTTCTTGATCTAAGCCGCATCGCAACTGCCAACTTCGCAATCTCACATTACAGGTCATTATGCATCACGAGTTACACACGTTGAGTCTCAACCTAATTGCCGCCGGTGACGGCGCTTCCCATGCCGTACACAACGTGCCCGGTTGGCAAACCGGTATGTTCGGGTTCATTCTGCTGCTGATGATTTTGGCGTTGGCGTTTGAAGAGAAAATCCACGCCAAGAAGTCGATCATCACCGGCGTGTTTGCGATTGTTTCGTTGCTCATCGCAGCGGGTTGCGGCTTATTGCCGTTCGGGCCGGTGATTAACGCCTTCGGCGAAGAAGTGAAGATGCCGGTGTACATTCCGGCCATCGACTGGAGCGTGATCGCCATCATCTTCGGGGCCGGGCTGTTCGTGGACGTCACCAGCCAAAGCGGCATCTTCTCGTGGATTGCGATCAAACTCACGAAGGCCTCCGGCGGCGACCCGGTCAAACTGTTGATCTACTACGGCCTGATGACGGTCTTGTTTTCGGCCATGCTAAACAACGTGACGGCCATGATCATCGTCGGCTCCTTGACCGGTGTATCGCTCGGCAAACTCAAGCGCAACAATTTATTGCTCGGCTTCTTATTGACGGAGGCGTTGCTGACCAACGTCGGCGGCTTGCTGACGCTGATCAGTTCGGTGCCCAACATCATCGTCGGTAAGACGGCGGGCATTTCGTTTGTGAAGTTCTTTCTCGTAGCCGCGCCCTATGTCGTCGTGGCGACGGGCGTAACGCTGTGGATGGGCATGAAGCTGTTCAAGATTCGCGGGCTCACGACGGATGACGAAAAGACCGAAGCCGCGCAACTCGTCGCTACGTTTGACGAGAACGACGGTATCGAATCCAACCGGTTCTTCAATTTCTACGCCATCATCGGCGTGTTGTTTATTCTGGCCTTATCGCTACAGTCGATTCTGCCGTTGGTGGATCAACTCGGCATGGGGTTTGTTGCGATCGCGTTTGCCGCCATCGTGTTGTTGGTGTTCAAGCATGAGGTCAACCGGTTTTATTCCACCGTCGATTGGGACTTGCTCGGCTTTTTCGCATCGCTGTTTATCGTGATTCACGTCATGGAACACGCGCAGGTGCTGGCGTTGCTCGGCAAAGGCATCGCCCAGTTAATTCAGTTGGGCGATCAGGCCGGCCCGGCCGCGCTCACGGTCGCATCGGCAGTTGCAAGTAGCGTGACCGACAACATTCCGCTTGCTGCGATGCTCGCCAAGATTCTCGGCACGCAGGAAATCCCCGGCGATTCGCCTTTTTGGTGGAGCGTGATTTTCGGTGCCAACCTCGGCGGCAATATCACGCCCATCGGTTCGGCTTCGACCGTGGTCGCTATAACGATCATTCACAAGCAAAAGCTCGATATGTCCTTCGGTGGCTTCGTTAAAACGGCGATTCCCTTCGCGGCGGTGCAAATCGTGTTGGCGATGGCCTATATTCTGGCAGCCAAGGCGGTCGGGTGGATTTAGGTGTCGCAATCGTTCGTTGGTTTTGTCGCATTCATCAGTTGTTGAGTTATGTCGCAGATAAGCCCCATCATCTTCAAACCCGCCGCCGATAGTGATGGCGGTGTGCCGCTGCCCGAATGCGAATTCCGCCGCGCCTGCGCCGCAGTGAATGCCGAGCATCCGTTGCTGTCGGCAAAATGCTCCGTCGCGACGGTGGTCAGCGATACCGAGGGTGACGTCTCAACCATTGCCGGCGGACCGCAGCAGGGTGTTGCATTCGACCGTGCAATCGAGGCCGGCGGCACCGATCTGCTCGGTCGAGTGGAACTGGTAAACCAGCGCTTTCCCCTATCGGTCAAACTCATCAACACCGGCTCGTCATCGGTAGAGATCGCCTCCGAAAAAGCTGAGCGCGCGTTCTATATTTTGGCTGCACCGACCGGCGCGACGCTAATTCGTGACGGTCAAGCATTATCGATACGCGCAAACAACGCTTATTTCATCCGCCCAGGCAGACCCTGCGAAATCGACGCGGGTGTGCTTGCCGTTGACGTCTGCGCTCGACGCCGCGCCGGTCGCGGGGCCGGTGCCGACGCGTTCGATCTAAGCGGCGATGCGTTTGACTATCAACCGTTCGAAAAACGCTCTCATATCACCAGCTTGTTTACGACGGTCACACGGCTGATCACATCGCCCAACGTGCAAATCGAGCGCGTGCGTTTCATGGGCGAACTCGAGCAGGAGATTCCCTATGCCGAGCCGGTGCTGTGGTTCGTGTTGAAGGGAAGCGGGGCGATTCTTTACGACGGCAAAAAGTCGGTGCCCTTTACCGTCGGAGACGCCGTATTGTTGCCAGCCAATCTCGCCGAGGGGCAATTGCGGACCGATTTCGATTGCGACTGGTTGGAAATTACGCTGCCAACGGCGTCGGACTTGGCCGACTTCGCCCGACCCGACTCGGCGCAATTGCAAGCACGCGACGGTACACCCGCCGCGCCGATCGGTTTAAATATTGATCCCAGTCTTCGCAAGAAATAGGGTGGATTGAGATGAGGGGACGGACCTAGGCTACGGGCTCGTTTACGCCTTCTTTTCGGATATCTTCTCCGACTGCCGCACTCGGCATTCCTGAAACGTGATGGGCCGCCGATCTTCGCCGATCGCAACGAATACCAATTCGGCGGTGGTCACGAATTCAATCTGACAGGGCGGCTCAAAGCGTTCGGCAAACACGTTGATCCGCACCCGTGCCGACGTGCGGCCGACGTGGATGGTCTCACCGTAGAGCGTAAGCACATCGCCGGTATAGACTGGGTGCTTAAATTCGACGCCGTCCATCGCGACGGTCACGACGCGGGCGCAGCCGAGTTTACGCGCCTCGATCGCGCCGGCCTGGTCGATGTAACTGAGGATGACGCCCCCGAAAATCGTGCCGTGGGCATTGGTGTCGCGCGGCATCATCATCACGCGAATGATGGGCTCGCCGGTTCGGGGGTGACTGGGGATGTTTTCGTCGCTCATTGGGTGCAAGCCTCGCTGTTTCCCAAGTATCCTAGGAGGCGGTTGTGAATCGTAACAGCCGCTTAACCGCAAATCTGTTGGATATTTGCGGACGCGCCGACCGCTTGCGGGCGAACAGTCGCCATCGAACGGCGTATCTAGGGCGGGATTTGAATGCTCGCGGGCAATAGGTATTATGAGAACCCGGTGGGATGCGGCGGGCCAGATCGCCGCAGGGCCTCGACGACCGATCGCGTCGTCGCATTGCAGAGGATGGTTGACGTGAAATTTCCCAATTTTCGATTGCACGAGACGCAGGCAAAGCTTTCTATCATTCTCGCAGTGATAGGCCTCGCGTCGCTCGGCATTCTCGGCGTATTCGTGTTTAAGAATTTCCGCATGGAAAGCAACGTGATCCTCGTCGGCACGCAAGGCACCTTCGGCAAGATTCGTCAGCCGGGTGTGTTTGGATTTACCGCACTCACGTTGGTGGTTGCGGCCATTGGCGCACTGCTAGGCTTTAACAGTCTCGGGCAGAAGCGCAATAAGAAGCAGTCATTCTCGTGGATCGGCATGTTCGCCGGCGCGACCATCGCTGCTTTGGCGGTGGTGTTCTTTATCGCCTGGACGAGTTTAAAAGAGGTCGTTCTATAAGGCCGCATGCGCTAGGGTGTCGGCATGATCTGGGTTTTAAACGTCTTGTTTCCCGGCAGTGGTTTGGTGCTGCTTCGGCGCGAGTGGCTCGGGTTGGTGCTCGCGTTATTCTTTGCAACTTGCCTGTCGCTATACATCGCCGGCACATGGATCGCGCCTGTCGTGATGCCCGTCTGGCTGGTCTATACCTGTTTGTTATTGGCCGTACTCGGGTGGGGGTTCGCGCAGTGGTTTGCGGTCATTAGACATCGCGAATTGGCTGTTCGAACGGCACAAGCGGACGATCTGCTTCAAGACGGCCAGCGCTTTGTCAGCGAAGGTGAATTATCCAACGCGATCCACGCGTTTGAGGCGGCGCGCGTGCTCGATCCCGAGCGTCCCGATTTATTGCTGCGGCTTGCGCAACTGTTTGATCAGACGGGTGACCAAGGGGCTCGCAACGACGTCTGTCGGCAAATTCTGCAAGTCGCGCCGCGCTCGCAAGAGGCCGAAGCCGCGCGCAAGTGGTATGTGCCTTAAGGCGCAGTCCGTCCCGTTTGCGACTTCATTCCGTTACAAAATTCGGTCTGCTTCGCGAAAGTCCGGTTCGCAATTTCAAACTGAGAATTCCAGCCGTTTCACGTCTCTATCCGTCTTCATAATCATCCGATAGACCGTTAGAAGGCTGTTTTTCTGTGTAGGAATTGGCCCAAATTGAAGGGAAACCCTGCGCAGGCTAGAATTTGGACGAGCGAGTTGCATTGTTTCCGGACAATCAATCGCCATAGCGGGTCCCGAAACACGATTCGGTATGATCCGAGTGCTTAACTTGATCGACTACGGGCGAATGAATCGCCCGTTTTTTGACCGGCGGGTTGCGATGGGGCGGCCCCCAACAGGCAGGAGAGGCCCAGAAGATGTTTGAACGATTCACAGATCGGGCACGCAAGGTCATGGCGCTGGCCAACCAAGAGGCACAGCGTTTCAACCACGAATATATCGGTACCGAGCACATTCTGCTGGGTCTGGTTAAGGAAGGCAGCGGCGTCGGCGCCAACGTGTTGAAGAACTTGGAGGTCGACCTGCGCAAGGTTCGCC
Organism: Phycisphaerae bacterium; assembly: GCA_030432035.1. Taxonomy (GTDB): domain Bacteria; phylum Planctomycetota; class Phycisphaerae; order UBA1845; family UTPLA1; genus ECT2AJA-110-A. The sequence continues at coordinate 14,606 of JAUIHO010000044.1, forward strand.
TCGAAGTTGAAAAACTCGTGAAGAGCGGTCCCGACATGGTCACGATGGGCAAGCTGCCGCAAACGCCCCGCGCGAAGAAGGTGATCGAATACGCGATCGAAGAAGCGCGCCAACTCAACCATAACTACGTTGGCACTGAGCACTTGTTGCTCGGCCTCTTGCGCGAGCAAGACGGTGTTGCCGCACAGGTGCTGATGAACCTCGGCATCAAGCTCGAAGAAGTCCGCGAAGAGGTGCTGAACCTCTTGGGTGCGGGCAGTGGCGAAGAAGAAGTCTCCGCCGGCGCCAGCGCCGAAACCGGCACGCGGAAGGGTGGCAAGTCGCGCACGCCCGCTTTGGATTCGTTCGGTCGCGATCTGACCGAGATGGCCAAGCAGGACGGTCTCGACCCCGTCATCGGTCGCGCCGAAGAAATCGAACGCTTGCTCGTCGTTTTGTGCCGCCGCTTCAAGAACAACCCGGTGCTTCTGGGTGAAGCCGGTGTCGGTAAGACGGCGATCGTCGAAGGGCTTGCTCAGCGCATCGTCAATGGCGACGTGCCCGAGTTGCTCGCCGACAAGCGCATCGTCGTACTCGACCTCGCCATGATGGTCGCCGGTACCAAGTACCGCGGTCAGTTCGAAGAACGCATCAAGGCGGTCATGAACGAAGTGCGCCGCGCGAAGAACATCATCCTGTTTATTGACGAATTGCACACGCTGGTCGGTGCCGGTGGTGCCGAAGGTGCCATCGACGCGTCCAACGTGCTTAAGCCGGCCCTGTCGCGTGGCGAAATTCAGTGCATCGGTGCGACCACGCTCGACGAATACCGCAAGTACATCGAAAAAGACGGCGCGCTCGAGCGCCGCTTCCAGCAGATTCTGGTCGAACCGCCGAATCGCGAAGAAACCATCGAAATCCTCAAGGGTTTGCGCGATCGCTACGAAGCGCACCACCGCTGCCAGATCACGAACGAGGCCTTGGCCGCGTCGGTCGATCTGTCGATGCGGTATGTGCCGTCGCGCGTGCTGCCGGATAAGGCGATCGACGTGCTCGACGAAGCGGGTGCCCGCGTGCGTCTCAAGTCGATGACGCGACCGTCGCGCTTGTCGGATCTTGACGCCGACATCAAGCGGCTCACGATGGAAAAAGACGAGTCGGTGCGCAATGCCGATTACGAACGGGCCGCCGACCTGCGCGACAAGGCGCAGAAGATGAAGGAAGAGTTCGACGAACTCGAAAAAGATTGGCAGAACCGCCGCAGTGAGATCGACGGCGTGGTGGATGAAGAAGTCATCGCCGAAGTCGTCAGCCTTATGACCGGCGTACCGCTCACGCGGCTCGAAAAAGAAGAAGCCACGCGTCTGCTCGAACTCGAAAACGAGCTGCACAAGCGCGTTATCTCGCAGCATGAAGCGATCAGCGCCGTCTCGCGCAGCGTGCGTCGCTCGCGCAGCGGTTTGAAAGATCCGAATCGACCGATGGGTAGCTTTATCTTTGTCGGTCCGTCGGGTGTGGGTAAGACGTTGTTGGCCAAGAGCCTCGCCAACTTCATGTTCGGTTCCGACGATGCGCTCATCACGCTCGACATGTCGGAATACATGGAGAAGCACAACGTCAGCCGATTGGTCGGTGCCCCTCCCGGATACGTCGGTTACGAAGAGGGCGGCCAGCTCACCGAGCGCATCCGCCGCCGACCGTACGCCGTGTTGCTGCTCGACGAAATCGAAAAGGCACATCCCGACGTGTTCAACATGTTGCTGCAGATCATGGAAGAAGGTCGCCTGACCGACTCGTTCGGTCGCCATGTCGACTTCCGCAACGTCGTGTTGATCATGACGAGCAACATCGGTGCAGACAAAATCACCAACCGCGAAACGTTCGGTTTCACCAAGAAGGATGATGACACGAGCTACGATCGCATGGTCGAAATCCTCAAGAATGAGTTGCAGGATTACTTCCGGCCTGAGTTCATCAACCGTATCGATGAGATCATCTGCTTCCGTAAGCTGACCACCAAGGAACTTGTCGACATCGTCGATCTCGAATTGGCCAAGGTCGGTAAGCGGCTCGCCGAAAAGGGCTTCACCATGGAAGTCACCGAAGCGGCCAAGCAGTTCTTGTTGGAGAAGGGCACCGACGAGAAGTTCGGCGCTCGACCGTTACGCCGCGCCATCGAGCAGCACTTGGAAGATCAAATCTCCGAAGGCTTGCTCCGCGGTGCCTACGAAAACAAGAATCGCATGATCGTGGACGCCAAGGAAGACGACGACGGCAAAATGAAGCTCTCGATCGAAGGCGTGCAGGTGCCCGAAGAAGGTGGCGAAGACGCCGCTCTAGCAGGTGCCGGCGCAGGCCCGCAAAGCGACGCGACGTAAAGCGTCACGGCTGCAAACGATAGATTAGCGAACTTCACTTAGCCCTCGGCCATTGGCCGGGGGCTTTTTCGTTATGGTGATGCGGAGTCTTTTGTGACCGCGAATACGGTTCGCAGCTCAGCTATTTACTTGCCGAGTACCGCACTCATTAACCTGACCGCCGCGATTCCGGCGGGGGTTCCTAGCACATATCCCGCTATAGCAAGCAGTGCGCCAACGGGTGCCAACACAGGATTAAACGCGCTGGCAACAACGGGAGCCGACGCCGCGCCGCCGATGTTGGCTTTCGAGCCTACTGCAACGAAAAAGAACGGCGCACGAATAACCTTTGCAACGACAAGGAGTACCGTGATATGAATGAGCATCCATGTTGCGCCGATCAACAAATACCCTTTGGCATCTGCTAAGCCCGCAAAGTCGGCCCCGGCACCGATGCACGCCACCAGGAGGTATATCATTACGCTACCCACCTTGGAAGCTCCCGCGCCTTCCAGTGATCGCGCTTTGGTAAACGAGGCGGCGACCCCAAGCGCCGTAACAATCATGACTTTCCACGCAAAGGCCCCTACATAATCCGTATGGTCAGCGAACCAAGGCTTCTTTATGAGCCATAGCGAGAGTTCATGACCAATCCAAGTAGCACCAAATGCAAGTGCCAGCATCGTCAACATATCGCCAACGGTCGGATGCCGTGCGGTGGTAGCATGGTAATCTTCGAGTCGCTTTTCCAAGTCCTTTATCGCTGTCGTATCCCCACCGAGCCAACGGTCAATCACGTGAGGCTTGGCCGCGAAATACAGCAATCCCGCCATCCATACGTTTGCGACCAAGACGTCGATCACCACGATGGGACCGACATCCTGAACCCCAAACGATTTCTGCAGCGCGCCCGCGTTGGCACCGCCGCCAATCCAGCTGCCGGCAAGGTAAGCGAGTGGTAAATGACCGGATTCTGGCAGTTGCGACTGCCAGATATATACAGCGATCGGCGCGCCAATGACGACGCCAGCCGTGCCCGCCAAAAGCATGCAGCCTGCTTTGGGACCTAGCCTGACGATTCCCTTCAAATCGAGGTTTAACGTCAAAAGGAATAAGCTGCTGGGCAGCACAAAGTGGAATACAAACTCGTACAGATCCGATTTGACTGGGATAATGTTGGCCGCACTAAATGCCGTCGGCACGAAATAGCAAAAAACCAACGCGGGAACTATCTTAAATATCTTTCCAAACTTCTTGTCATTCGCAATCAAAAAGATGATCGCGAGAATACCAAGGAGCACCGCAAGGTGGCCGATCGGGTCGACCACATAGGGCACCTCTTTGGGAATACCATTACCTGCTGCGAGAATGAATGTGGTTAGCATCCCGCCGATGCTAATCGGTCCAACCCAATCCGCAAAACGGCTTAGTCCACCTCCGGATGCCGTTGCACCTCTTCCTCCGGCGGCGGCATATCAACGTCGTATCCGTCGATCGTCGGCAAATCGTTGTCGATCACATCGAGCGGAATCTCTTGTTCGATTTCGACGACCCTTTCGCCCTTTTTGCGATTGAGGCCGGCGTCGGTCTTGCGGGCGTTCTTTTTCTTTTGGCGTTTGGGCGGTCGCTTGCCCGCGTTCACATCTTCATCGAACTGCCGCTTGGCCCGCAGTATATGGTGATAGTGTTGGGCGAAGCGGTGGGCCTCGTCGCGCACTTGCTGCAAGATGCGCAGCCCTTCGTCGCTGCGCGGCAGTCGAATCGGTTGTTTGCGCGCCTGCACGTAGATTTCTTCTTCGCGCTTGGCGAGCGATATCACCATCGGCGGTTTCACGAAATGATCTTCAACGGCTTCCATTGCCGCGTGCAATTGGCCGAGGCCACCGTCGATGAGAATAACGTCGGGATACATCTCTTCGCCACCACCGGCCCGGCGATAGCGGCGCTTCACGACCTCGCGAATGCTGGCGTAATCGTCGATGCCTTCAACGGTTTTGATGCGAAAGCGCCGATAGCCCGCCTTGAGCGGCCGACCGTCGATGAAGCACACGAGCGAGCCGACGGTCTCTTGCCCTTGCAAGTTAGCGATGTCGATGCCTTCGATGATGCGCGGCGGTTCGTCGAGTTCGAGCACTTTGGCGAGGCGGGCGAGGCCCTTGGCCGGGTCGATATAGAACGATTCGGGCTGCCATTCGAGCGTATCGGTGCGGCCCATGTTGAGCTTTTGAATCGCCTTGATCCGATCGCGAATGCGCGCCGCTTCTTCAAAACGCAACTCGGTCGATAGCGCCTGCATCTCTTTTTCCATCTCGCGCAGCACCGTGCTTTGCTTGGAGTTTAAGAAGCGTTTGAAGCGTTCGATGTCTTTCTTGTAATCTTCGCGGCTGATCTTGTCGGCACAGGGGGCGGTGCATTGCTTTATGTTGTAGAGCAGGCAGGGGCGGAAGAACCGCTTCTTGTCGTCGTCCTCGCGAATATCCAACTCGCAGGTGCGAAACTTAAAGACCTTTTGCAGGGCATTGACGGCGTCGCGCAAATCGTTCACGGAAGTAAAGGGGCCGTAAATCTTGGTGCCCTTGGGTCGCGGTGTGCGCGTGATGAACACACCGGGGTAATCGTCGCGCGTGGTGATCGCGATATAGGGAAAAGTCTTGCCGTCTTTAAGCCGCTCGTTGTAGGGTGGCTGAATGTCTTTGATGAGGCGGTTTTCCTGCAGCAGGGCGTCGACTTCCGTATCGCATTCGAGAAAGTCAATATCTTCGACCTGCGCCGCCATGCTGGCGATTTCGGGACCGCGCGAGGAGAGCAGATCGGCCGACGCCTGAAAGTATGAGCTCACCCGCGCCCGAAGGTCCTTCGCCTTACCGACGTACAACACGCGGCCCTTGTCGTCTTTCATCAGATAGACGCCGGGCTGCTTCGGAAAGCGCGCAATCAGATCGCGAATGCGGTCGATACGCTGGGCCTCGGCGGGGAAATCGCTCATAGGGGTATTGTAACGCAGGTGGGGCGGAAGTTCCGGGGGGGTAGTGATTTGCCGCCACCGTGTAGGGCGGGTTCCACCCGCCGATCCGTACTAGACATAAACCCGTTGCGGGTATTTTGATAGCGACGCCGGGGCTGGATACACCTCGGGATTAGAAACGCATCGAACGATACGGATTATCAAAACTAACTTTGGAAGAGTGCCCTTATTCCGTACGAGGCCGTTTGGTGGAACCCGCCCTAAATCTGCATTGGAATCGCAGCAATGATGGTGGCGGTGTATCATTCACGCTATGAGTGACGCTCCGCGCGAAAATAACCCGGCGGCAGAAAACAATCACGCCGACGAAGTCGATCTGAGTTTGCTCGATTATCTCCAAACGCTCAGCGTCGAAGAGCGGTTCGAGCGGCACGAACAGGCGTTGGCGTTGGTGCGAGCGCTGCGCGCGGCGGGGCAGGAGTATTATGGCTACGACCCTCGACATCCTGATGAACAGGCTCGGGTTTCCTATTAAGCTTAGAATGTACATTGGTAGTTATGTTATGATCTCGTTGGAAGCGATAATTTGAGTAGTCCCCTCGGCCGGAGATGAGAGCATGAAGTGCACACTAGACGTCGCCACTCTGCTTCGTCTGCAACAACTCGCCTATGAACTTGTGATCGATATCAGCAGGCAGGCAGCGGAAAATCCGCAATGGTTGAATTTGGATGTCGCCAATCAAATTAAGACGCCCGAGGGCGCAGAGAAATGGCTAGCAACTCAGGCGGGCACAATTGATAAAACGCGCTTCCCTGAGGATGAACTACGGCGACCATTCATCAATCTGTTTAGTGCCTTTTTTAATACTTCGTTCCATTTTGATATTCGACAATATCGGGATGAACTCATTTCGGCTCGAATTGAGCCGCAATTCATGCGTGTCGGTAAGAGTGAGAGGTATCGTGTGGCAGTGCTTGCGCTGCGAGATGTGGCAAAGGAGAATGGCGTACTGGTTACAACTGAACAGTTAAAAAAGCTTGCCAAGCAAAACGAGATTAGAGCGGACATTTTCGTTCTGACTTACGCATGGGAATTAAGAAAACGTGCTGTGGGAAAGGGCAAGGGCATCGTCGCCCATCAAATTTGGAAGGCGTTGCCGCGTGATATTCGAAAATCGCTCGATGAGAATTACTATTGGCTTGCCAAACAAAGGGTGGTTGATGCCTTAGTATCATTATCGCAGGATGGATAGATTTTGCCGCTACAGGTAAAACCATCCTTCGGATGGGCATTAAAAAACACCCGACCAAACGGCCGGGCGTTTCTTTAAGGGTTCATTCTGAAGCGTAACCGTCGAAAGTAGCATCCGCTACTTTCAATCCAGGCCGCCTACTCCTGCAACGTAAACATCACGCGTTCCTGATCTTCGTTGGCACTCGTCAGCGTCAGCCAATACAGCGTGCCAGAGGCACCGCGGACGCTGACGCGCATGCCGAGCTTCAGGTCGCGGTACTTCGTTAGGTAGTTACCGACCTGAATATCCAAATCGGCACGCCACGGGTCGTCTTCGACGTCTTTGCATTCGATGATGATGTCATCGATCGTCAACAACCGTCGCGGTGCACCTTTCGAGTCTTCGCTCACGCTGCCTTCAAACACGCGGATTTGTCGCGCATTCGCCGGCGGGTTGGGTCGGACGTTCACGGGTGTGCGCCGCTGGGCCGTCGGCTGAGTTGCATCGATGTAGAGCGTGTCGCCATCAGTATAACGACCGCTACTGGTGATGCTGCCGCCGTTGTTGACCGGCGTCATTGACTGAATCGAGCCATCGTATCCATCGTCGTAACTATTGCCGAACGACGAGCCCGTGTTGTACGTCGCTTGCTGTGCAGACGCGTTATTGTCCAACTGCTGCTGCAGCGTCGAGCGATCGAGTTGCTGAGCGTTATCCGGTAGTGGCTTGGCATTGCGGAACACGCGTGCCAAGTGCTGATCCTGCGGCGAGATCGATTCGAGATAGTCGAACACCTGCTTCGCCCACTCGCGCTGACCGGTGAAGTGATACACAAAGCCCAACGTCAGGTGTGCGTCGGCGTCGTTGCGATTCGCTTCGACGGCCTGTTCGAGCCGTTGAATCTGACTGCCGAAGTCATCGACGTTCTTGTAACGATCGCGCACGTCAAACACCGTGTTGACGACGTCGGGGAACAACTCGATACCGCGACGAATGCCGTCGGCCGACTGGTTGTAGTCGCCGGTCGCAAATCGGGCGAGGCCGTAAGCCAACCACGCGTCGGCATTGTTCGGGTCCTGTCGCGCGATCGCTTCAAAGTCGCGCGCCGCCCGACCGTAATCGCCATTGTCGAAATACTGACCGGCCTGCTGCATCTTGATAGCGAGCGGATCGGTCGGCGTGAAATCGCGATAGGTGGTGCCGGTGTTGTTGACGTTGTTTACGACGTTGTCGCCTTGCACATACGTGTAAGCGTCGGCCGGTGCGACGGCGATGATGTCGTCGTCATCGAGATCGTCAAAGTCGATTTCTTCTTCGATGATGAAGTCGTTATCGACAAACACGGGCGAGCCCCACGCCGGGTAATACGCCGGGTAATAATCGATAGGTGCCGCGAAGCAGCCGTCGTAGAAACCGAAACCTACACCCAAGCCGAATGCCGAGAACGGATAGGGCCTGAAGAAGTTATGGCCGAAAAAGATGTTGTTGGTGCGGAAGCGGCAGAAGCCAAAGTCATTCCAAAAACCGAAATACCGGCGACCGAAACCCGGGAAGCCGAAGTTTCGGTAGAAAAACCGATTGGCACCGACAAAGCGATTGCGGAAACCGAAACCGGCGCGGCCGAAGCCAAACCGTCGACCGAAACCGCGATTGAATACAAACCGGTTGTTGTTGAAACCACGATTGAACCCACGGTTCACACCACGGCGACCAAACCGTGTATTACCGAATCCGCGATTGTTGAATCGTTGGCTGGAGCCACGGTTAAAGCGCGTGCTACCGCCACGGTTGCTACCGCGGTTAAACCCGCGATTCGAACCGCGATTGAAGCTGCGATTGCCGTTGCGCGAGTTGCCGAAGAATCGATTCGAGCGTCGGCTCGTACCGCGGTTGAACGTACTGCTACCCCGACGACTCGTGCCTCGGCTGTTGCCAAACGTGCTGCCGCGACGCGTCGAGCGTGTGAAGCCGTTGCGATTACCCGAGCGCGTGCTGTTGCCGCGATTCAAGCGTTGGATGCTGCGGTTGCCCGAACGATTCGAACTGCTGAAACCATTGCGGGTCGAACGATTGACGCTGCTGTTGCCACGGTTGATCGAGCGCGTGCCGAAACGATTCGAACTGATGCCGTTGCGACTGCCGCGATTGAACGACGGCGTGCTGCGACGCGTGCCACGATTGAAGCTGCTGCGGGGCGAACTGCGTCGGATCGACGAACCACGCGAACCCGAGCGGAAATTGCCGCGACTGCCGCGGTTGAACGAACTGCCACGGTTGCTGCGTCGAATTGACGAGCCGCGCGAACTTCGATTGAACGACGAACGACCACGCGAACCACGGCTGAACGATCGGTTGCTCGAACCGCGACTGAAGGAGCGGCTGCGCGAGCCTCGGCTGATCGAGCGGCTGCCGCCACTCCTACCGCGGCTGACGCTGCTGCGACCACCACTGCGACCACCGCGACGTTGCGCGAAGGCTTCCGATGCGTCGGCCATGATCAACATGCCGCCGAATAGCACGGCGAGTGTCGCCATGAGATAGCGACGACCGCGCACGGCGCGACCATTAATGTCTTGCGTGTTCATTGAAGTACGAAAATGCATGGCATCCTCCTTGGGTTAGGTGCCGCGCCAGCGCCGGGAGGAATCGTCCGCGAATGTGCAAACGCCTCGTCGCGATGCTCTGGAAACTGAATTGGTAAGCTCGCCGCAATCATGCTCGATTGCGGCATATCTTACCGTTAGACCCGCAAAACCCGCCGGTCGTTAGGAGATTTTAGGGCGAAAATTGGGGCGGGAAGGGCGATTTTGAGGGGGTTAGAGGGGTTTTGGTGCGAAATTCGATGGTGTGGCTGGATGAATTTTGGTTCATCGGTTCGCGTTGGTGGTGCTGGAAATCGACCCAGTTCCTGATCGCATTAAGGCGAGCTATCGGCAAACACCCGCTCGTTCGGTATTGACGCGAGTTTATTGGCGAGATTGGCGGTGTATCGCTCTGCCTCTTCGCGACCCACGTGGCTACCGTCATAGGTTACATAGCGAGTTGGCTCAATTTCCATCCACCGACCACCGGCGGCTTCGAAGGCGGCGCGAAATGTCGATTCGTCGAACCCGCTATATTCATTTTCGATGGAAAGAATGATCTCTGAAATTGGCGGTCGAAACGCGATCACGCGAATGCCCTTATCGCGCCAGTCGCGAACATATTGGAGGAGTTGTTCGACGATTTCCGAATCGACGGTGTTGCCTTCGAAAGACACGCGGTAATGCTCGGCATAAACATCTTCGCGACCGTCGTAACGGTTCATTGCGAGCCAACCGTCGTCGTGGAATTCGCGATCCCGCTCGGCTTGGGTAGCCGCCTTTGGTGTCGCAGTGATCAGTTCGTCATATGCTTTGTCAACGCGTAGCGGATGTACGTATCGCAGGGATTGTTTGGCGTACAAGCCCGTCATCGATTGGAACGGCATCCAGTTGCGGCGGTATTCGAATTCGTTGGTGGCCAACGCGGCGGGCGTGAGCGAGTAGGGCGTGATGCCCATGAGCACGATTCGCTCCGATGCGTGCGGGTCGAGCACGGCTTCGATGGCGTTGAGATAAGCGGCTGAGTAGCCGCTTGAATCGAACGCGAAATTCAACGTTCGTCGGTGCGATTGGTTATTATCGAGTACATCCGGCACCAACGCACGACAGGCACGGGAATCACCAGCGATCACACAGGTTGCCGACTGATGCCAAGTAAGCTTCTGTGCCCAAAACAGATCGGCTTTTAGCGCTTCGCCGTCATCCGGGCCTCGGCGCAATGCAGTCAAGCCGACGAGCAGTGCTGCCAACGCCAACGTGCAAGCAATTCGATATTGCATCAACCGATTCATCTAAGCGCCATTCCTCAGAACTGAAAATAGATAAACGCATTACCCGGACCGCGCAGATAGACGCAACACCAAATCAACATCGCCAGCGCTGCCGGTTGTAAGACCGGCCTGGCCCAACGCTGCCGCGGCAACGGCGGGTCGAAGTGCAACCATCCATGGTAAAGAAGCATGATCGCAAGCGGCATGAGGTCGCGCCAGTGCATCAGTTGATGCACGGCGGCGGTATTGAGCCCGTGCGTTCCGAACATCATCGCCAGCACGCTGCCCGCTTGTGCGAAGGATGTTGCCCTAAAGAACACCCAGCCGAGCAAGACGGTTGCGAATACGACTAAGGCTGCCGCGTGCCGGCCGCCGGGCAGCGCGAGTAAACGCCGTGGCCAATGCGTGATGCGTTCGATGGATAGGCATGCGGCATGCACCGCACCCCAACCGACGAATGTCCACGCGGCACCGTGCCATAATCCCGAGATCAACATCGTCGCCCATAAATTTGCATGGCTGCGCCACGTGCCGCGCTGCGAACCGCCGAGCGGTACGTATACGTAATCGCGAAACCACGTTGACAGCGAGATGTGCCAACGACTCCAGAAGTCGCGAAAGCTCGTCGCCAGATACGGATGATTGAAGTTCAGAGGGAAGTCGTACCCCATCCATCTTGCGATGCCGCGCGCGATATCGCTGTAACCGCTGAAGTCGCCATAAATCTGAAAGGCGAACATCGCCATGATGATCCACCAATACGCGGCCGAGGGCACGACCGTGGTGTTTTCGAACGCCGCCGCCACCAACGGTGCCAAGCCATCGGCAATGACCATCTTTTTGAAGAAGCCGCGCACCATAAGTTGCAAGCCTTCCCAACGATCGCGTTCGGTGGGGCAGACAGGGGCGTCGAGTTGGTCGAGCATGCTCGAAGCGCGTACGACGGGCCCGGCGACGAGTTGCGGAAACATGGCAAGATAGGCGAAGAAATGCAGCACGTTACGCGTCGGCGCGATCTGACCGCGATAGACGTCGATGGTGTAGCTCATCGATTGGAACGTGTAAAAGCTGATGCCGATGGGCAGCATTAAGCGCATTGGTGCCAGTTGCGAATCGATCCCGAGCGCCGGCAACAGGGCATTGAGGTTATCGATGGCGAAATCGAGATACTTAAACGTCGTCAACGTGCCGAGATTGGCGGCAATCGATACGAGCAGGAAAAGTTTCTTTCGATGGGGATAGTGCTGCATCGCACCGGCGGCGAAAAAATCGAGCACGCCGCTGCCGATGAGCAAAAAGCAAAATCGCCAATCCCACCAACCGTAGAAGAAGAATGATGCCGCGACGATGCCGATCCACCGTCGATTGCGTTGCCGACGTAGCAGCGGCCAGAGGCCAAGGAAGATGATGAGAAAGGCGAGAAATTCGAGCGAGTTGAAGAGCATTCGAGAACTGCCTGCCGAGGGGGCGCCGCGCGCAACGATTCCGCCTGAATCGCCTTCGATTCAATAGGTAGAATCGGCAGAATTGACCGAAGGGCTGCAGGTGGGGCGGTTGCGGGAGGGATTAGTGGTGGCGGCGATTGTGGAGTGAATCGAAGTTTGCAGGTAGGTCGGGTCATCGACCCGACGCGGCCAATCCCGCTAATACGAATTTATATGAGGATGGCGTGTGGTGCTCGAAATTGATTATTTGATCGACGACGCCCGGCGTTTTGTCCGGTCGATGCCCCGACCCACTTGCTATTTGCTAACAGCGAGTAACGCACTACTCCACCAACGATCCCACAAACCCCAACACATCGCGACCATCATAAATCGCATCACCATTGGTATCTGCTGATTCAATCGTGCAGCCGCCTGGGGCGGTGTATCCCGTCGGGTTCAGTATCGCGTCGACAAACAGTGGTAAGTCGTTGGCCACATCGACCGTGCCGTCGCAGTTCATATCGCAACAGGTCGGCATACAGGCGAAGCGCGCTTCGATTTCGTTCCATAGCTCGGGTCGCGCGCCGTCGTAATTCAGCGCCCACATGCCGACGCCTTGCAGGCCCTGATTAATAGCAAGGTCAAACTTCAGCCCCAAACTCTCGGCATCGTCGTACCAGATTTGTCGCCACGATGAACCGTCCTGCCAGCGATACCACGGCGTTTGCGACGTCGTATGCCACAAGCGACCGAAGTTTTGCACAGTGACTTGATCGTCGCGAAAACGCGTCGAGCCGACAAAGCTGGTAACACTTGCACCAGCGACGGAGGACGACGTCACCCATTCGTGACCGTAGTACGGCAGACCGAGGATCAGCTTCTCAGGATGCAACGCCAACGCGTCGGCGTATTCGTCGAGCACCGTATCGGTGATGTTGATCGATCCGCCGGTTAGCGGTGCATTCGCGCCGGTCGCCGAACTCCAGCTCCCAGCAAAGGCGTAGCCCATGATGAAGATGCCGTCGCAACTGGCCGCCAAGCCGCCAAGGTCCCAGCGATTGCTCCAGTTCACGGCGGGGCCGTCGATGGTCACTTCGCAACCGGGGATTTCGGCGTGCAGATACGCGGTTAACTCGGCCATGAAGTC
>JAUIHO010000045.1 GCA_030432035.1 Phycisphaerae bacterium
GACGCTTCAGGAAATGCTGTGATTTGCGCGAACGCGATACAGCTCGCGTCTATCAACAATCTACTCGTTGCCGATGAGAGTCGTTTGATTGCAACTGTCGGCGTGGAAGATCTGGTTATCGTATCGTCCGATGATGCGACATTAGTTTGTCATCGCGATCAATTGGATCGGGTCCGCGAAGTATTGGCAACCTGCCATACAGAGTTTGGTGCGCAATACGAGTGATTGCATATCGGTCGTCCGAAAATGATGGCCGGTGATCTACGCATACCTGATTCAGTTCATCATTCCGGCACGATTATGAAACCATGTACCGCCTTGAGTTTTTGGATGACCCACAGGTGCTTTAGGTTGCAGGTTGCCCGTTGCCTGCCGCAAAAACGATCGTCAGCGACGACAGAAATTAGTTCTTGCCAAATGAAAAATCCAACGCCCGGCGATAGCCATCTGCCGCGCGATGTTGACGGCGCCAATGCTCTATGATCTCGCGCGAGCGACGGGCCATCTTTGCGACCAGAGCCGGATCGTCGATCAGTTTGCATAGCTTTTTCGCCAATTCGCCTGCGTTGCCGGGTTCGAAGTCGAAGCCGTTCTCGTTCTCGATTAACAGATCGGCCGCGGCGCCGACGGCGCGGCTGAGCAAGAGCGGTTTGCCGCATAGGCACGCTTCGTTCACCACCAAGCCCCACGGTTCGCGCGTCGATGCTAGTACGAAGGCATCGGCGTCGCACATCTGCTTAACGACGCCGGCACGATCCACATTTCCGAGGAACGTCACGTTGATTTGCTTGTCTTGGACGGCCGCCTCGAGTTGCGGTCGATAGGGTCCGTCACCGGCGACCTGCATTTCGATCTGGCGTCCCGAATTCTGAACCGTACGCATGGCGTCGAAGACCGTCTCCAAGCCCTTGCGTTGCAATAAGCGCGCGACGGCGATTAACGAAAAGGTCTCGGTGGCATTCTTTTGGGGGTACCGCGCGGCCGCGGGCGACTGTTGGATATCCGCCAATATGGACTCCAACGCCTCGTAGTCAATCTCCCACGGGGCATGGAACATGTTGTGATTTTTTGCCCCGAAATGGCGGTAATACGCCTCGTTTTGATCTCCGATCGTCAGCAGTGCCGCCGCGCCCTGCACGCGTCGGGCAACCAAAAACCGCAACGCGACGCGGCGCCACCACTTCGTTTCATCGCGCAGGTTAGCGTCGGTGCGAATCAGATAAGGCCGGCCACGTTTGCGACACCAACGAACGGCTTCGCGCACAGCGCTCGAGTCCCATATTCCATGGATGATAATGCCATCGTAGTTGCGTTCGTTCAGTAACGGCGTGATGGGGCAATTGAATCGATGTCGCAGCGATTGGGGAATCCACGGTCGTTCATCGGGTTCCAGAAAATGGTAGCCGACGCGTTCCGGCAAGACCGGCGTCCATGCGGGGTTATCCTGGGCGCGATTCCGGAAAAGCAGCTCGAATTCATATTCGTCCAGGCCGTGTAACTCATCGTATTGGCCGCACATTTGTGCCGAGGGGCTATGCACGATCGCGCCGACAAGTCGTTTGGATGATGATAGGGGTGTTGTCATGTTCGATCTTAACCATGCGGTTTGGCATGCATTGTACTGCCATCGGCAACATCCGGAGCGGTGATCCATTTACAATTCGCAAGCATACTGAGTTATCGTGGATATTGGACGCTTCTCCGTAGCGTCTCCATTGTATCGATGACAAATCGTAGGTGCCGCCGTTCGTTTGACGAATAACCATGGCTGAGTTGGAATTCGACGCTCGCACGTACGATCTCGCGGTAAATGTCGAAGACTTGATAGCATTAGGGTAACCGACGTGAACACGACGCGCAACGTATCACTCGCTATCGATGCTATGCCCGTCGCGCCGGGCGGCGGCTTAACGGTGCTGCTCGGCTATCTCGAAGCCTGGCGCGCGATCGAGGCGCCGCTGGACATCACCATTTACACTTGGCGGCAAGCGACGATCGACGCACTTGGCAAGGCCGGTTTCGCCGATCGACTTGCGGACGTGCCGGTGTCCAATCGACGCGCGGCATTGGTTTGGGAACGCACCAAGTTGCCGCAGGTGCTAAATGCCTCAGATGCCAACGTGGTTTGGGTCAGCAATCTGATGCTCGCAGGCGTGCGCGCCCCGCAAGTGGTGTTTCACCAAACGTTGTTCTCGCTCTCAGAGGCATCCTGGCTGGGCTACGCGCGCAAAGGCCTACGGCGCGTACTGCAACATGCCGGGGCTCGTAAGGCGCTGCGTCATGCCCCATGTAATGTGTTCATTTCGCAGTATTTGCGCGATTGCGCCGAGGTCATCGTACCGTCGTCGCGTTCGCGCAATCGGGTGATTCACAACGGCGTCGCGCAAACCTGGCTCGAGCGCGCACGCACGGGGCAATCCCGCACGAATGATTCGCGAACGATATGCACCATTTCCGCTCCCTCGCCCCATAAAGACAATGAGTCGGTTCTACAGACGATCGTCGGGTTGCGGCGCGCCCAGCCGGATGCGGGTTGGCGATTGGTGGTGGCGGGGCCGAGTGATTGGTCCGAATGGCAAGCGCGCGCTGCGGAGTTGGGCATCAGCGACATCGTCGAGTTCGTCGGCTTTCTCACGCTCGACGAGGTGGCCACGCTATACCAGCAGAGCCTCTGCACGATTTTCCCAAGTAAATTCGAAGCATTCGGCTTGCCCATCATTGAAGCGATGGCCTGCGGTTGCCCGGTAGTTGCAATCGACCGCACTGCTATGCCCGAGGTCGGCGGTGACGCGGCATTATTGGTAAAACCTGGGGCGGTGGATGACATGATCGCCGCTGTTTTACAATTGGCCGGCGATACGGATCGCTATCGAGGACGAGTTGCGGCCTGCTATCGGCAGGCACTGCGCTTCTCGTGGTTTGGAAGCGCCGAGGCGATGATGCAAGTGTTTTGGGACGTGGTCGGTAACGACTCGCCGCGCGCCTAAGTTGCTGCTATTCTGCGGCCTAACGGCTACTTAACAACAAGAGACGTAACCACTTCACCGATACCTTTACCATGCGGCAAATCCTTCAAAATCTACGCTCCGGTGAGACGCAACTCGCCGAGGTTCCCTGTCCTGCGGCGCGGCCGGGCACGCTGTTGATCCAGACTGAGGCCAGCCTGATTTCGGCGGGCACCGAGCGCATGCTCGTCGAATTCGGCCAAGGCGGCTTGCTCGCCAAGGCACGTTCGCAGCCCGACAAGGTCAAGCAGGTTCTCAACAAGATAAAGACCGACGGCCTGATGCCAACGCTTGAAACCGTGTTCGCGCGGCTCGATGAACCGTTGCCGCTGGGCTACTGCAACGCCGGGCGCGTGTTGGAGGTCGGTGCGGGCGTTGAGGGGTTCAAGGTCGGCGACCGCGTAATCAGCAATGGCCCGCACGCAGAAGTTGTCTGCGTGCCGACGAATCTGTGTGCAAAAATACCCGACGGCGTTACGTCTGAAGAAGCGGCCTTTACCGTGCTGAGTTCGATTGCGCTGCAGGGCATTCGATTGATCGAACCGACGCTTGGCGAACGCGTCGTCGTGACGGGGTTGGGCTTGATCGGTTTGATCGCCGTGCAGTTGTTGCGAGCGAATGGTTGCGAAGTGCTCGGCGTCGATCTCGACGAACGCAAGTTAGCGCTGGCGCGCGAATGGGGCGCGGAGACGGCCAACGTGGGTGCGGGCGTCGATCCGGTGGCGGCGGCGACGGCATTTAGCGGTGGTCGCGGTGTCGATGCGGTTTTGATTACCGCGTCTGCCAAGACCAGCGAGATCGTTTCGCAAGCGGCGCAGATGTGTCGCAAGCGCGGCCGCATCGTGTTAGTCGGTGTCGTCGGACTCGATCTGAAACGCTCGGACTTTTACGAGAAAGAGCTGAGCTTTCAGGTAAGCTGTTCGTATGGGCCGGGGCGGTATGACGCGACCTATGAAAATCAGGGGCGCGATTATCCGTTCGGTTTCGTTCGTTGGACCGAGCAGCGCAACTTCGAAGCGATTCTCGAACTGATCCGCAGTGGCAAGCTCGATGTGAAGTCGATGATTGATGCCGAAGTGCCGCTCGACGACGCACCGGCGCTGTATGCCAAGATCGGTGAAAACAAAGCGGCGCTTGGGCAGATATTGAAGTATCCCGATGCGCCCAACCTCGCGCGCACGGTCACCCCATCATCCTCAAGCAACGCATCCACACCGGCGGCGGGGCGGGTCGTGGTGGGCGCTATCGGCGCGGGCAACTATGCCAAGTTGATGTTGCTACCGGCGTTTAAGAATACGGCGGCGACGTTGCATACGGTGGCGAGCGCCGGCGGCGTGAGTGCGCAACATGCCGCGGGCAAGTTCGGTTTCCGACACGCAACGACGGACACGGACGCGCTGATTCAAAACGCAGAAATCAATACCGTCGTGATTACCACACGACATAACTCGCACGCACGTTGGACCATCGCCGCCTTGCAGGCAGGCAAGCACGTGTTTGTCGAGAAGCCGATGGCGTTAACGGCCGACGAACTCAAAGACGTCGTTGCTGCCGCCGAAGCAGCGTCCGATCGACAATTGCTGGTCGGCTTCAACCGTCGCTTCGCGCCGCACGCAGTGAAGATGAAATCGCTGCTGTCGGGTCGCAGCGAACCGCTCACCATGGTGATGACGGTCAACGCCGGCTTTATTCCGCCCGATCATTGGCTGCACGATCCGAACGTGGGCGGCGGTCGCATCGTCGGTGAAGGTTGCCACTGGATCGACTTGCTCGCGTTTCTGGCCGACGGCAACGTCACGGCGGTGCAAGCGATGCAGGTGGATAAATGGACGGGTCAGGGCGGCCCCGATGACAAGATGACGATCACCCTCGCCTTCGCCGATGGCAGCATCGGCACGATCCATTACTTGGCCAACGGTCATAAGAGTTTTCCTAAAGAGCGGTTGGAAGTGTTCAGCGACGGCCGCATTCTGCAACTCGATAACTTCCGCGTGTTGCGCGGATATGGGTTCGGCGGGTTCAAGAAGTTAAAGACCTCGCGCATGGACAAAGGCCATCAGGCGGAAGACGACGCGTTTGCCCGCGCCGTTTCGTCGGGGGCGCCGCCGTTGATACCGTTGGCGAGTTTGGTGAACACAACGCGTGCAAGTTTTGCGGCGCTGGCCTCGATCGAGAGCGGGCAGTTGATAAAACTCGATCAATGAGATGTTGGTCTCGGTTGCACTCGATGGAATAGGAAACGGTAGAGGTCTTAGCTGGCAGAATGAATGACGGTGCGACGACAACTGCCGCTACGCGATCCGCGTCGTACTGGACCGACTATCCCGGCGTGGCGAATTGGCCGGGCGCTACCGATCAGCACCGATTGCACGCGGCAATCGATTGGCTCTGTCGCAGTATGGATGCCCGGCCCGACGACGGCTCGTGCGTGTCTTTCAAGCTCCTCAAAGGTTGGTCGTATTCCTATCCCGAAACGACTGGCTACATCATTCCGACGTTTTATCGCTACGCCGCTATCTACCAGCGCCCGGATATCGCCGAACGCGCCACGCGCATGGCGCGCTGGCTGGCGTCGTTGCAACAAGAAGATGGCGCGTTACCGGGGAGCGACTATCGCCCGGGCATCGTGCGCGAGCCGTCGGTCTTTAATGCGGCGCAAATGTTGATCGGCTTGGTCGCAGGCTATGAGGAAACAGGCGACGAGTCGCTATTGGTTGCCGCCGATCGCGCGGCGACTTGGTTGGCGTCGATTCAAAACGACGACGGCACATGGACCAAGTTTGCCTATCGCAGCGGGTTTTCGCCGTCGTATTACACGCGTGTCTGTTGGCCCATGTTGATGACGGTCGTGCATAGCCATAACGAACAGGTGCGCGCCGCCGCCGTGCGTGGGTTGGATCATATTGCCGCCAAACTGCAGCCGAATGGTGCGATTCGCGACTGGGGTTTTGCGCCGGATAAGCCGGCGTTCACGCATACGATCGCATATACCATTCGCGGATTGATGGAAGCAGCGCGACTGGAACCCAACCACTCGCATTGGTCCGCAGCCGCAGAACAGGCAGCGGAAAAGATCTTTCGCATATTTGAGATTCGCAAGCGTCTGGCAGGTGCTTACGACCAGAATTGGAAGGGAACGAATTGGTATATCTGCCTGACGGGCAACTGTCAGTTGGCAATTTGTTGGATGCGGCAGTTTGACGCCACGGGCGATATCCGATTCGTGAATGCGGCGTGTAAAGCAATCGAAATCGTCAGCCAGTATCAACCTTTGCGCCCGAAGATCTATTCGGCACTAAAGGGTGGCATACCAGGGTCGGCACCGGTCTGGGGCCGTTATTTAACGATGCGATTTCCGAATTGGGCGGCGAAGTTTTATGCCGACGCCCTGATGATGCGCGACGATCGCTTGCAACACATTGAACAGCATCCACCGGGTGCGTCATGAAAATCGTCGTCACCAGCGGCTACCATAAGTCGCGGCATGCCATCGCGCTGATCGTGTTGCTCGCACGTGCGGGTTACGACGTCGGGTATTGCCTGAATGTGCGCACGTTAAGTCTGCGGCGTGTGCGTGCTTATTACCGTTTCTATGGAAAGAAGTTCTTTAGCTTGGTGCGCCGCCGGATGTTCGATTCGGGCAGCGGGGCGCAACTGCACCCGGAAGTGCGGTATATCAGCGAGTTTCTTTTGGCGGAGCGGATTGCGGCCACCACGGTGCAGCAGGCATGTAAGGAAGTCGGCGCGAAGTTGCTGTCCGTGGGATCGCTCAACGACGAAACGTCGCTATCTGCCATGCGCGCCTACCAGCCCGATGTCATCGTGTATGCCGGTGGTGGGATTCTGCGCGAACCGCTGATTGCCATACCAAAACACGGCGTGCTCAATGCCCACGGCGGCCCATTGCCGAAGGTTCGCGGTATGAACGCGGCCGAATGGGCCCTGATGCATGGCCTAAATCCCGGAACGCATTCGCACCTGATCGATCGTGGCGTCGACACCGGGCCGTTGATATCGTTCAATCCGCTAACCGTGGCAGACGATGATCGCGTTGCGGATATACGCGGCAAGGCGGTGGTGTTGGCCGTGCAGTCGCACTTGCGCGCATTAAAGATGTTGGATGAGGGCGGCCATTGGACCACAACGCCGCAGCGACCCTCCGACGGTCGGCAGTATTTCGATATGCATCCACTGCTACTGGGCATACTCGACGGATGGCTAGCGGTTGGCCGATTGCGGAATTTGAAACTGCCGGAAGACGTTAAGGAACCAGCGAACCCGTGAATCCGAAAAGCGCTGTCAACATGGTAAAGACCTTGGGCGTCTCGACCACGATCAAACGCGTGGTCAATATGCTGAAGGTCCGTAGCGGGTTCATCGAGCGCATCGATCCGGCGGAAGCATTCGGCGTCGAGCAGTTGCAACGGCATCTGAACGGCGTTGCGCCGACAGAATTGTTGAAAGCAATGCAAGAATCGCCGCCACCATTTTTTTTCGATGCAAATGACGACGCGTGGCGCGACCGCGTGCGGCAGGTGGTCGATGAGGACCATCGCGCGGCGCTGCTTGAGCGCGTTCAACAAATCGAAAAGGGCATCATCCGTCATTACAGCGCGACCGAGTTCGACATGGGCCGGCCGATTCGCTGGCATTGGGCCCCGCAAGACGATGTTGACTGGCCGGCTGACCGACATTGGTGTCGGTATGGACAATTCGCGGCCGGGCTTGGCGATGTAAAGAACGTTTGGGAAATCAATCGCTTTGCGTTTGCATACGATTTGGTCCGCGCGTCGGTCGTGTTTGACGATGATCGCTGGCTAGGCGTTGGGCTCGACCTGATCGATGAATGGATCGCCGCCAACCCGCCCGCGCTCGGCCCGCAATGGAACTGCGGTCAGGAATGTGCATTGCGTTTGATGGCGTGGCACTTCGTTGTGCGGGCGGCCGTGGCTCGTGGCGTGATCGACGCGAATCGTATAGCACGCATCGCGGCGTCCATCTATCGGCAAACCGCACGCATCGATCATTACATCAGTTTCGCCTGTTCGATTCGCAACAATCACTCATACAGCGAAGCGATC
This sequence comes from Phycisphaerae bacterium, assembly GCA_030432035.1. Lineage (GTDB taxonomy): Bacteria > Planctomycetota > Phycisphaerae > UBA1845 > UTPLA1 > ECT2AJA-110-A. The sequence goes on from JAUIHO010000045.1 coordinate 8,087, forward strand.
GGTCTTTACACGACGGGTGTACTCTATCCTTGGTTTGATAAGTCAACCCGTTGGCGGCAACGCGGTCTGGCGATCCTCGCGCGCGAAGTCGATTACCAGTGCTTCGATGACGGCACCTATATTCAACACTCCTTCAACTACCATCGCTTGGCCGCCTCGTTGATGTTGTGGGTGACGCGACTGACGCATTTGCACGACGATCGACTTCCCGCACGCACACAAGCGGCGTTCGAACGACATTTCGACTTCCTATTTCAGATGATCGACGACCGCAGCGGGCGCGTGCCCAACTACGGTCCAAATGACGGCGCTTTGATTTTGCCGTTGGCGGAGTGCGACTACCTCGATTATCGACCGGTAGTGCAAGCCGGCGCGCGCCAACTTGGCAAGGCCGACCTATTTGAGGCGGGGCAGTCGGATGAACTGAGTCATTGGCTCGGTATTGAACGCAAAGCCGAACCCGATGGCATGCTGGCAAAACGCACGTCTCAAACGTATCCAACTGGCGGGTATTACACGTTTCGTGATGGCGATGCCTTTGGCCTGACACGCTGCCATACCTATTTCGAGCGACCGCACGAAGCCGACATGCTGCACTTTGATCTGTGGTATCGCGGTCAAAACGTGCTGCGCGATGCGGGCAGCTATTCGTACAACTGCGCCGAGCCCTGGCTGAGCTATTTCAAATCGACAGCCGCCCACAACACGATTGAAATCGAAGGCGCGAACCAGATGGTGAAGGGCCCGCGCTTCATGTGGTACGAGTGGACGCGCTCCGAGTTTATCGGGCGTGGCGAACTCGACGACGGCGCGGGCGAATGGTGGGAAGGTCGCCATTTCGGGTATGAAAAGCGTTTCGGCGTCGTGCATGCACGGCGGATCGAGCGGCGCGGCAGCGACGATTGGCGCGTGATCGACACGCTTATCGGCAATACCCAAACGTGCGGCATGTTGCGCTGGCGATTGATCGACTGTCCGGTCGTGTTAGACGAAAAAGAGAATGCGGCGACGCTGTCGCTGGAAAACGCGACGGCGACGATCTCGATTTCGGGCGGGGACGCACTCGAAACGATTGAGATCGTACGAGGCAGAGAGGGCGACAAGCCCGACGGTTGGGAGTCGCTCTACTACGGTTGCAAATCGCCGCTGCCGGTTATGTGCGTGGCGTTTGCCGGTAAACTGCCTGTAACGTTGGAAACACGAATAAGAATTGCTCCGTCAGATTGAGAGCTCGGCACCCATGCACGTTGCCTATATCCATCAGCATTTTCAGACGTTGGCCGATAGCAGCGGGACGCGCTCGTACGAGCTGGCCCGCCGGCTGATTCGCGCGGGCCATCGCGTGTCGATGATCTCCGGCGCGTCGGAGAGCGTGGCCCAGCGTCTCAAAGGTGCCGGCGACGTCGTACGCGAAAACGCCGACGGCATCGAAGTCAACTACATCAACGAGCCCTACGCCAACAAGATGTCGTTCTGGCGGCGCGTGTTGGCGTTTCAACGGTTCGCAGCGCGCAGCCGCAAGGTCGCGATCGATCTCAAGCCGGATTTGATCTTTGCCACCAGCACGCCGTTGACGGTTGGGCTGCCCGCGATGAAAGCGGCAGCCAAGCTCGGTGTTCCGTTTGTGTTCGAAATTCGCGACCCGTGGCCGGAACTTCCGATCGAAATGGGCGTGATCAACAACCCGGTGCTCAAGTGGTATCTGCGCCGCATGGAGCGGCGCATCTATCACGCCGCGACGCACTGCATTGGTCTGTCGCCGGGTATGAAGGATGCGTTCGTGCAGCAGGGCGTGCCCGAACGGCGCGTTTCGGTTATTCCCAACGGTTGCGATTTAACGCTCTTCTCTCCCGAGCGCACCCTGCCCGAATCCGAGTGGATCGGCGACCGTTCGCGCTGTCGCTTTGTTTTCAGCGGCGCGCATGGCCATTGCAATGGGCTCGATGCACTGATCGACGCCGCTGTTGAACTCAAGAAGCGCGGCGAGCGCGGCATTCAGATGATTTGCATCGGCACCGGCGTATGTAAGCCGGGCCATATCGAACGCACCAAACGCGAAGGCGTTGAAGATTATTTGCTTTGGCACGATCCGATACCGAAAGCGAAGTTTGCGAAGTTGTTGCCGACGTTTGACGTTGGCCTGATGATTTTGGCGAACTATCCGATTTTCTATTACGGCACCTCGCCGAACAAATTCTTTGATTACATCTCCTGCGGTATGCCGGTGTTGAACAACTATCCGGGATGGTTGGCGGACATGATCGGCGCGGAGGATTTGGGTCACGCAATTGCCCCCAACGACGCCAAGGCCATGGCCGATTCCCTCGTATGGTTCCGCGATCATCCGGAGCAGCGCGCGGAAATGGGGGCGCGCAGTCGCGCCTTTGCCGAGCGCGAATTCGCGCGCGAAAAGTTGGCCGATCAATTCGTCAGCGTGATAGAGGCCGTACACGAACGATGGGATGGCGGCTACGTCGAACTGCCTCAGTCGGTGGGCATGGCATGACGGCGTTCGCACCTGCCAATGCGACGATGACGTTTCCACCGGCGAACTTCCTGACGATCGACGTCGAAGATTGGTATCGCCTCGTCGGTCAATACTTCGGTGCCGTACATAAACCCGACCCGATCGCTTTCGAACGGCAAGTCGATATCGTTTTGGCACTGATGGCGAAGTACGACTGCGTTGGCACGTTCTTCTGCTTGGGCGGATCGATGCACGACCGACCGCACGTGGTCGAGAAGATTGCCAAGGCCGGTCACGAGATCGCCTCTCACGGTTGGGGCCACGAAAAGATTCGCGAGATCGGCTTGGATGCGTTTCGCGACGACTTGAAGCGCTCGCTCGATTGGCTCGAAGACCTGACCGGCAAGAAGGTACTCGGCTACCGAGCGCCGATGTTCAGCGTCGCCCCCGAACAGCTCGAAGGCTTTCTCGACATCTGCATCGATTGCGGCCTCGCCTACGATTCGAGCATCTACCCGATCAGCGGTTGGCGCTACGGCATTCCCGGCGGCTTGTTGCAGCCTTGCATCGTGCGCGAACACGATGAGCGCAAGCTGGTCGAAATTCCGATTGCGACCGTCAAGTGGCTCGGTAAAGACTGGCCCGTTGGCGGGGGTGGTTGGTGGCGTGTGTTGCCTACGTCGGTGATTCGGCGGGCGTTCGACGCCGTCGAGAATCGCGACGATCCGTTTATGACGTACTTTCATCCGTACGAATTCGACAGCGAGCCGCTGCGCATTCGGTCGGTCGTGAAGCCGACGGCCAAAGCGCTGTCGCTCTCGTTTTCGCAAAACCTCGGACAACAAACCACCGGCCGCAAACTGGAGGCCATTCTCAAAGCGAAACAGTTCGTCACCGTCGAGTCTTACCTTCGCGAGTTGCAATTGATTTAGTCAACTCGCTTCGGCGAATGCCCCAGTCAAAAACACATGAACATCGTCATCCTCACTGCCAACGAAACCCTGTATCTGCCGGCATTCTTTACGCGTTTGTTTAAAGAGCGCGACGACATTCGCGCCGTGTTCTGTACGCCGCCGGGGCACGGTAAGAAAAACTCCCGCTTAAACATGGCGAAGAAGTACCGTCGCGCGTTCGGCACGGTGAACCTGTTCAAGCTGGCGTTTCGCATGGTAAAGGCGAAGCTCTGCGACAAGTTGGGGATGAGCAATCAGCAGCGCGGTTACTCGGTGCCGTCGGTGGCCAAGGCATTCAACGTCGAATGCGACTTCGTCGAGAAAGTCAACGACCCCGCGTTTTTGGATCGACTGCGCGCGCTCAACACGGATTTAATCATCTCCGTCAGTTGTCCGCAGATTTTTAAGCGACCGTTGATCGATCTGGCGCCGCGCGGTTGCCTGAACATTCACGGCGCGCCGTTACCGAACTATCGCGGGCTCTTGCCCAGCTTTTGGATGATGGCAAACGGCGAAACGAAGGCCGCCGTGACGGTGTTTTTGGTGAACGAGGATATCGACGCGGGTGACGTAGTCGTGATGGATCACTTCGATATTTTGCCCGACGAATCGCTACACGAGTTCATCATTCGCAGCAAGCAGTTGCACTGCGACGCGTTGTTGAAAGCGATAGAACGCGTCGAAGCAGGCTCTCCGGAAACGTATGCACTCGAAACCGAGGGGGGTAGTTACTTCAGCTTTCCCACGCGCGACGCCTATCGGCAATTTAAGAGCAAGGGCCGACGGCTGTGGTGATTACGCGCTCGCGCGCTTCTCTTCAATTACCAAGCGCAGAATTTCATCCAACGGCGTGCTCGGCTTGAACCCAACAGCCGCTTGCACGCGCTCCAGGCACGGTATGCGTCGCATCATATCATCGAATGGGCGGCCGTAGGCTTCTTCGTAGGTAAGGAACTGCTTCTCGCTGCGGCTGCCTGTCATCTCGATGATTTTGTCGGCCAAACCTTCGATGCTGATTTCTTCCTGCGAGCCGATGTTATACACCTGCCCGTAAGCGCCTTGCGTGGTGAGCAAATTGATGATCGCACCGACCACGTCGCCGACGTAACCGAAACAGCGCGACTGGGTGCCGCTGCCGTAGATCGTGAGCGGTTCGTTACGCAATGCCGCCTCGACAAAACGCGGAATCACCATGCCGTAGCGACCCGTCTGGCGTGGGCCGACCGTATTGAAGAAGCGGGCGACGACGACGGGCAAGTCAAATTGTTGGAAATAGGCCAGCCCCAGAAACTCATCGATCGCTTTGGAACAAGCGTAACTCCAACGGCTAAAGCGCGTCGCGCCCAAGACCGTATCGTCGTCTTCTTTGAAGGGTACGCGTTCGCTCTTGCCATACACCTCACTGGTCGAGGCGATTAGCACCGGCGTGCGAAACTTGTTGGCGACGTTAAGCACAACTTCAGTGCCGTGGATGTTTGTTTCGATCGTGTGAACGGGTTGATCGACGATCAACTGTACGCCGACGGCCGCCGCTAAATGAAAAATCGCGTCGCTGCGTTCGACAAGCAGATGAACCGTATCTTGATTGCGCACGTCGTCCTGCACGAATCGAAACTTCGGATGCTCGCGCACGCTGGCGAGATTCTGAAGCGAGCCGGTGCTGAGGTCGTCGAGCGCGATGACTTCGTCGCCGCGTTCGAGTAAACGTTCGGCCAAATGCGAACCGATGAATCCGGCACCGCCGGTGATGAGTACGCGCATAGGTCTTAACTCGGGTTTTCCTGATACCAGGCGATGGTGCGTTTAAGCCCTTCGGCCAAATCGATGACGGGCTCGAAACCGATAACGGCCTTGGCCCGCTCGATATCCGCCCACGAATGTTTGATATCGCCGGCGCGTTCGCCGACGTAATTGCACGCCACGTTCTTGCCGAGCGCCGCGTTGATTTCGGCGATGATCTCATTGACGGAGATCTTGCGACCGCAGGCGATGTTGACGATTTCGCCGTTGGTTTTGTCGGCGGCGATGGCCTTCATGTTCGCTTCGATGACGTTGTCGATATACGTGAAGTCGCGCGTTTGCTCGCCGTCGCCATAAATCGTTGGCGATTGGTCGTTGATGATCGCCGTGATGAAGGCGGGAATTGCCGCGGCGTATTGAGACTTTGGATCTTGCCGGGGGCCGAATACGTTGAAGTAGCGCAGCGATATCGTTTCGAGACCGTAGCAATTCGCGAAGACGGCGCAGTAATGCTCGCCCATGATCTTGTGAACCGCGTACGGGCTCAGCGGGCTCGTGCCCATCGATTCGGATTTTGGCAGGCCCGGCAGCTCGCCATAAGCGGCGCTGCTTCCGGCGAAGACAAAACGGCGCACCTTTGCATCGCGCGCGGCGATGAGCATGTTAAACATGCCTTCGGCATTCGAACGGTGGGCCGTTTCCGGATCTTCGACGCTCTTGGGAACCGAAGGTGCCGCGGCTTTATGAAAGACGAAGTCGACACCTTCGCAAGCGCGCTTGCAGATGGTTGCGTCGGCGATCGTGCCTTCGATCAGTTCGACGCGATCCTGAATGTCGGCGATGTTCGAGGGCTTGCCCGTGCTGAAATTATCGAGAATCCGCACGCGATGGCCGCGCTCGAGCAACGATCGCGCCAGGTGCGAGCCGATAAATCCGCCGCCACCAGTTACCAAAGCCGTCGGCATTGCTGTCTCCATCCAAACGTGCTGCTACTCATAGAAAATTCCTGCTGCGGCAAGCGTAACCGAAGCCCACAAAATCGAAAGGCAGGTACGGCGATGCCTATTCGGTGGGCGCTTCGTCATCGCCTAAGGTGGGGCGACGTTCCTGAATATGCGCGTCGAGCCGCTTTATAAGCGGTTGCCATTCGATTGCGTCCGGCATGGCTTGTATCGATGCGAGGAGCGCAACCGTCTGTTCCGTCGATCCGCTGGCGTCCAGCACCACGGCCAACGTGAACAAACCGGCTATTCCATTGCGAATCTCGTTCGGCAAGGTGCCCAGACAGCGTGCAATGATGTCTCGCATCGGCGCGGACAGATGCATGTCACTGGCACTTGATGACTCGATATAGTCTTGTACCAAATCGCGAATTGCTGCGTCGTCGCTTTGATAGAGTGCGAGATGCATCCGCAGCAGTAATTGGCAGATGCCGGTGTTCGTGGAGGTCGGAGTTGCGATGGTCGATTGTTGCGCGATGGCCTCCAGTGTGCGCATCCAATCCCCAATGCATGCGGCTGGCAATACTTCGCCCGACGCCGGTGCTTCCCAAAGCTCGATCAAGGCCCGCCAATCTCGCTGGTCGAACAACAATTGGTGCAGGGCTAGCAAGACATCGACGTTCGCAGGCTCGATCTGTAGCGCCGTGCGCAAGTCGCTTTCCGCTGACGAAGGCTGATTGATCTGTCGCAACAGCGCCGCCCGATTTAACAATGCCGAGACGGTCTGCGGGCTGCGCGCAAGGATTCGATCGTAACACTTGATCGCATCGACCACGCGACTGGTGCGCGACAGCACCACGCCGAGATTGAGCAACGCCGGTTCATCATTGGGATGCAGGCTCAGGATTCGACGCAGCAACGGCTCCGCGGCGGATACGTCACCTTGCGATAAGTAGATGTTGGCCAAGTCAAATAGATTGTCGCGATGAAACCGATTTTGCTTTAACGCTTGTTGCAGCATGTTCGCTTCAGCGGTTCGATTGCCTTGCGCTCGGTGAATCAACGCTAGTGCGCGATAGGCGGGAAGAAAGCTCGGGTGCGATTCGAGAATCGTTTGCAGTTCATCGATGGCCGCCGCCGAGTCGTCGAGGCGGTCGAGCACCAAAGCATATTCGTAACGCACGGCGGCTTGCAGCGGCATGGCTTCAACGGCGCTGGCAAGTTCTGTTTTGGCATCGTTGAGTTCGCCAATCAACGCATGTGCGCGACCTGCTTGTGCGGCCAAGCGCGGTTCGTCGGGCCAACGCTCGCGGGCATTCTCGATTACGGTCAACGCATCTTGCGGGCGCTGTTCGTGCAGATAGGCCCGCGCAAGCTCGTTTACGGCCATCACGGAATTCGGATGTGTTTCCACAATGCGGCGGGCGAAATGCACGGGCGAATGCCAAGTGGGGGTCAGCGCATATGCCGTCTTTAACCAAAACCCGCACAACAGCAGAATCGGCAGCGCCGTCAGCACGCGACGCGTCGCGACCGCATCGCGGCCCGTTACCTGCGTCACGAGTTTGCCGAGTATGACGACGACAAAAAGATGCAGGCCCAGCATCGGCAGATACATATAGCGATCCGCGACGAACAGCCGGCGCGTTAGGCCTGCCGCAAGGAAAGGCGCGAGCACCAACACGAACATCCACAATCCCGCGGTCGCGATCGGCATCCGCCGACGCATGCTCCACGCAAACACGAGCAGCGCGACCAACCCGAGAGCAGTCAAAAACGTATGCGGTGCCATCCAATCGATCGCGTCCAGTGGCGGCGTCCACGGCGACAGATTGAGCGGCCAGACGTAATTCTCAACATAACGCCCAAACGCCAACAGCATCGTGCCCGCGAGTTGCCCGATGGATTTATCATCGTTAAACGAGAACGCGGCGGCGCTCGTTAGTCGCGCCATCAACGCTGTCGCGGCGATGCCGATCACAAACAGCAGGCCGTAGAGCCCCCAGTTGCGCCGACGCGGATTCGTCTGCGCGGCACGTTCAAATAACGCTGCAACCAGTGGCACTGTCGGTATCACTTTGGACGCGCAAGCCATTAGCCAAACCAGTATGGTGCTAATGCGCCAGCCAAAACCCGGTTGATCGTGACGCTGCGTTGCCAGCACCAACAACCCCAACGAAAACACCGTCGCCAATAGCATCATGCGACCGCTCACCCAAGCGACGGTTTCCAGCGCCAGCGGGTGCGTCGCAAACATGATGCCGACAAGCACGCCGACGAATGCTCGGCGGCTCAAACGCATTGCGACCAGTGCAGCCAGTGCCGCGTTGATCGCGTGCAAAATCAGATTCACCAGATGATGTGCAAACGCAGACGGGGCGGCACCCGTCGCCGTACCGGCAATCGCGTTGGTGGCTTGGAAGCTGAGCAACGGAACGGGTTGGTATAGGTCGCCGTGCGGCGTCGTTAGGATTTCACCCGCGTGGTCCCACGACGGATATTGCACGAGCACGTTTTCCGTCACGAAGCGCTGATCGTCGCCCATCTGAAAACCGGCATCGAGCGTAGGCCAGGCGAATGCCATGGCCGCAGCTATCGGAAGCAGCAACACCAACGCCATCGGCGCCCAGCGTTGCCAGCCGTTCGGTTCGTCAGGAATGAGATTCGATGCGTAGCTCATGAGCAGTCAATAAACTCGGCGTCTTTTTAAAACGGCAACCCACGTCCGGCGGATGCAATTCCGGCGGCTCGATTTACGATAGCGACAATGATGGACGATCGCACAGGCAAGTCACCGGCAACGTTGTATCACTATTCTACCGGCCACGGCGATCTGGCGATGGGGCGGCGCTGTCTGATAATGGGCATCGTCAACGTCACGCCGGACAGCTTCAGCGACGGCGGGCAGTTCGATTCGACGTTGGCCGCCGCCAATCACGCGATGCAACTCATCGACGACGGTGCCGACGTGCTCGATATCGGGGGCGAATCGACGCGACCGGGGGCGGAGTCGGTGAGCGCCGCTGAGCAGATCGAACGGGTCGCGCCGGTGATCGCGGCGATTCGACAGCAGCGGCAGGATGTCCCGATTTCGGTCGACACGCGTAGCGCCGCTGTCGCCGCCTCCGCGTTGGATGCGGGGGCGGATATCGTCAACGACGTATCGGGCATGCGCGATGACGCCGAGATGCCGGCACTATTGGCCCGAACGGGCGTACCGTTCATCGTGATGCACATGCAGGGCACGCCCGCGACCATGCAGGCCGCACCGCAGTACGGCGATGTGGTCGCGGAGGTGTCGGACTTCTTCGAAGCCCGGGCGGACGAATTCGCGGCAGCAGGTGTGACGGTAGAGGGACGCATGATCGTCGATCCGGGCGTCGGGTTTGGAAAAACCTTCGAGCACAATTTGGCGTTGTTGCGCTCGGCGGCGCGGCTTTCGCGTCGATTTCCGGTGTTAGTAGGGGCGTCGCGAAAACGCTTTTTGGGGGAGATTCTGAACGAGCCGGACCCCGCCCGCCGGGTTTTCGGCACGGCTGCGACGGTTGCGCAGGCGGCCCTTACCGGTGTTCATCTGGTGCGGGTACACGACGTGAAAGCCATGCGTCAGGTAGCGGACGTTTTGGCGGCCATCTATGGGCAGGGCGATTAGCCAAAACAGGCCTTTCGGAGGCCTCTGCGGGGGCTTGCCGTAAGGGGTTGTGAATTCAAGCCTTGTGAAGTGTTTGGAGGTTTGCAGCCGCCTGCGTGAAGGCTCACATTGCCTTGCCATCATTATCGAATTGCGATACAACCCGTGGTTTGATTTCGCGGATTCGCACTGGCGCGGTCGCGAATGGCAGTGATGGTTGCGCCTCACGCATGTGTAGAGGCAAGAGGACTTTGTACGGTCATGAAGTTTATCTTAATTGACCGCATCAAGACGATTGAGCCGGAGCGCCGCATCGTCGCGTCCAAGTCGCTGTCGTTGGCAGAAGAATATCTGGCCGACCATTTCCCAACCTTTCCCGTTATGCCGGGTGTCCTCATGTTAGAGGCACTGGTGCAAACATCGGCATGGTTGGTGCGCGTACAGCAGGATTTCGCCCGCAGCATGGTGGTGCTGGCGGAGGCCCGCAATGTGACGTATAAGAGTTTTGTGGCTCCGGGCGGATCGTTAGAGGTCACGTCCGAGCCGGTCAAGATAGAAGATGAAGTGAGTGACTTCAAAGCTGTCGGTCGCGGTGCGGATGGTTCCGAGATCGTCAAGGCGCGGTTGAAGTTGCGTCATTACAATTTGGCGGATCGAGACGGCGAACTCGCCGCGACCGATGAAAAGTTGATTGCCGATCTGAAGCGGCGTTTTGAATTGCTGTGCGGTCCCAAAGCATTGGAATTGGCGACGGTCGCCGGCGACAGTCGCTAGTGAGATGTGCAAAGTCCGCATGGAGGACGAAAAGGTATGTCGATGAGTCGTGACGAAGTATTTACCAAGGTCAAAGACGTTCTGGTGGACGCCCTCGGCGTCGATGACGACGAGGTCAGCGAAGAAGCCACGCTTACGGGCGATCTGGGGGCCGAATCGATCGACTTTCTCGATATCGTTTTTCGACTCGAGAAGACGTTCGAAATCAAGATTCCGCGCGGTGAGCTTTTCCCCGACGACATCATGAACAACGCGGAATACGTCGAGAACGGTCGCATGACGGAAAAGGGTATGAGCACGCTTAAGGCGGCCATGCCTCATGCCGATTTTAGCGACTTCGAAAAAGACCCGGACGTCTCGAAGATGTCGGATCTCTTCACGGTCAAGACGATCGTGAACTACGTTGAATCCAAGACGGCGGCTTAACCCTTGCGTTGGATTTGGATCGACAAATTTACGGATTTTCAATCCGGCACGCGGGCGACGGCGATCAAGAACGTCTCGCTCGCCGAAGAGCACCTGCACGACCACTTCGCCGCATGGCAGGTGATGCCCGCCAGTCTCATCGTTGAGGGCATGGCTCAAACGGCCGGCATTCTGGTGGGCGAGGCGCGGGACTTTGCCGAGAAGGTGATTCTCGCCAAGGTGAAAAAGGCCGTGTTTCATCGCGAAGTGCGGCCCGGCGATCAACTGCAGTACGACGCCAGTATCGAACAGGTCACGCCCGAGGCCGCCATGACCGAGGGCCGCGTCACCTGCAACGGCGAGGCCATCGCCGAAATCGATATCGTGTTCTCCCATATCGATAACAACATGAGCGGGCTGGTCTTCCCCGAAGAAAACTTCGTTTTTACCGAAGATTTCAAGAGCCTGCTCACCGCCTATAATGTGTCTTCCAAGCGGGCGTGATCGGCGCGTCCCGTCTCGTTAAGCCAGGATCGACGCTTCCATGAGCAATAAACGTGTAGTGATTACCGGCCTCGGCGTGGTATCGCCGGTGGGTCTCGGCATCGATGAAACTTTCGATGCGCTGGTCGAAAAGCAGTGCGGCGTGCGTCGTATCGAATCTTTCGATCCGTCCAAATTCGCATCGCAAATCGGCGGCGAAGTTCGCGATCTCAAGGTCAACAATTTCGTTTTTAAGAAGTATCGCAAGTCCGTCAAAGTGATGGCGCGCGATATCGAGTTGGCGGTCGCGGCGGCCTATCTGGCGGTGAAAGACGGCGGTCTCAACACCAAGTGCATCGTCGATCGCGATGAGGCTGATGCCGTCAATATCGATTCGACCCGCTTCGGTGCCAACATCGGTGCCGGTCTGATTTGTGCCGACCTAAACGAGTTGGCCGGCGCATTATCGACGGCTGTCGATAATCCTGAAGCCCCCATCGACCGCGCATTTAGCCTCGGTAAGTGGGGCGAAAAGATGAGCAACCTTACGCCGCTTTGGTTGCTTAAATTCCTGCCGAACATGCTCGCCTGTCACGTAACGATCGTGCACGACTGTCAGGCACCTTCGAACACGATCACGTGCGGCGAAGCGAGCAGCCATCTCGCCATCGGCGAAGCCTTCCGCACCATCAAACGCGGCGCTGCCGACGTGTGCATCTGCGGCGGTGCCGAAAGCAAGATGAACCCGATGGGGTTGATGCGGCCCATTCTCAATAATCGCGTCGTCACCGATTACAACGACCGCCCCGAACAAGCTTGCCGACCGTTCGATGAAAAGCGCAGCGGCAGCGTCATCAGCGAAGGTGGCGGATTGTTGATCTTGGAAGAATACGAACACGCCAAAGCGCGCGGTGCCAATATTTACGGCGAAGTGCTCGGCTTCGGTGCATCTGCCAATGCGTCGCACTGGCGCGACGTGCAATCCGACGGCCGTGCGTTGCAAATCGCGGCGCGCAAAGCCGTCGCCGATGCGGGCGTCAGCTTTGACGATATCGATTTGATTAACCCGGCCGGCCTTGGCTTGCCCAAAGAAGACGCCGCCGAAGCTGCCGCGATTCATGGCGTGTTCGGCAAGAAGGCGACGGAAACACCGGTGCTGTGCACGAAGGGGGCCTTAGGCAACAACGGTGCGGGCAGCGGCGCGATCGACTTGGCCGTGACGCTAAAAGCGATGCAGCGCGGCGTTTGCCCCCCGTCGCTCAATACCGAATCGCTGTCCGATGATTGTCAGCTCAACGTGGTGCGAAAAGACCCGATCGATTTGCGGGCGGATTTGGCCTTGTCGTTTGCCGGTGCCCTGTCGGGCGGTCAGACCGGCGCGCTGGTTTTGCGAAGGAGCGTATCGTGAATCGACGAGTAGTCATCACCGGCATCGGCTGGATCACGCCGTTAGGGCACGACATCGAAACGGCCTGGGGCAATATCCTCGCCGGCAACAGCGGCGTCGCGCCGACCACGATCTTCGATGCCAAGACGTTTCCGACGACCTTCTCCGCCGAAGTCAAAGATTTCGATCTGAAGAAGTTTCTTAACGACAACGAGTTTGAAGACCATCGCAACGTTAGTCGTCAAGCGGGCTTCGCATTGGCCGCGGCCAAGATGGCGTGGAAAAACTCGGGGCTCGAATCGTTGACCGACCTCGATAAGTCGATGGTCGGTATCTATCTCGGCGGCGGCGAAGGCCCGCTCGATTTTACCTCTTTCGCGCAAGCCGCGATCGACGGTTGGGATTACGAAGGCAACGATCTCGATTCCACACGCTGGGCCGAAGTCGCCGCAAAAGTGCTGTCGCCGGTGAAGGAGCTCGAGCAAGATCCGAACATGGCGGCCTCGCACATCGGTCATTGCTTCGGCCTCGAAGGTCCGAACTTTAACACGCTAACGGCATGCGCCGCCAGCACACAGGCCATCGGCGAAGCGACGCACATGATTCGCTACGGCGATGCCGACATCATGATCTCCGGCGGTTGCCATTCGATGATTCACCCGCTCGGCGTGACGGGTTTTAACCTGCTGACGGCACTGAGCAATCGCAACGATTCGCCGACAACGGCATCGCGACCGTTCGACCGCACACGCGATGGTTTCGTGCTCGGCGAAGGCGCGGGTATGTTGATTCTCGAAGAACTCGAACACGCCCAGAAGCGCGGCGCAACGATTCTCGCTGAGATCGTCGGCTACGGCAGCACGGCCGACGCGTTTCGCATTACCGATATCCACGAAGACGCGCGCGGTGGTATCGCCGCCATGCGCATGGCGATCGAAGATGCCGGCGTGGATTTGAAGGCGATTGACTACATCTCGGCCCACGGCACGAGCACTGCCGAGAACGACAAGATCGAAACCAAGGCGATTCGCGGCGTCTTCGGCGATCATGCACCCAACGTACCCGTCAGCAGCGTCAAAAGCATGATGGGCCACCTCATCGCCGCTGCTGGTGCGTGCGAGTTGATCACGTGCATCCTCGCGATTCGCGATCAGGTCTTGCCGCCGACTGTCAATTACGAGAATCCCGATCCGCTATGCGATCTGGATTATGTGCCCAACGAAAAGCGACCGGCCAACGTGAAGACGTGCCTGAGCAATTCGTTTGGCTTCGGCGGTCAGAATGATACGCTGGTGATTCGAGCGTTTGAGGGGTAGGGCGAATTCGGGGTGCCCCGCGCCTGATAAGTTGAATGATTAGAAGAGCGGCGTTTTTCACGCCGCTTTTTTTTTAGATGGGTTTGGAGCCGTCTTGATGCGACTGTTTGTTGGGTAACGCCGTTATCCCTCCACTTCTCCGCCAATTTCTACGAAATTAAATAGCCGACCATCGCTCATCTCCGTCATACAGGAAGTGATCGAGAGGTCACGTTGGTATAATGGTCAATTTGCGGTCGATGGAATTTGCATTGGACTAATCCAAATCGTACCAACTGCACACGATGCTATCGCTGATTTAAACGCGCGCCGGCAACAGAAGGGATGCGTCGCTTATGAAACAACACTGCATGCTTTGTCGAACGATATTGGGGGCTGCGCTTTTATTCGCGACGCCATATGCCCGCGCCGTCGACATTCCCATCAACAACGCGGGTTTCGAAGCCCAGCCCGTGGCGATGGGGTGTTTCGCCGTTTTTTTCGTCGATGGGTGGGATGTGCACGACCCCAACGGCATCATCGATCAGGGGCTTGACGTCGTTGGCGGCATTCACCCTGAAGGCGGGCCGTACTTCAACACGCCCGCGCCCGAAGGTGACCATGCGGCGATCGTGTTTCTCGGTAACGACATCGGCGGCGGGCCAGCCGGTTTGCGACAAGTCTTAGGTGAAACGTTGATGGCCAATCAGCGCTACACGCTCTCGGTTCAAATTGGCGATATCGCATCGGGGCAAGGGCCGCCGCCGTGCGATGTATTCGGCTTCTTCGATCTCGATGGTTTTCCCGGCTATCAAGTGCAACTGTTAGCGGGCGACCAAATACTCGTGCAGGATGATAACTCGCTGGCACCGATGCTGACCGACGGCGAGTTTCTCGAATCGGTAATTCAGGTTGACATCGGTCCGGAACATGCACAACTCGACGAGCCACTCGAAATTCGCTTGATCAATCTCAATCAGATCGACACGCCGGAAGACCCCGGCATTGAGGTCGACTTCGATGACGTGCGCCTTACGCGCGAGTGCGTCAACGACGGCGATATCGACGACAACGGCTCGGTCAATTTCGCGGACGTCGCGCTGTTGGTCGCGGTATTGATCGATAGTAACACCGACACGGCGACAGTCGCCCGCAGCGATCTGGATTGCTCCGGCGCTGCCGATGGTGCGGATATCGCTGTGATGGTGGGGCGATTGTTGGAGTAGCAGACTAAGAAGACACCGCTATCCGAGAATCAGTGATAGCGAAAAAGGCTGCAATTCGATTTCGCGATCCCGGCAGGGATCAAGGGGCAATAGGCCACCCTTTCAAGGGTGGTGGCGTGGAACCGTCGATGATGATTTCGTCCTGTAAGGACGAAGGGATGCCCCCGCAGATGTCCTTCGATCCCTACGGGATGTAATTTGCTATGTCGATCATTCCCCCCACAGGATGTGGGGGGCTATTTTCCGTTGATCCCAACCGGGATAAAGATGATGGCGGACTCTTCACGTTTTCCTTTTCTCAGGTACACGCCATTGGCAATAACTTTCATTGCTATACCGCAATATTGACCGAATTTCCCTCCAATTCATCCTGACCCAATGCGCCGATGCCCCATCCTCCCCCGGCTTTGCCTGCAACACGATTTCGCAGCAAAATAGCCGGACTTATGACTTACACGTTGCAAGAACTCACCGAGTATTTGGCGACCGTCGGCATGCCCGCGACAGTCGATGGCGATGCGTCGAAAACCGTAACGGCCGTGGCCACGTTGGAAGACGCCCACGCCGACGAAATCAGCTTTCTCGCCAATCCAAAATACGAAGCAGCGCTTCAAACGACGCAAGCCGGCGCCGTCATCGTCGCAAACGATCAATCGCGGCCCGACGCGCTGTCGGTCATTCGCACCAAGGATCCATACGCCGCCATGACGGCCATCGTCGTGCGGATTCACGGCTATCGACAGCACGAGCAAGTCGGCATTTCCGATGCAGCCCACATTCACCCTGATGCCAAGCTCGGCGCAAATGTGAACGTACATCACGGCGTTACGATCGAAGCGGATGTTGAGGTTGGCGATGATGTCGTGTTGTATCCCGGCGTTTATCTGTTTAAAGGTTGCCGCATCGGCGCGGGCTCGGTGTTGTACCCCAACGTCGTCGTGTATCCCGATTGCATTCTTGGCAAGCGCGTCACGCTGCATGCGGGGACCGTCATCGGTGAAGACGGCCTCGGTTACGCAATGGTCGAAGGCAAGTGGCACAAGATTCCGCAAATCGGCATCACCGAGTTGGGCGACGATGTGGAGTTGGGTGCAAACTGTGCCATCGACCGCGCCACGCTCGGCCAAACGCATATCGGCACGGGCACGAAGTTCAGTAACCTCGTAACGATCGGCCACGGCACCAAAATCGGTAAGCACTGTATGTTCGTGGCGCAAGTCGGCTTGGCCGGCTCGGTGCAGGTGGGCGATTACGTCACGATGGCCGGCAAGGTCGGTGTGGCGGGGCACCTGAAGATCGGCGACCGTGCAAAGCTTTCGGCAATGTCGGGCGTCATGCGCGACATACCCGACGACGGTCGCGTCTTCGGCATTCCAGCGTTGCCGTATCGACAGGGTTTGCGTGCGACGTCGGCCTACGAAAAGCTGCCGGAAACGACCAAACAGGTTAAACAACTCGAAGCGCAAGTCGCAGCCCTTGCCGAGCAAGTGGCGGCGCTGCAACAGCAATTGGCGAAGCAATCCGAGCGTGCGTGAGCTTCGCGCGAGGCGATGGGTTAGTCGCCTTCTTCAACTGCCAACTCTACCGTCGGCGGCGCGCTATCGATCGTCGAAATGTCGTTCGTCATCGACTGCACCGATCGCGTGATGCCTTCGAGTGCTTCGGTAAGCGATAGGTGTTCGGCCTCGGCGCGCATGATGTCGGTCACGAGAACGATCTGCCGTTCGCGCAATTCGTGATCGACGCGTGCCAACAGGTTTTCCCGTCGCGTGAGTTGTGCTGCCAACGTGTCGTTGAGCGTTGTCAATTCCAGATGACGCGCTTCGGCCGCGCTGATCGTGGCTTGCAGTTCGTCATGCACGGATTGAGCCCGCATACACGCGGCGTCGATGGATGCGTGTTTGACGGCGAAGGCGTCGTCGATGATAGGTGCTTCGTCTGAGGTGACCGGAATGTCGTCGTCGGCTGGTATCTCGTTCGGCGTCGGGCTTGCCACCTGAGTCAATTCGTCAGTGGCTTCCGTTTCCGTCGGCTCGTCTAGGGCCGCTTCCGCTTCAGCAAGCGTTGATTCAAACGCTTCAATCCCGCCCAGTGATGGCTGGCTGCCACTGCCCGGTTCGTCGCTTCTGATTTCTTCGATTGCGTTTTCGAGTAGGGCGTTGAAATCAACGCCGTCGGCAAAGTTGGCCGGTGGCAAGGCCGTGGCCGGGTCGAGGTCCACGATTTCGTCGTCGTCGTCAGTAGCATGGTCGCCGTCGCTCGCAAGTTGTGCGTCGATTTCAGCCGTCGCACGCATCGAATCGCAAAAATCATCGTCGTCTGATTCAAACGCTTCGGTGTTGTTCGCTGTCGTAAATGGTTCCGAGGCGGATTCATCGGTGTCGGCAGGTGATGCGATCGATTGCGCCTGCTGTGCTGGCTGCGTCTGAAGCGCCTCCTTCTCCAACTGCTCTTCACACTCTGCCAGCCGTTGCTCTAGCACGCGCGTTTGCTCGCTCAACTCGTGCACGGTGTCGCGCAAACTCGCAGAAGTGGACAACTCGGATTGAACCGATTGCTCGATTTTCTTACGACGATGCCGCGAGACGCGTAATAGCGTTCGCAACGTGCGGATCAACCGATCCGACGGCGGGATGTCGCCCTTAATCTCGCGCGTTGCGTGCCGACCCGGATCGAACGCAACGCACAACCGATCGCAGAGCGCTTCGATATCGCTGAAACTGTTTGACGGTGCCGACGATGATGCATCGCCTTGAGTGGGTCGCTTGCGCCTGAACATGTCGAGCCAATCAATGCGCGGTCGCGCAACAGACAGTCCGATATCTTCGGTATCCCGCCGATACCGTACATAAGAAGAAATCGGAGCGCCGACAGGGCGACCCAAGTTATGAGTCGCGCGAATCTCGCGGCGTGTGGTTTATTCGGAATCTTGAAAAATCGACAATTCAGAATTGGGATCGAGCGCGAAATCTTGTAAGCTATGGATTGTCCAAGTCTTAGGACGACTTTTCCATGGGTGACCAGCAAATCGACCATAATATTGCCGCCGACGAGCGGCGCAACTTCATGAAGCGGCTGCTGACCGACGTGCAGGCGTTGGAGGAAATGCTTCATCGCGGCATGATCGAATCCGACCGTCGCCGCATCGGTGCCGAGCAGGAGATGGTGCTCGTCGGCAAAGGCTGCCGACCGTTGCCGGTCAATATGCAGGTGCTGGAGCGGCTGAACGACTCGGCTTTCACGACCGAGCTGGCCCAATTCAACCTCGAATACAACCTGCCCCCGCTGCCGCTTGGTGGCGATTGCCTGCGGCAAATGGAAACACTACTGACCGGCGGCATCGAACGCGTCCGCACGGTCGCGCAGGAATTCGGGGCTGACGTGCTGCTAACGGGCATCTTGCCGACGTTAGAGCCGCTCGATCTGTCGCTTAAGCAGCTCACGCCGATGCCTCGGTATTTCGCGCTCAACGATACGTTGATGCAATTGCGCGGCGGACCGTTTCAGTTCATGATCAAGGGCACGGACGAGCTAAGTGTCCGGCAGGATTCCGTGATGCTGGAGGCCTGCAACACCAGCTTTCAGGTTCACTTTCAGGTGCGCCCCAGCCGCTTCGCCCATTTTTATAACGTCGCGCAGGTGGTTTCGGCGCC
>JAUIHO010000292.1 GCA_030432035.1 Phycisphaerae bacterium
CAACGGTATGACGACATGGGCACTAAATACCTCGTCGCACTTAGCGCGCCGTGGCTGGCGTGTGCAGCTACTCGCGCATGAGGCGAATTCGGAATACCAGCCGTTGAATGTGGACGAGGTCGCACGCGCCTATGGCGTCGATATTCAGTTGCTGCCTGCTATTGAAGATGCGGTGCAGTGGCAGGCCGTTCAGCAAGCGTACGCGAACGCTTTGCCGGCAGTGTTCTTTCCCAGCACCGTCGAACAGAGTTACGAACATGTCGCGGCGCTATCGCTACATCGACCTCAGGATGTTCGCTGCGTCGGTTGGAATCACCTGAATCACGCGTATGAATATATGATGCTTCAGCATTTTCTGCCCATCTGCGGTGCACTAATCAGCAATACGGCAGACGGATATCGGCGGTTAATCAAAACCAGTGCGCATCGTGGAATCGAAATACTTCAGACCCATCATCTGCCCTGCCCGTTTTCGATGGATCCAAATCACGCGTCGGCAAGGCATGACGTAACCGAACGAGGTCCGCTCCGCATCGCATACGCCGGTCGCTTCGAAGACACGGCCAAGCGCGTAAGCGATTTGGTGATCATTGCAGAGGAATTGGCGCGGCGCGACTGCGACATCGTTCTTACGTTGTTGGGTAGCGGGCCATTGCTTTCCAAGCTGAAGCGGCGAGCCGATGACCTTAACGCTAGCGTGCAGAAGCGCGTGATTGAGATTCGCGAGCCGTTACCGCCGCATGAGATGGGTCCGTTTTGGCGTTCTCAAGACGTATTGCTGCTGGCGTCAGCCTATGAAGGCCAGAGCATGCAATTGATGGAAGCCATGCGACACGGATGCGTGCCGGTGCTCTCGCGCGGAGCCGCCGCCGGCGTCGAACTGGTCCGCGATAACGAAACGGCATTGTTGTTTGATATTGGCGAAACCGACCAAGCTGCAGATCATTTACATCATCTCGCGCAACATCCGAATGACCGAACGGAGATTGCGGCACGAGCACAGGCTGCAGCGATGACAGCCTTCGACCCTGCCCCCACACTGGATCAACTCGAAGCAATGTTGCGAAACGTCATCCAACATCCTGCCATTCCCTGGCCCATCGACCGTCCGATTTCGATGCGCGCCGCCGCCGTATCGAATGCCGATGACGAAAAGGCAATGCGACGGTTTCAGGCTACCGCAAAAAGGGCCAAGCAAGACGGACTTAATCGCGTGGCCGTTTACGGCGCGGGGCGACACACACGCACGTTGGCTGCTGCATTGGCGGATTGCCCGCTCGACATCCGATGCATCATTGACGACGACGCCAAGCTGCATGGCAGGCGACTTTGGGGATGGCCGATCGTCGGTCGCGACGCGGCGATTAATTATGACATCGACGCAGTGATATTGAGTTCGAAGATGAACGAAACGTATTTGCTGACGCATCGGTCGCACTTTGAATCGCACGGCATCAAGGTGTTCGCGTTATACGCAGATGACGCAATCGGCGAAGAACCCGTCGGCGAAACAACCACAGCGTCAGTGCCAACTCAGAAAACTTGTCGCACGAAGGAAGCCGCCGCGTTATGACTACGCCCGATGTGTATCTCATCACCATCGACTGCTTACGGCCCGATTATGTCGGCGCGTTCAATCGTTTGACGCGGATGACGCCGACGCTCGATGAGCTCATGTCGCGCGGCACGATCTTTTCGCAGTGCGTTAGCCACGCACCGTTCACGACGCCATCGATCGCAAGCTTGATGACAGGCCATTACCCGCTTGATACGGGCGTTCGGCTGTTATTGGGCCAGCTTTGCAATGAATCGTTGCCGACGATCGCGCAAGTCGCCAAGAGAGCGGGTTACACAACGGCCGGGTTTCCGTCGGCATTTATTCTCAACAGCGATACGGGCCTACAACGCGGCTTCGATCTGTATCGCGATATCGACGACGGCGTCTCGTCGACGCGCGGTGGCTGTTGGCAACCGTGCGCGCCGATACACGACGCATTCGAGCGTTTCCTAATTGACGCCGGTCGCGACCCGGTGTTTTGCTGGCTGCACTACTTCGATCTGCACGATTATCACCTCGACCAAACCCTGCCTCATGCCGCGTCGTACGCGCGCGATGTTCATGAGAAGGTCGATCAACAGTGCATGCGTGGCTTGCTGTCGATCATCGAGCGTCATCGGTCGGTCGATAACGCCGCCTTTGTCATCACGGCCGACCATGGGGAATGCCTGTACCAACACGGCCAGCGTGGGCACGGTTGGCACGTTTACGACAGCGTGATACGGGTGCCGCTTGCGATTTCGTGGCCGGGCAAGGTGGCGGGCGAAAAAGTGAATCATCATCTCGCGCGACATATCGATTTGTTGCCGACGCTGGCGAAGCGTTGGGGCGTTGACATGCCGTCTGCAACGCCGGGTGATGATCTGTTTGAACATACGGATCGCTCCGACATCGTTAGTTACGCCGAAGCATCGCCGCGGCAATTGTTTGAGGGCGACGCGACTGCTCGCAAGGCCTTTGCAGGGCCGGAAATGCAAAGCATTCGCAACGAACGATACAAATACATCCGCCATGAGGACGGTCGCACCGAGTTGTACGACTTAATGCTCGATCCGCACGAGCATCACGATCGATCTTCAATGCAGCCGGACGCGTTGGCGGCCATGGCGTCACGGCTCGATGCATTCTTGGCGTCAACGGGCAATGCGAGTCGCACGCGGTCGATGGAAGCCGAACACGAATCCGCCGCCGTGCGCGAGCGATTGCTTGCGTTGGGATACATTCATGAATAACCATGACCGGGAAATGCACCGCCAGATGGATGCAATGCGACCAACGTTTGTGCCCAAGTACGAGCGTATTATGCTCGGCTTTTGTCGGTGCCCGAATACGGCAGGCACGATGGCAACGTTGGCGAAGACGTTAACGCAGACGGGGTTTGCGACGACGCTGTTGTGTAACGACGTCGGCGCGCGGCGCGTGGAGGGCGACGCGTTCGAAGTCGTTATTCGCCCCGATGCACGCGAGTTGGCAAGCGCTTTGGACGCGATTCGACCGCAGGCCATCATCCTTTGGAGCGGCGCGACGCAAATCGACATGGAAGTATGCCGCTTGGCCGGCGAGCGAAACATCCCTGTGCGGTTCGTCGAACTTGGCTGGTTCCCTCAGTCCAAGACCGTTTACTTCGATTACGAAGGCACCAACGCGCGTAGCTCGATTCGCAAGCTCGATCTCGCTCAACGGCCCGTCGATCCGCGCCTTGACGAGTGGTTGCACAACTATCGCTCCGAACGCGCCGCGCCACGCCCCGATATCGATGGCGAATACATCTTCGTGCCGCTGCAAGACATTCGCGACGTCAACATCTCATTGGCGTCGCCCTATCAGAGCATGGACGCATTCGTCTCGGCACTCGCCACGCGTTTTCCGGATAAACACTTCGTCGTGCGACCGCACCCGCACTTTTCCGACGTTTGGCTTACGCCGCACGCGAATGTCAGCGTCCGCCGCGATTTGAGTATTCACCCGTGGCTGCAAAACGCATCGGCTGTGGTCGGCATCAACTCGACTGCCCTGCTCGAAGCGCTTTGCGCCGGCAAGCCCACGCATAGCGTTGGCGTCGGCATCTCGACGGGGCTCGATGTGATGTACGAGTTCGACGGCGTGGAGTCGATGACGCTGCACGACGACATCAATGAAGATCGTGCCGAACGCACGCGGCGCTTCTTAAGCGAGCTAATCTTCACGCGCCAAACGCAAACCGCTGACCTCGCAAATCCCGACAAGCTGCCGAACATCTACGGCCTTTCCAATCTTTTCGAGCCGCAATCAACCACCGAGTCGCATTCTCAGCGTCGTGCGGCGTTAAGCACCTAATTCAAACGCGCGTCCGGCCTTCAGTTACAGCCCCCAGCGGTCGATTTTGATATCAGGACCGAATAACCAAAGGGGCTGTTATGGCGCGCACCAAGTCGCGAAAGAAAATTGTACGCGCAAAATCTGCCGACCAGGACCGGCAATCGTCTAGTCGAAATGACGCGGTGCAATCGCAAACGGACGATGCGGCGACGATAGACGGCGACGCGGCAGCGCATTCGATCGCGCAATACACCTCACCGCGCCAAACCTGGCTGCTTGTCGCCCTGCTGCTCGTCGGTGGCACGCTGGCCTACAGCAACAGCTTCGACGGCGTGATGCTGCTCGACGACATCATTCGCATCAAGAACAACCCAAGCGTGCACGAGCCGGTCCTGAGCGGTGCGTGGCTGGGCGATCGTTTGAAACGACCTTTGGTGAGTTTGACGGTTGCGTTCAACTATCAACTTGGCGGCAGCAACCCGCTCGGCTATCACATCTTCAACTTGTTGATTCACTTGGCGGCGGGCTTAACGCTGTTCGGCATCGTGCGACGCGTATTACTGCTGCCGCGCTGGGCGCATTACTTCGGTACTGCCGCCGCGCCTTTGGCGTTCCTGGCATGGGAATTGTCAATTGCCCAAGAGAGATTGATTTACGAGGAGTGATCATGAGGATAAGAACCTAGCCTGCGCTTTAGAAAGAGATTTTGTTACTCTTCCTAGATAGGAAAAGCCTTGTGTCTTTCCAGCCCTTTGTAGCGAGTGTGCGCAATTTATCCACGACCGACAAACTTTCCCCAAGCAAATAAAAAAAGGGCTTGGCATTTTCGATTGGCTCCATTAGAAACCACCTCACCAACGCACAAGGCTTCACCGCTTTGTTGCAG
>JAUIHO010000293.1 GCA_030432035.1 Phycisphaerae bacterium
GCCATCGGGCTTCACCATGCCGACGGTCATGCGAAAACTGGTCGTCTTGCCGGCACCGTTGCGGCCCAACAGGCCGACGATTTCCGCCTTGCCGACTGAAAAAGAGACCTTCCGCACGACGGTGCGGCCGGAGTAGGTTTTCACAAGTTCCTTCGTCTCTAACAGACGGGCAGTGGCAGCCATGATTTCGCCTCACAGTTGTGGGACAAATGTGAATAACTTGTGCCCCTGCCGTCGGTCGAGAGCGATTCGACGGACGGCGGAACATCCAGTGTGCCCGACAAGGCTAACCCGAACCGGCCAAGGCGGGTAGCGCTGCGGCATCTACGCAACTCACCCAATACCCACGGCTTACGGGTTTGAAAAAGTTGCTCGCTGACTCTGACCCCAGATATCCGGAATTCACATGCCTGCGTGGCTATTCAGCGCCCCGCGCGACGCATGCGCGAGCCGTCAAAATCATGTGGTTAATTTGTGGACAACTTTTCGCGGTGAGCCTGTGGCGCAACTTATGCCGACAGTCAGAACGGCGACGGAGCCTATCGAATAAACCGCATTCGCCCGACGTTGGGGATGATCGCCAACGTGTGATCGCTAAATCGCAGACCGCTGGGCCAATAGACGAAAAACGCGCGGCCGATCATCTGGTCGGCGGGTACGGTCCCAAGTTGGTACTCGGGGCGTTTCTTCAAAAACGGGCTGGCGTCGGTCCAAAGGCGCGAGTCCTGACTTTGCGGGCTGTTGTCGCCGCAGCAGTAATACTCCGAGTTGTCTCGATCGCGCAGGTAGATCGGGTTGCCTTGCGTGCCCCAGGCCGATTGTTCGCGAGAGGCGTACGGCAGTTGGCTGTGTCGGTAAAAGACATCGCGCATCACTTGCACGTGTGCCAATTCCATCGGCGCGCCGCGTGCGCCAATTCGTAGATACGTGCTGCGCGTGGATGCCAAATCGCTGGGCCTGCGTTTGCGCAGGGTTTTGATGTTTGGCGCGAACGTATCCTCGTCGGTCGCCAGCACGTCTTTGCCGTCAACGCGCAGGCTAATGCGATAATCGAGGCTTTCGACTTCGAAACGGGCCGACGTGCCGTCGACGAGTGGGCGCGGCAGTTTTCCCGTTGCCAGTTTCCGCGGGATCGCTTCGGTCGTCGCGGGCAGGCCGGTATCGTCGAGGCGATACAGTACGACGTCTCCATTTAGATCAATGTCTAATTTGAAGTTGTCGTCGTGTTTGTTGAAGCGCACGCACAATGCGCCGCCGCTTTCTTGCGGCATCAGCGTGAACGCGAGTTTGAAATCGGTTACGGCAAAACGCGCAGGCCTGCCATATCTTGGGTCGCGCTCCATGGCCTGATCGGTCGACGTGTTGTTGTAACCGTATTCATCTTCGATTCGGCGACCGCCCAAGCGCAGCCACTTATAGCCTTCTGCATCAGCCGCCATATAGCGGATGATCGGGCGATCTGCGTCCCATGCGTCACTGCCGTCTTCCGAATACCAACGCGGCGGATCGAACTTCGATCGGCTACCGTATTCGCCTTCGGTCTTAGCGGGGAGAAAATCGTGATCGTAATGCAGCATCCATAAGGATTGTTGTGCGAGATCGGTCTTGCGTTGGATGCGCAGGTGACGATCGAGTTCGTTCTGATCTTGCTGCGTCCAATTCTGGTTGCGTAACGGTTGCGGCACGGAGAGTTTGTCGCGCAATGCTTCGGATAGATCGTCGGCTTTGGCGACGTACACATCGCCGTCGATGATCTCTAGCACTTCGCCCGGCAGGCCAAGCAAGCGTTTGATGTAATTCATCTCGCCGTCTTGCGGATTCTTAAAGACGACCACATCCCAGCGCTGCGGCCCGAGTAAGTCACCACCAATGTCATACGGCCACTTCAATACAAGAATGCGATCGCCGGCGTTGGGGATGATGGATGTGATCGATGCGTTGTCGCCATCTTGCCAAGTACAGTTCGGGCAGCGCACCGAGAATTTTTCGTGCAAGCCGCCACGGCTCTGATACGCCGCCATCATTTGTTCTTTGAGACCGTAAGCGAATGTGTATTGGCAGTTGTCGCAGCGCAGGTTGGCGTGCAGGCCGTAAAGTGACGGTGCCATCGAGCCGGTCGGAATCACGAACGCTTCGACCACGAAGGCGCGAAAGACGAACGCCAAGATCAGGGCGACGACGATCGACTCGACGGTTTCGCGCACACCTTCGGTGGCGGCTTCCTCAGCGCTGGGGATAGACGTAACTTGTGATTTATCCGAAGATTTCGATGAACTCGACGTCATGATGCTCGCTCGTTCGTACTCGGGGTTTTGAAGCGTTTCGCCTAGGGTTACTAGCCCTCTGGGTTAATAACGGTTCGCGTGGCGAAACATTCCGTCCGAGAAACTTACCATCAAACACCGGCACATGCCCTGCGCCCGGTCGAATTTTTCACCCAGCCGAGACGGATGTTGAAAGAAACAGACCTAACTTCCTTATCTGACAGGCCTTTACGTTGCCGGGTGATCTTCAACCCGATCTCGGGTCGTCGCGCCGAAGAGCCGTATTTCAATACCTTTGTCGGCGCGCTGGATGCGGCAGGCCACCAGGTGGAGGTCTGCCGCACCAAAGCGGCACACGACGCAACCCGTTTGGCGGCCGAAAGTTGTGATCTTGGGCTCGATCTCATCTGCGTTCGCGGCGGTGACGGCACGATTCACGAGGCGGCGAACGGCCTGACGCGCGAGGGGCCACCGCTCCTGCCGATTCCAGCGGGGACGGAGAACATCCTCTCTAAGTATCTTGGCATTCGTCGGTCGGCGAACTCGCTTTTGGCGGCGGTGGCGGCGGGGCAGACGCAGCAAATCCGTCTTTCTGAGGTGAATGGGCGCAAGTTTATGTTGTTGGCTGGCTTACCGTATGACGGCGAGGTGGTTCGCCGCCTGGCGGAGGCCCGCACCGGCAACATTTCGTATAAGACGTATGTATGGCCCACGATAGGGACGCTGCTGGGCTACCGTGGGCCGGATATCATCATAAGGGTTGATGGAGAAGAAGTTTATCGCGGGCGGGCTCAGGCGTTGGTCGGCAAAATGCCGCGCTATGCCTTGGGAGTGAAGATATTGCGGCAGGCCGATCCGGCCGACGATTGGTTGGATGTGGCCGTGTTTCCGCGACGTTGGGTATTGCCGCTGATTTGGGATTGCCTGCGGATGTGGGTCAGCCCCGGTTGGCGCTCGCGGGGGGCGGCCTATTTCAAGGGGCGGTTGGTCGAAATCGAGGCGGCCGAGCGCTGCCCGTTGCAGGTCGACGGGGAGTTCGCGGGATACCTGCCAGCGACGTTTCGGCCGACGGACCATGTCGTCAATTTTCTGGGGGCACCCGGCCGCTTAGAGCAGACACCTTCGATTTGGACGCGAGCACGTCGGGAGACGGAAATGCCCGAAAGCGCGAGCGTGACGAGTTAGCCAACATGCAAACGAAGTTCTCTTTCAAGTCATATATGCCCGCCTCAGGCGCGATCTTGGTCGTGCTGTTGATGATCGTTTGGGTGATCGCGCCAAGCGGTTTGCGCGTGTTGCAAGCCGATGAGCCCGCGGAGGTTGAGTCAACCAAATCTGACAAGGCTGATAAAGGCGCGGACGAGTCTTCAATCCCATCAGACAACGATAGTGCGCGCACGCGACTTGCTGGTGGCGATATTCGACCGGCCATCGATCAGGCTGATTTGTTCTTCCTATTGCGATACGCCCGTCGTGCGATGAGCGACACGCTGCGCGGTAAGCAGCCAACGACGCAACCTTATTGCCCTTCGGTGTTTCGCGATTTTGAGGGCGACGTGTATTTGACGGCATGGCGCAGCGGGGCCGACCTTGCGCAAGGGCATTCGAAGGCTGAAAACCTTGCTCAGGCGGCGGTCGAAGCAGGGGTGATGCTTGGCGAACAGTTGTTGAAGGACGATGTACGCGTTCGTCGTGGCGGCGCGGATATCGGTTTGGAACTTGAGTTGACCGGCCCGTCGGAGTTGATCGACGTTCAATACTTCGGTGATAGCGGAATTTGGACGAGCGAGTTGCAATCGTCGTTTGAACCTGGCATCGAGGGGTTTGAAGTGCGTTTTGCCGACCGAGTGGGGCGCATCCTGCCGACCGATGTGATCGAAAAGAATTACTCGCCCGATTTGGCGTTGCTGGCGACCGAAGCGCAAGTCGGCGTGAAGCACGAATTCAAGGTGCGCTTCGCGGACAAGATTAAGTACTACCGCTTCTGGGGTTTTCAGGTTTGGCAGGCGGGCTCGCGCGCACCGATGAAGTTGCTCTACCGCGGCGAAGAGTTGGTGCCGCAGGACGCGGTCGATGGCGATCGTCTCGATGCGACGATCGCGCGCGTCGGCGGGTATCTGCACTATCGCCAGAACAGCAACGGCGCCTTCTCTCACGAGTATTTGCCCAGCCGCGATACCTATCACGATGCCAACGATGTGCTGGTGCAACTGCGAGCGCTGTACGGTTTACAGCGTTACGCGGCGCGAATGTTGCACCCAGTGCTGATGGCGGATGCCAAGAAGGGTATCGAGGCGTTCTCGAAATATCTCGACGAGTTGAAGTTCAAAATCGAGAAGGAAGACGGCGAGGCGGAGATCGTCGACAGCTCCGACGCGATGATTCTAACGATCCCCGGTCACGAGAATCATTTCGAGACGACGGCGTATTTGTTGTTGGCGATGACGTCGCACC
>JAUIHO010000046.1 GCA_030432035.1 Phycisphaerae bacterium
CCCCAAATACCGCTCGACGCCCGACCGCCAACCGGCCTACCATTGGTATCCGAAATCCTGCGGTCGCGCGGTATCATTCCCGCGCGGCGGGCCACGCAACACCAAACATATAAATTCTCGAATGGATACCCTGCGTTTTCGTTGAGTACACAGCAAACGGGGCAAAGAAGCATGAATCGAAACATCCACATCTACCTCGCCGCGCTCGCCCTACTCGCGACGACGACTGCCGCGCCGGCACAGGTGATCTACCGTATCAATTGTGGTGGTCCGAATTTTCTCGATATCAACGGCGATACGTGGACCAGCGATTCGGTCGAAGGCTTCTTCAACACGGGCGAGTCTTTCCCCAACGGCGGGCCCGACCCGACGCTCGAAATCGAAAACACCGACCTCGACGCGCTTTATCGCTCGCACCGCTTCGAACGACCGGCCAATCCGCCCAATATGATCTACGCCCTGCCCGTCGATCCCGGCTTCTATAGCGTACGTTTGCACTTCGCGGATATCTTCTGGGGACAGGAAGGTCGCCGCCGTTTTAGTGTCGACCTCGAAGGCGAATCGGTGCTCGTCAATTACGACATTGTCGGCGCAACCGGCGGTCGCAATATCGCAGACGTGCGACAGTTCGTTACGCAGGTCGTTGACGGCGATCCGACGTTGGACATCGAGTTCGTTCACGGCCCCGTCGATAACCCGCTGATCAGCGCGATCGAAGTCGAATCGATCCCACCCGCACCGATCATCATGCAAGGCGATACGGCCACGCTTAGCGTTACGAAAAATTCGACCTGCGGCCTTAGCGCCAACCGCCTGCAACTCGACGCCGTCGATCCCGATACCGATGTTGCCACGCTCATGTGGTCCGTCGATACCGAACCGGCGCTGGGAACCGTTAGCTTTATCAACGATCAGGCAACCGGCGGCACCGTCATCGTCTGTTACACGCCGGAAACGAATCAGGTGACCGACGACGCGTTCACGTTGGTGGTGAGCGATGGTTCGGCCAGTAGCGATGACGACTTTATCGATGTGATCGTGACGCTAGTCGACAACACGCCGCCCGCCCTTACGTGCCCTGCCGATCTAACGGTCGACGCCGATGCCGTTATCACGCCCGATGCCACCGGCACGCCGACGGCGACGGACGACTTCCCCGGTATGGTTGATATCACCATGACCGACACGGTACTTACCGCCGCGTGCCCGAACGCGTTGCAAGTCCGCCGTACGTGGCGCGCGATGGATGCTTCCGGCAACATGGCCCAATGCGTGCAACGTATCTTCGTGCGCGACCACGATCGCGATGGCGACGGCATGCTCGACTGCGAAGATTCCGACCCGGATGTGCCCGCCGTTGAGCCGGGCAACGATGGCGATGGAAACGGCGGCGACGGCTCCAATGGTGGCGGTGGCGGAAATGGCAACGACGCCGACGGCGACGGAACCCCCGACACTGACGGCGGCACCGGCGGCGGCGTGTTTATCGATCCGATCACCGGCCTGCCCATCAGCGACGCCGGCGGTTGCTGCGGCGGCGGCGCACCAGCGGCCACGCCGTTATTGTTATTAGGGTTCCGGCGACGGCGACGACGTTCAACGCTACGACGGTAACTTCTTCGCCGGTTGATCCATCCCATGCTGGTGCAACACCAACCCCGTGACTTTTCCGTCGGCATCCGTCTGAAACGTCACGGCTGCCTCGACCACTTTGTAAAAGAAGCGCGTCTTCGATTCGGCGTAAACCGGAAAGCGCGGCTGGCCCGTGATCTGAATCGTCAGTTTTTCACCTTCGACTTGCACATCAAACACAACGCCCGGTGCCAATTCATACTTACCGACGTATTGCTGCAGCGTGGCGACATCGATGGCAACCTCCTTCGGCGGCGCCGGTGGTTGGAAGTCGGCACCGGCCCGCTCGAACGCTTGAATGGCACCGTTCTGATGCAGCTTAACGCGCTCAAATGGGCCGTCGGCGTCACGCTCGAAGTGCAATTCCGCATCCACCACGCGATAGAAAAACTCCGTCTTGCTGCGCGGGAAAATTTGCACCGCCGCTTGGCCGGTTAGCTTCGCGAAGATGCGGCTGCCGTCGCGCGTGATGTGAAATCGCGTCGACGGATTGAGAAGGTACCAACCGACATAATGATCCGCTTCGGCCTCCGTCAGCTTGACCGAGCGCCGCACTTCCGGCAGCGGATACTGCGGCTCGAGCAAATGCAACCCGATGATGTCGATATCTTGCGTTGAATTCGCCAGCACCACCACGCCTTGCTTCTTATCCAATCGAAATCCGGCAAACGAATGAAAACCGCCGGTGCCGCCATTGTGCCAGATGATTTCCGCATCGCGCTTGTTCCAAACGTGCCAGCCAAGGGCAACCTGTAGATCGGGCACGCTGCTGTCGGTGCGCGGCGCGCGCGCCAGCTTCAGCGCGTCGCTCAGCTTGCAGTCTTTCAAGCCGAGATTGAAATAGACAAAGCGCAGCACATCGCTTGCCGTGGCGTTGATGGCACCGCAACCGGCCAAGGCATTGAAGCCCCAATGCTCAGCTTTCTGGCCGTTCGCATGGCCATCGGCAAAGCGCTTTTGCTGATTCTCATTGAGCGTCAAACGCGTATCGCTCAGCTTCAACGGCTTGGCCAAGCGCTCGACGAGCAGTTGTTCGTACGAGTCCTTGCCATCGATGCGCGCCAACAACGAACCCAACAAACCCGTCGCATAATTGGAATATTCGTATTCGCTGCCGATATCGCGTTGCAGCTCAACCGATTCGAGAAAGGCGTACATCCGCTCCGACGTGTAATCGACGAACGGATCGTTGGAATCGGCCGGCGCGAAGTTACCCGGCATGCGCGGCAGCCCGGACCGATGATTGGCCAAGTGCCGCAGCGTAATCGACTTGCCGTCGCGCGTGGGTGCCGTTACACCCTCGGGCAGGTACTTTTGTATCGGATCGTCGAGTTGGCATTTGCCCTCTTGCACCAACTGACACAACAGCGTTGCGGTATAGGCCTTCGAAATCGAACCGATCTCGAATATCGTATCGCGATCGACGGGCTTACCGTCGTAAGTCGTCTTTCCATAAGCCCAGAACGTCGGCCCCGATTCATCGAGCAAGCCGATGACGATGCCCGGACAGATACCTTCATCGACGATGGCCTGCGCGCACTCTCTCACATCACTCGATATCGTCGGCCCGGCATGAACTGTAGGCGCAATGAACAAAAGCGCCGCTGCGATCAGTAACACGCCACACCTTACGAAACCTACGCGCGGCAAAGACCGTTGCATAACTATCCCTCCCATCAAAATGCCATTCGCATGAGTCAAATTGAATACGACGGTGATTCCGCCCTGACCTCTAAAACGCCGGCGAATCAAACGCCTCACGGATTGATCATTCAGCCAAATCACCCCGCCCCACGCTACAGATTAGATTAAGGTGGTGACCCTTGCCTGCCGTAGCATCACGAGCCTCACTACAGGCAAGGCCGTGAATTCGATCCGAGACCATCGGCGCATCGCGAACGAGTGATAAAGACAGGCACCGCGCGGCGGCGATGCGCGCGGCAATCGAGCTCAACCGAAGCCTTTTAAGTCCGCACCGACCAAGCGCCGGTAAACATCAACCGCTTGCACCGTCGCACGAATACCCGCCGACGAATCGCTCGACAAACACCGCAACGTGACAAGCACCCGTTTCGATTCTACAATTTGAGGATTCGCCCACGTTACACCGGCGACGGTTGAACGGGTTGGTTAGCAACACCTGCCCCTTACGAGAGCTAGCGGTTTCCACCCGGCCTTATCGATGTCCGACCGTCGCAAGCGTAACTTGGCGAACCCTGTATCGGGGGCGATCTGGTTTCGACCGGGCAACCTGACGGTATGGTGGCGTGTCGAGGTTGTCAGGAGGCCTCGTAAATCACCTGGCACATTGTTTAGTTGGCAATAACTTTGCCCTTGCAGCCTAAGTAGCTGCACGTTGATCCGCTGACGCCTGTTAAGCGGGGAGACGCCAATCAGCAGGCTGGCCGCGTCGGGTCGCTCGGTCGCGACGCGGTGAGAAACTACCGAGCTGGACAAAGGCGTAGCCTGTCGATCGGCGACGCCGGCGTTGAGATCTAAAAGACCGACTACACACGTAGAGGCCATATCTGAAGTGCTTTGGGACGCGGGTTCGATTCCCGCCGCCTCCAGTTTTTGTTTGGGCCGGGGTAATTCGTAAATCTCGTGCCGAGCGCAGCGCATCGCGCGACCGTAGGGTCCGATGTGCGGACCAACCTTCGCCGTGGCGCGCACCACGGCGTCGATATTCCGGTGCCATGCTCACGCGCCAATTTTTGATAACGCAATGCATCCACTCGCCACGCTTTACTTCCCAGACCTTAATCCAATCGGCCCCGGCTCTATCTTCGCGGTTCTGATTACTGGCTTGTTCGTCTGTATGACGAGCGATCAACCCTTTGGCTTGCCGCTAAAGACTCGAAGGCGGTGCAGCATCACGGCAACATGGCTATTTGGATTGATCGTTGTATTTATCACTGCGGCTGGACAGGGAAGGGTATTTCCTGACGCCCACGAACTCGTCGGCTTCATTGTCTTTATCGTATTCGGCCTTGCCTTTGCATTGCAGGATTTTAAATATCAATCTTGGCCCGCATTTACTTCAGCGGCCATATGGTCATTGGTTTGCGGAACGATCTTGATCACATTTACCAACGGCATATTGCCCAACCCGCTCTCAAATGGCGTCGTCGTATTAATTACTGCCTACTGGCTCCTGTGGCTTTTTCTTGTCATTTGGCGGTACGATCGACTGCGCAAGATACGGATGATCGAGCGAGAGCTGTGCGCAGAATGTGGATACAATTTGACCGGCAATGTTTCGAGGACATGCCCCGAATGCGGTTGCAAGATTCAGTCAAAAATCACCAAGGCCGGACACGCATGAAAACGCGACGAACCATTGAACGAACATGCGCAAAATGCCACGGTCGAAAAGACGATGGCGGTAGTCTCCGTCCGCTGAAGTCCTTTCTCAAAATCAACTATGCGCTCGTCATGATATCTTTGATTTTCGATCGAAGCGGCGAATCTTCCTCGATCATTTTGGGTTGCACGATCATTGGATCAATCGTCCTCTTGGCCGTTAGTAAGCGTAGCCCGGATTGCAAAGCCTGCGACGGACGCGGATACACCAAGATTATCGAAACAACGACTGAGAATCAGGTTCGAGATCAAGAACCATTCGATGCCGACGAAATATTTGAAAAAAAATAGAAGCCACTTGTCGTGATTTCGTCAGGGAACCCTGATTCAAAGATAACTAGCCTCAAATCCTCCCGATTCGCCCGCACATTCAAACCCTCCCCCAAATCCGCTAAAATACCCCCAACCAAAAGCACCCGAGGAGGAACCGTCCCATGCCCGCTTTGTCCGACGCTCAGGCTCGAACCGTTCGCGCGCCGCGCGGTAGCGATATCTCTTGCAAAGGCTGGCTGCAAGAAGCCGCCCTGCGCATGTTGCATAACAACCTCGACCCCGACGTTGCCGAGAAGCCCGAAGAGCTGATCGTTTACGGCGGTACCGGTCGCGCCGCGCGCTCGTGGGCCGACTTCGATCGCATCACGCGCGCCCTGCGCGAGCTAGATAACGACGAAACGCTGCTCGTGCAAAGCGGTCGCGCCGTCGGTGTGATTCGCACCCGTGTATATGCGCCACGCGTGCTGATCTCCAACAGCATGCTGGTGCCCAACTGGGCCAACTGGGATGAGTTCCGCCGCCTCGAAGCGATGGGCCTCACGATGTACGGCCAGATGACCGCCGGATCATGGATTTACATCGGCACGCAAGGCATCTTGCAAGGCACGTACGAAACCTTCGGCGCGGCGGCGCGGCGCGACTTCGGTGGCAACCTTAACGGCCGTATCGTTGTTACCGCCGGCCTTGGCGGTATGGGCGGTGCGCAACCTCTAGCGGCCAAGATGAACGGCGCGGCGTGCTTATGCATCGAAGTCGATCAAACCCGCATCGATAAGCGGTTGCAAACGCGGTATGTGGACGAAGCCACCACCGATTTAGACGACGCGTTAAATCGCGTACAAGCCGCCGCCCGCGAAGGCCGCGCCCTCAGCGTCGCCCTACTCGGTAACGCCGCCTCTGTCTTGCCCGAACTGGTCTCGCGCGGTTTCACGCCCGACGTACTGACCGACCAAACCAGCGCCCACGATCCACTGGCCGGATACGTGCCGCACCAGATCTCATTCGATGAAGCACTCAGCCTGCGCGAAAGCAACCCGGACCGTTACGTCGAGCTCAGCGTCGAAGCGATGGGCGCCCACGTGCAGGCGATGCTCGACATGAAGAAGGCCGGCGCCGTTACGTTTGACTATGGCAATAACATTCGCGCCGAAGCCGTAAAGGCGGGCGTGAAAAACGCGTTCGACATCCCCGGCTTTGTGCCCGAATACATTCGCCCCTTGTTCTGCGAAGGTTCGGGGCCGTTCCGTTGGTGCGCCCTCAGCGGCGACCCCGCCGATATCGCGACGACCGACCGAACGATTCTGGAGCTGTTTCCCAACAACGAACACCTCACGCGTTGGATCAAAATGGCCGGTGAGCAAGTTGCCTTCCAAGGCCTGCCCTGCCGCATTTGTTGGCTCAGTTATGGCGAGCGCGCCAAGGCGGGCGAAGCGTTTAACAATCTCGTGCGCGACGGAAAAGTCAGTGCCCCCATCGTCATCGGTCGCGACCATCTCGACTGCGGCAGCGTGGCCAGCCCCAACCGCGAGACCGAAGGCATGCTCGATGGCAGCGACGCGATTGCCGACTGGCCGATGCTCAACGCGATGGCCAACGTCGCCAGCGGCGCGACCTGGGTCAGCCTGCACCACGGCGGCGGTGTCGGCATCGGCATGAGCCTGCACGCCGGCATGGTCGTCGTCGCCGACGGCACCGACGCCGCAGCCGCGCGCCTGCAACGCGTGCTCACAACCGACCCGGGCATGGGCGTATTCCGCCATGTGGACGCGGGGTATGAGAAGGCACAGCAGATCGCGAAAGAGCGCGGGGTGAAGGTGCCGGAGTAGAAAGAATTGAGAATGGCGAAGGGCGAATTTAGAAGGAGATTATCGCCTCTCCACGCCTGCTCTTAGTTTTGAAAAGGACGACGCTGTGCATGAGTGGCGCGGCGCGCGTCGCTCTTATCATTGGGCCGAAGGTCGATTGCCCTATGTTCAATCGGCCACGTTAAAAAAGAAAGAAGATGAACCGATCCCAACGAGCCAACCTCGCGGAAGAAACGCTAGCCATCATCAATCGCGGTAGCTACACCATCGTCGGCGGCGAAACCGTCAACATCCAATCCGCCGTGCAACGGTGTACGCGCGACGCGCGCTTGTACTCGCCCGATCAGCTTAGCAAAATGCGCGAATCGATCTTGCAGCAACGCGCCGACGGTAAGTTGCCTACGCACGAGACCGAGTTTGAAGTGACAGCCGAGACCACGCTGGAAGCCGCGCGACGATTGGTGGTATCCGACGGCGAAGCGAACACCATGTGCCTCAATTTCGCATCCGCCAAAAGCCCCGGCGGCGGCTTTATCACCGGCGCGCAGGCGCAGGAAGAATCCCTCGCTCGCGCATCCGCGTTGTTCCCGACGTTGGAAGCGAATTTTGAATACTACGATATCAACCGTGCCGAGCGCGATGCGTATTACACCGACTACATGATCTATTCGCCGCGCGTGCCTGTCTTTCGCGATGATGCGGGCGCGCTGCTCGATGAGCCGTACGAGACGACGTTCATCACGTCCCCCGCCGTCAACGCCGGCGTCGTGTTGCGCGATCACCCCAACGCCCACGAGCGCATCGGCACCGTCATGTCGCGACGCATCGAATACGTTCTGTCCATCTGCGCCGCGGAACAACTCGACCCGTTGGTCCTCGGCGCGTGGGGCTGCGGTGTGTTTCGCAACGACCCCGCCGACATCGCCGCCCGCTTCGCCGCCGCACTTAAAGACGACGGCCCATTCGCAGGCATCTTCAAACGCGTCGTCTTTGCGGTATATGACAGAGCGGAACCGTCGGTGATTCGAAAGGCGTTTGAGACGTGCTTTGAATAAATCAGTCTTCGAAGGACATAACTTTTCTGAGTAGGTGCGCGATGGCTTACGCGTCGTAGCCCATGCTCTTAAAAGCGCATTTGCGCGAGTATTCCCAAACGAAGGTGCCAATCAGCCTATATCATTTAACTGTCGCCTCTGGCTCAGACTGTCATGCTCAAAAACAGAGGCAGCTTCAATGCACCAAGTTGAACTAGAGAAATAATGACGGCAAAAAGAGTTTGCAGAGCCTAAATACGCCGAAGGCGTTACGCCAACTAGCCCCGGGTTGCCGCAACAGCGGCTACCCGGGGTTTATGTATTCATCACAACGTTCAACCCCACCGGGGTTGCGGCATAATCCGCTCGATCGACGCCACAACTCTTTCAGAGTTGAGATCGTTAACGAAACGCAGTCCCCAGGGTAGCCGCTACGCGTCAGCCCTGGGCTACCTGGGGTAACGCCTTTGGCGTAGGGACTCGAAAAAGCGAATGACGATCGGTATCTTTATGGGCTATCCGTTCGGAGGTTCGGTGCACTTATTCATTATCTGCTGTTAAGCAGCATTAATTAGAATTCCCCAACCTTGTCCCCCCTCCCCGCCCCCGTTAGCATCACTCTTTTCACAACACCTAAAGAAGCACGACTCCTATGGAACTCTCCGAATATCTGCCCCCTCAACTCGTCAAGGTGCCGCTGGGTGCCGGTGACAAATCGGCGGCGATTGCCGAGTTGGTCGATCTGATCGCCGAGCAAGGCCTGACCAAGCGGCGCGACCAACTGTTGGCCGCCGTGATGGAACGCGAGGCACAAAAAACCACCGGTATCGGTCGCGGGTTCGCCGTGCCACACGCCAAGACCGACGCGATCGACAACATGACGATCGCCATCGGCAAGATGGGCGAACCGATCGAGTTCGACGCCATCGACGGCAAGCCCGTCACACTCATCGCCCTTATCGCGAGCCCCACCAGCGAAACACGCCTTCACATGCAAGCCCTCGCGCGCCTAAGCCGCCTCGTGATGAGCCAAGATACCTACGAGAAGATGCTCGTCGCCCAATCGGCGGAAGATTTGCACAAGCTGGCGATCAATGGGGTGGCTGGATAGCGAAATTTTTAAAAGCAGTATGGCTGGATAGCAGGATGAAGAATGGCGAAGAGCGAACGGCGAATTGGGACTGAACATACACCAATCGTGAATAGCAGATAGCTTATATTGAATCGTGACTAATAAATGGAATGTGATGTGTTACGTGAATTGAGGCTTCGACAGATCGTCGCACAATTGGCGAACTGATATCCCAACTTTGAAATCTCAAATCTGAAATTTTTAAACCCAAGTCCGAATTCTCATATCTGAAATCTCAAATCTGATCTGAAATCCAAAATTTGAAATTTGAAATTCGCGATTTACGAAATACGCGTCACGATCATCTGCACGGTTGCATTGAAAACCTTTGGATTCGATAGACCTCAAAGGCGGTATCAGACTTACCATGGATAGAAACGAAACACCCAATCACAAAGCGCTTGCAAGCTAGACCACTTTCTATTCCAGCCTAGCGTCGCCATCTACTTTCTCAGCCCCGGATGGGGCGCAGGTTGAAAGCCATGGATGAAGCGGCGATAGCCGCGCAATCCATGGTCCATGTTGTATCTCGCGTTAAACCGCGGTAGCGGTGTAGGTACCTACGCCCCTCGCCGGGGCTCAAATTGCTCGCGTTCGATGACCCCGGATTGCGCTCCGACCGCTAACGCGGTCTGCGCTTCATCCGGGGCTGTCAACCAATCAGCCCTGCCGGGCTTTAAGACTCAATAAACAAACCCTAGGTCAAATTTTTTGCCGCTACGGTCATTTGAAAAAAACGCTAATTCGGCCCTCACCGCGCCAAACAAACCGACAACAAAAAAAACTCGCGGCATCGGTATTCCACCACTGCCGCGAGTCCTGATTGCAATCTAAGTTTTTTCAAACCACTGCGACAATCACGCCGCCTAGCCGTTTACCAACCAACCATGCTGTAACCGGCGTCCACATAGTGGATTTCGCCCGTCACGCCGCTCGATAGGTCGCTACACAGGTACAACGCCGACTTGCCGACTTCATCGGATTCGATGTTGCGCTTCAACGGCGACTTGGTCGGGTAGTGATCGAGAATCTTATCGAAGCCGCCGATGCCCGCCGAACTTAGCGTGCGGCAAGGTCCGGCACTGATCGCGTTCACGCGCACCTTCTTCAGATCACCAAGGTCGGCCGACATGTATCGCACCGACGATTCGAGCGCGGCTTTGCACACGCCCATCACGTTATAACCCGGCACAAACTTGGCCGCGCCGAGGTAGCTAAGCGTGAGAACCGAGCTGCCTTCCTTGAACATGTCGAAGGCCTTTTGGCAGACGCTGATGAACGAATAGCAACTGATGTCCATCGCCTGCTTAAAGTCTTCTCGACCAGTCTGGTAGAACCGATTCAACAACGCATCGCGATTGGCGAATGCGACGGCGTGCACGAGAAAGTCGATCTTGTCGTAGCTCTCGCGAACCGTGCCGAGAAACTCTTCGACTTGTTCGTCGCTGGTCACATCGCAAGGCGCGATGATCTTGGCACCGATGGGTTCGGCCAATTTGCGCACGCGACGTTCCATGCGATCGCCGGGCAGATGGTTAAACGCCATCTCCGCCCCGTGCTTGTGAAACATGTCCGCGATATACCACGCCAGGCTGTAATCATTGGCCACGCCAAAAATAACGCCTTTTTTGCCTTCGAGCAGGCCGCCCATCAAAAACCTCGCCGCCACATGCGGGCGCTGTCGCGCCCTGAGTCATAAATTCAACCAAACTCCCAATTTAGAATGAATCCGAGGGGTTGTCCAGTTATACCATTACTCACAACAACGGCCCGATTGTTCGAGTCTAACCAATTAGCTAGACTGAACTTGTGACCCGCGATGCCGATACCGACCAACCCGACCCGCATTCGCCCCAGCGCTTGCTGGTGGCCGTGCCCAACTGGATCGGCGATGTCGTCATGGCAACGCCCTGCCTAACCGCCCTGCGCCGCCAGTTTCCCGCCGCCCATATCACGCACCTGATGCGACCATATGTGTCGCAGGTGCTCGGCGGCAGCGACTTGGCCGACGCCGAATTGTATTGGCCGACCAAGGGCAACCGCCCAGACGATGCGCGTTACACGTCCAGCACATGGCACCTGATTCGCACGCTTCGGGCAGGCCAGTTCGACGCCGCCGTGCTGCTCACCAACTCATTCCGCTCAGCAATCGTTGCGGCGCTCGCCGGCATCCCGCGCCGCATCGGCTACGCCCGCGACCGTCGGTCATGGCTGCTGACGGACAAGCTCTATCCCCCGCGAACGGGTCGCACCTTCACGCCCACGCCCGCGATTGACTACTACAACGAGATCGCTCGCAAGCTCGGCTGCGCCGATGTGGACCGTCGCATGCGGCTACATTTCTCCCCCGCCGACGAAGCCACAGCTGCCGACAAACTCGAATCGCACGATCCTTCGCGACCACTGATCGTACTCAACCCCGGCGCGAATTACGGCTCGGCCAAATGCTGGCCAACTGAAAAATACGCCGCCCTGTCCGATCGCCTCACCCGCGACCACGGTGCCCGCGTCATCGCATCATTCAGCCCCAAAGAAGCCCGTATGGCCGACCAATTACGGGCCGCCGCCACCGAGCCGATCGACATTCATGTGGACCTCGGCATTGGGCCGTTAAAAGCGCTGATCGCGCGCAGCGACCTGCTTATCAGCAACGACACCGGCCCGCGTCATTTCGCGCCGGCGCTCGGCGTGCCCGTCGTCACCATTTTCGGCAGCAGCGACCCGCGCTGGGCGGAAACCTATGCCGACCGCGAGCGTATTGTGAAACTCGAACTCGATTGCCAGCCTTGTATGGAAAGAACCTGCCCGCTCGGTCATCATAACTGCATGCGCGAGTTGCCCGTCGAAATGGTGCTGACCGCAGCGTTGGAATTGCTGCAAACAGATCGCATGCCGCTGCGGGTGGAGGCCGAATAGGTGTTCACGACCGATCGCATGACGATCAAAAAACCGTATGCAGAGATGCTGCGCGACGCCGGCCTCGATACCGTCCAGAAAGTGTTGTGCCATCCGGGCCACGCGCTGGCCGCGTGGAGCCGCAGCAGCGACGTCATTCGCTACGATCTCGACGACAAGTCGACCTCATTCTTTATCAAGCGCTATCACTACCCGCGCTGGCGTAATCGTTTCAAAGGAATGTTCCGCGGCACGCTATTGAAGTCGAGCCGCGCCCGCAGTGAATACCTTTCGCTGCAACAGATGCGACAACTCGGCATCCAAGGTGTGCGGCCCGTCGCGTATGGCGAACGCCGCATCGGCCTATTCGTGAAGAGTTGTTTCATCATCACCGAAGCAGTGCCCGATGCGACGGCGCTGTCGAATTTCATTCAGAACTTCAGCAGCACGACGTCGCCGCGCTCCGTGGCGATTCGGCGCGAGATTCTCACGTCGCTCGCCCGCCAGGTGCGACACATGCACGAGGCCGGCTTTGTGCATCGCGACTTGTTCTGGCGCAACGTTTTGATTCGATGTTTGCCGAGCGAACGGTTTGAGTTCTACTTCCTCGACGCGTCGGTCGGCCGCTGGATCCGGCGCTCCAGCCGGCGCGAAGAAAGCATCGTGGCCGACCTCGCCGCCATGGGCGCGGCCGCACCGCACTTTTGCTCCAAGCCCGATCAATTGCGCTTCCTGCTCGAATACTTGGGCGTCAAGAAACTGAGCGAAGAACAACATCAATGGCTGCGGCACGTGCAGGACCGTTCCAGCAAGCTCCGCGCTCAGGAATTGGAACGCCTACGCCGCGGCCGCGTCTTCGATGCCGCCGAGGAGCCGGTCTTGGTGGAGTCAGTTTGACGCCCTACCTGCGTGAAATTTTTCACGAGCCGTCTCCCGAAGTGAGCCCGAACCGGTTAGAATTCGCCCTCGGCAACCATAGACGATTGACACGTTTCCGGACGTTCAAACGAAGGATTCATCGACCGTGAACAACGACCAACTATCGATGCTCGCCGTCAGCGCCCCGCTCGGTTACGGCCCAATTGCCGTGCTGTTGGGAATTGCGTTCGTCGCGGGGCTCGCGATTCTGTTTCTTACGCACTTTATCCCCAAGAAGAAGCGTCACGGTGAAGAAAAGGAAGGCATCTACGAATCCGGTATGCCGGTGATCGGCGACGCCCGTCAACGCTTCAACGTGAAGTTCTACCTCGTCGCGATGATGTTTCTGATCTTCGACGTCGAGTTAATCTTCATGTATCCGTGGGCGATGGCCTATCTGGAAGCTAAGGCCGACGGCAGCGCCTTTGCCGCCAATGCCGACATGCTTTTCTGGGTCATGTTCGTGTTCTTCACGATCCTAACGCTAGGATTTCTATATGAATGGGGTAAGGGCATTCTGAATTACGATTGATGCCGAAGGCTTCATCCCCCGTTGATCGCAGCGACGCGTTGCGAGTCAATCACAAAGCCGCGTCTTGTGGACGCATCGAAACAATCTCAGAGCCGCGTCTTGTGGACGCATCGAAACAATCTCAGAGCCGCGTCCTGTGGACGCACTGAATTGAAATCCGCAATCCGAAAGGTTGCACCGATATGCAAAAGAATGAATACCAACCGCACAGCATGGGCAATGACGACGTCGTCACCACGCGCCTCGATGAGTTGGTGAGTTTCTTCCGCCAAAACGGCGTTAACTGGGCGCGCAAGCACTCGTTGTGGCCGCTGCCCTTCGCCACCGCCTGTTGCGGCATCGAGCTGATGGCCACCGCCTCCAGCCGTTACGACCTCGCCCGTTTCGGTGCTGAGGTCATGCGTTTCAGCCCGCGCCAGAGCGACCTGCTCATCTGTGCCGGTCGCGTTGCCATCAAGATGATGCCGGTGTTGCAACGCATCTACAAGCAGATTTGCGAACCGAAGTGGGTCATCTCGATGGGTGCATGCGCTTCGACCGGCGGTGTGTTTGATACGTATGCCGTTGTGCAAGGCGTCGATCAGTTTCTACCCGTCGATGTGTACGTGCCCGGCTGCCCGCCACGACCTGAAACGCTGATCGAAGGCGTGATGGCCATCCAGCGGCTCGTCGAGCGCGATGGCGTACAGACCAGCGCCCAGCGCGGCAAAGGCCTCGGCATGGTCGTAGAGCCGACGGTACAGGTCGGCATCGAAGGTAAGAATTAGTTTCACGTATTCCGCACATACCCCCCGGCCAATGGCCGGGGGCTAATGTGATACAACGAAGAACGCCACAATCCGGAAGCGCTCTGGGAATCAGAACATGGCCAGCCCCGACCAAATCGTCGCAGCATTAAACAAGAAATTCTCCGGTGCCGATTTCACCGCCACGCCCCTACTCATGCGCGGTGACGAACCCGGCGATCAGATGTTTATTCGCGTTGAGCCGGCGCAACTCATCGACGTTTTATCTTTCCTGCGCGACGACGCCGCCATGAAGTTCGAGCAACTCATCGACGTTACCTGTGTCGATTATCTCAACTTCCCCAACGCGACCGACCGTTACGGCGTGGTTTATTCGCTGCTCTCTCACACGCACGGCCATCGCATTTGGATCAAGGCGTTCGTCAACGATCCCGATCCAAAGCTCGCATCCGCCACGTGCCTCTGGAAGGGCGCCGATTGGATGGAGCGCGAAGTCTTCGACATGTTCGGCGTTCGGTTTGAAGGCCACCCCGACC
Organism: Phycisphaerae bacterium; assembly: GCA_030432035.1. GTDB lineage: Bacteria > Planctomycetota > Phycisphaerae > UBA1845 > UTPLA1 > ECT2AJA-110-A. The sequence goes on from JAUIHO010000046.1 coordinate 14,867, forward strand.
TACGTCGCATCCTCACGTGGGACGATTTCGGCTCGTTCCCGCTCCGCAAGGACTATCCCCTCCGCGGCAAAGGCGAACGCACGAATTACGAAGTCACCACCCGCGACAGCGCCTAAGCGACCGGGTCAGGCCGCGAAATGAGCAATTCGCTAGGATCCAACTTTGGCATTTACCAAAGAAGCACCATCCCATTACGAACCACCATCCATTTACAAAACGCAGATGACGTATACTCCCTCTCCCTCGCAGGGAGAGGGCCGGGGTGAGGGTTTTAGCCGAAACGCCACGCCCATTAAGTGCATGCAAGAGTCGTTGACTCGATAACCCGTCGGTTCGACCCGTCCAATCGCTGAAGCGGCACATCTGTCGCTCTCCCACGCCACCCGCCCGCCCTCAAAAATTTCTGCCCCAACGCTGAAACCAAATTTGCTCCCCGGCGTTTCAATTAAAAACGGCCCGCTGATGTCCAAAATTTGCGGTATGCGGCGATCTGGTGGCACTCGCCGTCTACGTGCATGCGCCGCCCGACACACCAGCGTATAGCCGAAGCCCACCGACGACTCATCGCAGACACTGGCCGGGAGGAACACGCCCATGACGCTGATGCACCGCGTTCGACGTGCGATTTATTGCTGCATCCTGATAGCCCCAACCATCGCCGCTGGCGAACCGCCCACCGCCGACCAGATGTCCATCATGGTCCGGGGGCAGTCGTACAACATGTTGCCGTACAACTATCTGCGCGAGCGCGGCGTCCGCGTTCCCGAGATATCCCACGAAGATAACGCCGCCTTCCGCTATTTCGACGCTGTTAATGCTCACGTTCGTGCCGAACCCGATATCGCCGACTGGGTGGATCGAGCCGCGAAAGGTGAATGGCCCGAAGACGCCGAAAATGAAGCGGCACTATTGGCTCACCTCGACGCAAACGCCAACGCCATCTCCCTCACACGCGAAGCCACGCAAATGGACGACTACTTCCTGCCGCTGTTTGGTAACGTCGGCGATCCGTTGTATTCGTTCTTGCTGCCCTCTCTTTCCGATCAACGGCACATCGCCAAACTGCTTGCCGCAGATGCGCAGCGACAAATTCGCGCGGGCGAATTCGAACTGGGGATGGATCGACTATTAACCGCTCAGCGCATGGGCAATCACTTGGGCCACGGTTCCACCATGATCGAAGGTCTCGTCGGCGTCGCCGTTAGCGCGATGGCGTCCGATCAACTCACCAAAATGGCGGCCACTTACGACATACCGACAGATGTCTTGTTAAACACCACGACCGAGATGGACGACATCGCCGCCAACTTGCCGTCGTTTGAAGACATGCTGCGGGCCGAAGAAGCATTGACCGACGATATCGTGGAAGACGTTCTCATTAATCCCACCGTCGATCCGAACGTGCTCGGCGTTCCGGCCCCGCCTTCGCTATTCAAGCCAGAAAACGGCACCGGTTGGCACAAGCTGTTAAAGGAACTGCGTCGCGTGTATCTGCCCGACCGTGCGATTAAGCGTCATGCCAAGAAGTACTACGAAAAGGTGCGCAAGGGTACGCGCCCGAAGAAAGACGGTACGCCCGGCACCATCCTGCAAGAAGACTTGCTGCTCGCCGACGTCCCCAGTTGGGATATGCTGACGATGGCGACGCTGCCGTCCTTCTCGCGTGCCCACGAAATCGTGCTGATGAGCAAGAGCAATTTTGAACGCACCCGTGTAAGGCTAGCCGTTCGCGCATACGAACAGGATCGCGGTCAGTTGCCGCCCAATCTGCAAGCGCTTACGCCCACCTATCTGTCTAGTCTGCCCGCCGACCCGATGACGGGTTACGACTTCGAATATCAGCCCACGACCACCGACGACGGCGTGCCCGTCGGTCTCACCAAAGTCACGCGCGACAACGCCGACGAACTCAAGCGCAAGCGCCGCACGCCGGCCATCCTCACACCGCGCGCCTCGAAGTGGCGGCGCTTCGTCATGAGCTTCGCCGATCGTTACGAACTCGACGATCGTCAACGCGCCTCGGCGGAAGGCATCCTGCGTGATGTCGAATCGCGCGCCGCCGCTTTCGAACGCACGCAAGGCGCAAAGATTCAACAACTCATCGACGAAGACGACCAAGCCGGTATTAAGGCGGAGATGAAACCGCTCGACAAGCTATTTGACGAGTTAGATCGCCGTCTCCAAAAGTTGCCGACGCGCAAACAGCGCGCCGCCGTTAAACAACAAGCCGCCAAGGAAAGGGACTAAAACATGCTCGCAACCACCACTGCCCTGTTCCTGTCGTTTTGCTGCCTACTCACGCCCAACGCAACACCGCGTTCCGCCGCGTCGCGCGCGGATTTGCTCGCAATGATGCCGCGCGACACGGCAGTCGCCGTAGCCGTGAACTTTCGCGCCGAGATCGTCAACGAATCTCTGATTCGCAAGATCGCTGCTGTCGTCGCGCCAGTAGAAGACGCCCCCGAACTACTCGCCGACTTGCTCACATCGATCCCCGGTGAGTTGGCCTTCGGCTTTATTCCAAGCAAACGACGCGACCGAGATAGCGACCAGGACCGCGATAGCGATGTCGTCGTGGTGATGGACCTATCGAAACCTGGCTTCGATCTGCACGATTGGTTAACGAAAAAGCTGATACCCGTGATTCGCGCAACCAACCCGTCCACGCCCAAAGGCCGTGCACGTATCGCGGGCGAGTTGCCAACCTTCACTATTGAGATACCCGGCGAAGACAAGCCCGCTTTATACATCGCCGTGCGCGGCAAGATCGCCGTTGCCTCGAACAATAGCAGGCTCGTACGCGCGGCACACATGCAGAAAAACGATCCGCGCGAATCGCTCGTCTCCGCCCCCGGCGTGCGCCGCGTGGCACGCGAACTTCCAAAGCAAGCGGCGGCGTGGGTGCTGTTTCAACCCGAGCCGTTCGTTGCCGCGCAACCGAAACCCAAACCGCGCAGCCAAGACGAATTGCTGATGCAAATCCTCAACCCCGAAGATTTGCACGCAGCAGCGGCGTATCTCGATATGAGCGGCAACGCAATCGAGCTCGGCGGTTTGGCCATGTTCGCTGAAGAATGCAAAGGTTTGGCACACCTGCTGACCGGCAGCAATTCCGAATCGGCCTTGCAACCTCAGTTGTCGTCAGCCTTCCCCGTCACGGCGCGCCTGGGTTGCAGCGACCTAACCGAGTTGCCCGCTTTGCTATACAGAATCACCGACCGATTCGATGAGACCATCGGCATCGAATACCGCGAAGACTTGGCCGCATTCAATAAAGCCACCGGCGTCGATCTCAACGCCAGTTTGCTGAGCCAAATCCACGACGAATTCGTGTTGGCCGTGCGGCCCGACTTCTCGCAACAACCACCGGTAGCGTGGGCGTTGGTCACGACCATTAAAGACCCCACTGCCTTCGCAAGCGCCGCCGAAAAGCTGACCGCGCACTTCGGATTGACCTATGACACGCGCGAACAAGCCGGTCTGCAGATTCACACCGCCACCGGCATGACGCCCGTCGCATGGACGCTTGCTGGTAAGCATCTTGTAATCGCCCTCGACGCCAAGACCGTGCGCGACACCGCCAAGGTACTTCAGAAAACGACCAACTCGGCGAACGCCAGCCGCGGTCTCACACGCCTCGAGCGCGCCAATCAGTTTTATCTCAACATCGATCTGCCGCTGCTGGCCCAACAAGCCCCCATGCTACCCATGCTTGCCGGCGCGCAGTTCGGCCCACTGATCAAGGATGGTTCCGTCGCCGCCGCCCTTACCCGTGACGGTCAATTCAGCCGCTTTCGTTTGCGTTGGGATTTGGGTAAAGCTCGACCGTCGCAAGACGGCGGCGAATCCGGCATTGGTGGTGAAGATGTGCTCGCGTTTGTCGCCGATCAAACGATCGATGCCTTAACATCGGCACGTCATGAGGCCCAACGCGTCGTTGGCATGTCCAACATGCGTGCCATCACGCAAGGCCTTTACATTTATGCCGAGGGCCATGGCGGGCAATTCCCCGATTCGTTAGCGGAGTTGGTAAAAGCCAACAACCTCACGTTGGAACAGTTTAACAATCCCTATACCAACGAAGGGCCGACCGATCTGGCCGACTTGGAAGATAAGAGCCACATCGTTTATCGCCCCGGCCTAACGAATCAATCCGCTCCCAACGAAATCGTTATCGCCGAGCGATTTCCGACAGTCAACAACCGCGGACAAGCCATGGCGAGCTTCGCGTTTGTTGACGGGCATGTGGAGTCGCTACCGGAACCGCTCGCATCGCAAATCATCTACATGATCGAAAGCGGCGAACCCTCCGTGACGGTGAACGCAGCCCGCGCGGCGCTCGCCAATGGTGGAACGGAGTAACGTAACGAACTACCGCCGGCGCGTCATCATAAAACCCGTTAGCGCCATCAATTGAAACACCATCGCCGACAGCAGCGAATACAAACCCGTTTCGCCCTGTTCGTTCACAACCGAATACAATCCATACGCCAACGCGAACAACGCAAATGCCTGCGCGATGGCACCCGCCAATTGCGCGAACGAAAAATCCTGATACTGTCGATCGCGCCGAATCAATCGGAGTTCGTCGAGAATTTCATGTAACACATCGAAGGCGCTGCCATCGTTCGACGACGCCGGGACGCGCTTCTCCGTTACGCCCGTCGGCTCCGCCTTGGTTACCTCGGCCTTCTTGTCGCGATTCTCGCTGCGCGGTGCCGCATCGGGCCGCGTTGCTTCCGTCGGCTTCATGGTCGTTTCCGGTTTGGGTTGCGGGGGCTCGGGCTTCGGAGCTTCAACCTGCCGCCCAACAGGCGGCGGCGGTTTCGGTGATTCAATCGGCTTGCTTGGCGGTGGTGCCTGCTGCACCGTCGCGGTGCGACTGCTGCTCTCTTCGATCGGTCGCCGGGCACTTGCCATTTCGCGTTGTCGCGATTCGGCCTCTCGTTGTCGCGCTCGCGATACGATCGCACGCATTTCGGCCAACCGTTGCGACTCACGCAGAATCAGATCGGCGGCTCGAGCAAAATCGGGTACCAGATGATCGGGGCGTGCCACGTCGCCGTCCGCCCCGCTGCCGATCATGATCGTGCGGCAACCGGCCGCGCGGCCCGCCTCCACGTCGCTGGCCTTGTCACCGACCATCCAAGATTGATCGAGGTCGAGATGCAAATCCGCCGCCGCCTTGAGCAGCATGCCCGGCCGCGGCTTACGCATGTCGCTATCCATGCGGTATTCCTCGACCTTGGCGTCGCGCCCGTCGAGGTAGGGGCAATAATAGATCGCATCGACTGCCGACCCGCGCTCGGCCAGTTGCTCTTGCAATGCTTCGTGCACCGACCGCAGCTCTTCTTCGGTCAGAAATCCACGGGCAATGCCCGACTGATTGGTGACGATGACCACGGCGAAACCGTCATCGCGCAGCTTCCGCAACGCCGCCGGCACGCCGGGATAGATATGAATCTGGGCGGGGTCGCGCATATACCCCGAGTCTTTGATCAGCGTGTCGTCGCGATCGACGAAGACGGCGGGTTGTTTGGAAGCGGCCACCGGTTTGCGAACCCTGATCCCGAGGTTTCGGTGCGTGCCGCCTACCTGCGACGCGCTCGTAGGAAATACATTACGCCATGCGGCTTCGATTGCAACTATCGCCGCCGCAATTGGTTACGCTGGTCAGCCGTGGCCCAGCGCCGTACGATCCGTTCGCAGCGACGGCGCCCCGTAAACGCCGCTGTAAAACGCCACCAATCGGAACGCACCACGCCAAATGCCCGAGGTAAAAGCAGACATCGTCATCGTCGGCGCCGGCATCGCCGGGCTGTGGACCTTCGCCGAACTGCGGAAGCGCGGATACGACGTTTTGCTGCTCGCTTCCGGCGGCGTCGGCGGTACGCAAACCCTCGCCGCTCAAGGCATCATCCACTCGGGCCTGAAATACGCCCTCACCGGCAAGGTCAACAAGCTAGCCCATTCCATCAGCGCCATGCCCGACGTCTGGCTCGACAGCCTACGCGGCGAAGGGCCGGTCGATCTGACTGCCGCGCGCATGGCGGCCAGTTCGCAGCAACTGCTCATCCCCGGCGGTCTCGTCGGCAGCATGGTCAGCGGCCTCACCAAACGCATGCTTGGCCGCGACGTCTACGAAATTCCGCGCGGTGACTGGCCCGTCGGCCTGCCCGATACCGGTTTCAACGGTACGGCCATTCACATGAGCGAGCCGGTGCTCGATATCCCCAGCGTCGTGCGCGCCTTGGCAGGGGCGTCGCCCGATTCGGTCCGCAGCGTTAGGGCAAACGACGGGTCATCCGCGAACGAATCGTCGGAGGATTTTTTCGACACGACGCAACTCGACAAGGACATACTGGTTACACCGACTGCCACGATCAAAGCGTCATGCTTTATCTTCACCAGCGCCGAAGGCAACCACCCAATCGCCCGCGCTGCCAAGCACGACGAACACCTAAAAACTCAAAAGCGGCCGCTATTGATGGGCTTTCTTAAACCTGTGCCGTTCGATTTGTTTGTGCATCTCGTCGGCACTTCCGAAAAACCCATCGCGACCATTACAACGCACACGACACACGCCGGTGAACGCGTTTGGTATTTAGGCGGCCAAGTCGCCGAGCGCGAGAAAGACGCTGATCCTGCAATGGTGTTGAGCGCTATTCGCAAAGCGTTTGCTAAGTACTTGCCCAAAATCGATCTCGCAAGTTTTGAATTCGCCGTCTATCCCGTCGATCGCGTGGAAGGAAAATCCGAATCGAAGGGCTGGATGCCCGACACCCCGACGATTCACGACGCGGGCAATGCGCTGTATTGCTGGCCGACCAAACTCACCTTTGCACCGTTGTTGGCCCGCATGCTTTTACCGAAGCTGGAAGAAAAAGGCGTTCGCCCCAGCCACACGCAAAGCGATTTTTCCGCCTTGCCGCCTGCCAAATTCGCCCCGCCCCCGTGGGATACCGTAACGTGGGATCGCGTGAGTGACCGTTAACACAAGCGCATGGTCCTCGATTGATCGAGAATGAACCGTAGGGTGCGACCCTCGACGCACCGCAATATTCTCGTCTATCGCAATCCAATCCCGCGTCTGCACGAAGACATACACAACGCGCAATAAATTGGTGCATCAAGGGATGCACCCTACGTCGCGAATCTGTTTCTCGAACATGGCCGCCCGCTGAATCTGGCTCGCCACCTATCCAACACGATTCACCGCCGCCCGTTAAAATCCCCGACATGCAACGCCGCCGTATCGGAAAAACCGATCTACACGTGTCCCCGCTGGGTCTTGGCACCGTCAAATTCGGGCGTAACCAAGGCGTGAAATATCCCACCGGCTTCGACCTTCCGACCGAAGACGAACTCGCCGATTTACTCGCCCTCGCACGCGACCTCGGCATCAACCTGCTCGACACGGCCCCCGCCTATGGCCTCAGCGAAGAGCGCCTCGGTCGTTTACTACAGCGTCAACGCGACGATTGGGTGATCGTGGGTAAGGCCGGCGAAGAATTCATCGACGGTCAATCGCATTACGACTTTTCACCCGCCCACATTCAAACCAGCCTCGAACGCAGCCTGCAGCGATTGCAGACCGACCATCTCGATGTGTTGATGATTCACTCCGACGGTAACGACATCGCGAATCTCTCCGACGACGTGATTGCCACGCTACACGAGTTGCGTGCTCGTGGCCTTACGCGTGCGATCGGTGCATCGACGAAAACGGTCGACGGCGGCCTGCGTGCCGTCGCCGCGCTCGATGTCGTGATGGCCACGTACCATCCCGCTTATACCGACGAACGCCCCGTGCTAGACGCTGCAGCTCAAGCCGGTAAAGGCGTATTACTAAAAAAGGTGCTCGCCAGCGGTCACGTAAACACCATCGCCGACGACGATCCCGTGCGCGCATCGGTTCAATTTGCGTTCGACCACCCCGGTACGACGGCGGCAATCGTGGGCACGATTAATCCCGAGCATTTGAAATCAAATGTTGATGCCATCCGCTCGGTGCTTCGCTAACGTTGCATGACCACTGCAATTGATATTGAATCGCTCCCGCACGCTTAGATGCACGCATAGCCAAAAAAGGAGATTCGTTTGCCTCTCTCCGCGCCCGAATTCGTTTACGTCATCTTCGTCGTCGGTGGTGGTCTCTTCGCGTTACTGCGCGTCACCTATTACCTGCGTTCATCCGAGCGCGCCCGCATCCGTCGCATCGAACAGCGCGAGCGCTTCGAGTCAGTCAACACGGCCACGCCCGTTGAAAACCCCACGACGATCGCGCGCGAGCGCGGTGTCGAAAGCGTTCACACGCATTTCTCCGTTTTGCGTCGCCTGCTGATCCCGCTGATCGCCGTCACCACAATTATCATGGCCGGCATTCCGTTTATCGCGGGCACATCGGCATCATCCGCATCAATCGTCGCCGCCGTCGTCGCAGTCGTGGCCGGTGTCGCCCTGCGGCCCTTCCTCGAAAATGCCATCGCCGGCCTCGTGATCTCGTCGTCGGGTTTGGTGCGCATCGGCGATACCGTGCGCGTCGATGATTTATACGGAACCGTCGAAGACATCACGGCGACGCACACGACGGTGAAGATATGGGATTGGCGACGTTATCTTGTGCCCAACAGCCGCATGCTCGAATCGAGCTTCTTTAACTACTCGCTGTTCGATACATATCAGTGGGCCTACGTTGAGTTTTTTGTTGCACCCGAGGCAGACCTCGACGCCGTCTGCGAGTTGGCCGTCGAGATCCCCAAACGCAGCCCGCACTTCTCGGGTCGCGAAAACCCGCGCTGCTGGATCATCTCGATCGAAAAAGACGCCGTCTGTTGCTGGCTCGCCGCCTGGGCCGACAGCCCGTCCGGTGCATGGTCACTCACCGACGACATTCGACGCGACCTACTACGCGAACTGCGCCAACGCGGTATTCCGCTTTCGATGCAACATCATCGTTGGAAAGCCGACGGACCGCCGATTGCAAATGCAAATTCGTAAGGGTCGAACTTGGACGAACGCTTTTCTAAAACTGCCAAATCCGCGGCGCCAACAAAATCGCTGTCACTGCCAGCAGAATATTCAACGGCAAGCCCACGCGCAAAAAGTCTTTAAACCGATACCCACCCGGGCCGAACACCATCAGGTTCGTCTGATACCCCAACGGCGTAGCGAAGCTGCCCGAGCCGGCGATCATGATGGCGTAGATAAACGGCGTGAAGTTCACTTCCAAGCGCTGCGCCGTGGCCAGCGCAATCGGAAACGTGAGTGCGACAGCGGCATTGTTTGTGATCACCTCTGTCATAAGCGACGTCACAACATAGATCGCCGCCAGCGCGAACCACGGATTGTCCCCCGCCAGTTGCAAAATCGTATTGGCCGCTTCTTTTGCCGCGCCCGATTGATCCAGTCCCGCGCCCAAACCGAGCGCAGCACCGATCACGACCAACACCGACCAATCCACATTGCGGCGCGCATCCGTCACCGAACAACAACGCAATACGATCATCGCTCCCGCCGCCAACAGGCCCGCGTGTAACATGCTCAGCCAACCCGCCGCAGCCGCGATCACCATCGCCAACAAAACGGTCAGCGCGATGACGGCGCGCTCGTGCCGCCGGGGTGCCGAATCTTCCAACGCTCGCACCAACAAAAAATCGCCCGAGTCGCCATGATGCCGCAGAAAGCTCGCCCCCGCTTCCAGTAGCAACACGTCGCCCGGTTCTAGTTCGATATCACCGATGCGCCCCTGCACGCGTTCGCCACTACGCGCGACGGCCAGTACCGCCGCACCAAAGACCGTGCGAAACTTGGATTCCTTAATTGACTTGCCCACGGCACGGCAACGATTCGATACAACCGCCTCATACAGCGTTCGATTGTGTCGGTGCGAATCGAGCTTAAAGATTTGGTCGGTCGCTGGAATCAGGCCGCGTTGCTTTTGCAAATCGCGAATCGAATCGACCACACCAGCAAAGACCAGACGGTCGCCGGCACGCAAAACGCGATCGGGCCCGACCGCAGGGATGATGTCGCCCGCCCGCTCGATTTCCACGAGATAACAACCGGGCAAATCGCGCAAACCTGCTTCGGCCACCGTGCGACCATCCAACGGGCTCGCATCCGGCACCATCATCTCGGCAGTAAACTCGCGCGCATCGGCAAGCGTTTGTTGCGTTGACGTCCGGTCCGGCAACAACACCGGCCCCATCACCAGTAAGTACACGCCACCAACCAACGCGCACGGCACACCCAGCCACGCGATTTCAAAAATCGGCAGCGGTTGCATCGTCGTATGCCCCGCGACCAAACCGCTAACGACCAGATTCGTGCTCGTGCCGATTAACGAACACATGCCGCCCAAGATCGCCGCATAACTTAACGGTATCAGTAGCTTCGACGCGGGAACGTTAACTCGCCGCGACCAATCGCTAATGGCCGGGATCAACATCGCCACCACCGGCGTATTATTCAAAATCGTGCTGCATATTCCGACCGGCGCAATGATGCGTAGCATCGCCCGCCGCAAACCCTGAGGCCGCCCTAACAAACCCGCCGCAATCCAATCGACCGCGCCAGTCGTTCGCAAACCAGCAACTACGATGAACAACACCGCGACCGTCGCTAAACCGCTGTTGCCAAACCCCGCCAGCGCTTGCTGCGTGTCGAGAATGCCTAGCTTCCAACCGTTCGCCTCCGGCACCGGCACCAACATCATGAGCGTCAGCGCCCCCATCATCACCGCATCAGCCGCAAGACGCGTCAGCGCCAACAGGCCAACCGTCAGCAGGATGATGGCGATCGCGATGAATGCTTCGATGGTCATGTTGAAGGGTAGTGTACGGCGGAATGCGTTTTACACGGCACGGCAAGGTCACTGCGACTATTCTGATATCGGTCGAATACGCCTTGCGATTGATCAGGCCCAGCCAGCCGCACGCCCGATTTGATAGATCGCCAGCGACGCCAGATAGGCCGTCACCGTCATGTATACGAATAGAAAGATCGGCCAACGCCACGTGCCGGTCTCTCTCCGCACGACGGCCAACGTACTGACGCATTGACAGGCAAAGACGTAAAACACCATCAACGAAATACCCACCAGCGGCGTCAATAACGGTCGTCCGTCGGGCCATTTGGCCGTCGCGAGTTGATCGCGCAGCGCGTCGGACGTTTCATCGACCTCGCCCAGTGAAAACGTGATGCCCATCGTTCCGACGAAGACTTCGCGTGCGGCAAACGACGACAAAATGCCCGTGCCCAAGCGCCAATCAAAGCCAAGCGGCGCGATCACCGGCTCAATGGCGTGCCCCATGCGACCGAGCAAGCTGTGGTCCTGCTGATGCGAGCTGAGAAAGTTCGCCCGCGCGTCGGCGTCCGATTCCGGAATAGACTCAAACGCGGCAGCTTGCGCTGGCGTCATGTCTTGTTTATCGAACTGCGGGAAGTAACTCAGCGCCCAAATCACGATACACGCGGCAAAGATCGTCGTACCGGCTTCCGTTACAAACAATCGACTGCGTTCCCACATCGCGAGCAAACAGTTGCTAATCTTCGGCTTGCGATACGGTGGCAGCTCCATCAAAAACGCGGGGCGCGGCCCACGCAGCAGCGTTTTCTTAAATAGCAATCCGAAGACCAACGCGGCAATCGTGCCGAGCGCATACATGCCGAACAGTATGCCAGCCTTCAACAAGGCGTTATCACCAAACACCGCACCGATCACGATGATGTACACCGGCAAGCGTGCCGAACAACTCATCAGCGGCGCGATCAGAATCGTCGTCAATCGGTCGCGCGGGTTTTCGATCGTGCGCGTGGCCATGATGCCGGGGATCGCGCAGGCAAAACTCGACAGCAACGGAATAAAGCTGCGCCCGTGCAACCCCACCCGCCCCATGAGGCGATCCATCATGAACGCCGCCCGCGCCATATAGCCCGAGTCTTC
>JAUIHO010000047.1 GCA_030432035.1 Phycisphaerae bacterium
CCTATCCCAAGAAGAAGCGATTGATCTGGAATTGGACCTTTGAGCAAATTCGGGCATCTTATCGACGCACAGAGGATTTTATTGACGAAAGTGATCTGAAAGCGTGGCCACACCGTGCCGATGAGTGCGAAGTATTGAAAGCTGCCGAGTGCTTGCGCGATGCGAAGGATGATCTGGACCGGCAGCTTGGCTTGATTATCTTTGGCGGCAAAGTGCTCTACCGATCGGAGGTCTTTCCGTACCCGCTCGATCCAGAACCTCTGATCGACTTAACGGAGCATGCGGATTCGGATATCCGATCGCAGGCATATCAGGCTTTGAGTCATATCAAAAACAAGAAAGTGCGGGCGCTTTACGAGCGACATGCAGGTGATTCTTCGCTTCTGCCATATACAGTAAAGCTGCTACAACAGAATTATGCCTTTGGTGACACGAAGAGAGTGCTGGGCCAACTCATTTCTGAATATAACGCAAGAATGACGACGCCGACGCGAGGTGATTACGTATGGCTTTATCATGCACAAGAGGACTTTATCGAGGTTCTTAACCTTGTCCGCGACGATCACAGGCAAGAGGCTCTCATTTGGATTTACGAACACTCTATTATTGATCGAATCAGGGGCAGCATTCGCCAAAGAATGATCGCGAATCGAACTGCAACACCTTTAATGATCAAGGAATCGGCGTTTGATCGCGGTCAATTGAGAGGTGACCCGTTGTTTTCAATGGATAGCCTTTGTGCTGAAGGACAACATCTTGGTGATGGCGTCGTTAGCGTCGATTGACCGAGCATCTACCGGTGAGCTTTACAGCGGTCGACCCGTCTCTATCACATCTCATACTCAACCCGTCCGTGCCGTGTACTTCGCGATATCTTCTCATTCGCATACAACCCCGCCAGCACAAACTCGACGCACGCCGCGCGCATGGCCGGGTCGTCGCTGGGGTTGATTTCGAAGGCCTTTTCCCAGGCGGGGGGGACGCGTTGTAGGCGATCCTGATAATCCGACGACGGTAGCATGTCGCCGACTTCGATGGTAACGCCTTTGCCGAAGATGTCGGAAATTTCTTCAAAGCCGTGCTTGTCGCAGTATTCGTCGAAGACCTTGCGGACGGCGGCGACCATGACGGCTTCGATGACTTGCTGCTCGCTCATCTGATGGCTGCCCATCATGTCGAGTTCGAGCTTGCCCATGCTCGACGAAACGATGTGCGATAAGTCGCTGATACGCGGGATGGCGTGGGCTTCACCCAATACGGCGGCGCGGCGGCGGGCGCTGGCGATCATGGTGCGATAGTTGCTGATCGAAAAGCGTGCCGACACGCCCGATTGCACATCGACGAAATCGCTCTTGCGCGCTTCGATGGTGATCTGCTCGCAAATCTCCTTCATAAAGAGCGGCACGCGCACGGGGAAGTCGCCTTCGAGGTCGATGCCCGCTTCCTGCTCCATGATCTCAATACCGAGTTCGCGCTGCGCGGGATAGTGCGTGCGAATCAGCGAACCGATGCGATCCTTGAGCTGCGGAATCACCTTGCCGCTACGGTTATAGGTCGAGGGGTTGGCCGAGAAAAGAATACAAATGTCGAGATCGAAGCGAATCGGAAAGCCGCGGATTTGCACGTCGCGCTCTTCGAGAATGTTAAACAGGCCGACTTGCACCAATTCGTCGAGCTCGGGCACTTCGTTCATGGCGAAGATGCCGCGGTGCATGCGCGGTATCAGACCGAAGTGCAGCGCTTCTTCGGCGCTCATGCTAGAGCCGCCAGCAAGCTTGGCCGGATCGATCTCACCGATGACGTCGGCGAATTTGGTGCCGGGGGCGAGGCGTTCGGCGTAACGATCTTCGCGCGGCCACCATTCGATGGGCGTGGCGTCGCCCTCGGCGGCGAGCAGACGTTTGGCACTGCGCGTGATGGGGTTGAGCGGATCGTCGTGCAGTTCGCTACCGGCGACGAACGGGATTTCGGGATCGAGCAGGCGCACGAGACCGCGCATCATGCGGCTTTTGGCCTGGCCCTTCTCACCCATAAAGAGCATGTCGTGCTTGGCCAGAATCGCGAGGCAAATCTCGGGTATCACGGTATGGTCGTAACCGACGATGCCGGGAAAGAGCGTCTCGCCGGTCGCCAACAGCCGCAACAGATTGTCGTGCAGCTCTTGCTTAACGGATTTGGATTGCCAGCCGGCGGCCTTCAGCTCGCCCAGCGTTTTCGGTTTTGTTTCGGTGATGGTGGTCGTCATGGTAGGATGATTGTAGCCGGGGAGGCAGCGGGCGGCATGGTTTTTCACGAACGAGAACTCGATTGCCCGGCGTGCGGGTCGGCTTAGCGATTCACACGTTGACAGGTGGGTGCAAATGGCTGGGCTCTTCAAACTCGATCATGATGAAAAGTCGCTGAAGTGCCCGTTTTGCGGGTCATCTGACACGAGATTGGTTAAGGGCCACGATTTGCAAAAATCAGATCGTGCAAGAAAGTCTTGGCATGCAAAGTGTCTTTGCTGCGACGTTATCTACGACGTCAATCTCACGGTAGCCAGAAAAATGACAGGAGCGTTAGCGCCCGGCAGCGTACTCGGACCGAATATTCTCTGTCCCAAGTGCCGTTACGACTTGAACACACAAGAAGTGGGCGGCACCTGTCCCGAATGTGGGAAACGAATTCCCCGAATGGTGCGACGGTGGAATGCAGGTCGGGATTTTATTCCCACATTTTCTCGTTATTACTCTATTTGGATCGTCACGTTGTTGGCGAGTTTCCTGCTCGGTCGCTATGTGGGTTCTCGGCTGTTTCGCGTGTTTTCGGCACTCGGGATTCCAGTGTTGTTTCTTGCCACAGCAGTAGCGGCAATAAAGAACCGAAAGCGCGCTGCTTCGTTCGGTAACGATAACGATATAAGCAAATTGAACACACTAATCAGGTATTCAGTGCTTGGCATTGGTTTGGGGCTCATTCTCGTTGTAATAGCTGTAACTGGTCCTTAGGGTAGATATGGATATATTCTGTTTGACTTAGTATGGCGTTTATGATTGAACGCAGCAGGCATTTGGTAGCGGCTGCACTAAATGTTGTGTTATGGACTTTCGCGAACAAGAACTAAATTGCCCCGAATGCGGGTCGGCCGATACCAAGCTGTTTGTCCATCCCGACACCGAGCAGGTCGTACACGCCGACGGGATGTATCTCGCGACGTGTCGGTCGTGCGATCATACCTACAGCCTAGACGAACGCGGTGCCGACTTGCTTGCGGCAGCGCTGCCGGTCGGCACCACGCTTCACATCGCTACGCCGTGCCCCTGTTGCGGTTACAACCTACAGACGCTGCGGATTGGAGATGTTTGCCCCGAATGCGGAAACGTGATTCCGCGCTTGGTGCAGCGAGCTAACGCAGAGAAGCAAGCGGGCATAAAGCCTCGGCGTGTGGCCGCCACCTTATTCCTCGCAGGGCTTGCCATCGCCGTTATTGGCGGTCGCCTATTAAGACCCACTCGAGTGCCGGAGTTCGTCATCGTCGTGTTCGTGATGTATGGCGTGTTTCTATTTTCAATGCGGCTGACGGATCATCGCGCGAAAGCTGACGAGGACAATCAGAAAACACGCTGGTCATTGGTGCTTGTATATCTGGGTTTTCTGGTCGCTCTCGTTGCACTCATGGTATTTATTGGCCCCTTTGCGTCGTGGTTATTGCCGTTTATTTTTAAGCAATAATTTAGAGCACGTGGGCGTCGCCGCTTCGTGTATCCTTCAAATTTATGATTTGAATCAATCGTTTCTCAGCGGCGATTTGGTAAACTGATTGACTTCCACGCGGTTAATAATGATCGCAACCGTGTTTGGTATTTCAAGGTCGGAGTAAAAGCATGTCATGGCTTGAATGGGCAGGGGCCATAACCGGCGTCGTATGCGTTTGGCTAACGATTCGGCAGCACATCGGTTGTTGGCCGGTCGGCATCGTCATGGTTTGTATATACGTCGTCGTCTTTTATCGTGCGAAGCTGTATTCCGATATGGCGCTACAGGTCGTTTACATCGGCCTACAGATTTACGGTTGGTATTTCTGGTTGCATGGCGGGGCACGTGACGACGCGCCGCCGGCCGTGGGTCTGATGAAGTTACGAGGCCGATTGTTGACGGCATGCATCGCAGTCATCGGAACGGCAGCCGTTGGCTACACGATGGTGACCTACACGGATGCGGCGCTACCGTATTGGGATGCGTCCACGACCGTGATGAGCTTGATCGCGCAATCGCTGATGGCGCGCAAACTCCTTGAGTCGTGGGTACTGTGGATCATCGTTGACGTGTTGTCGGTCGGAATCTACTTAACGAAGGAGCTTTACCCGACATCGATCTTGTATTTGGTGTTCTTGGGCATGGCGACGGCGGGTTTTCTAGCCTGGCGAAAGGACCTATGTCAGCAGCAACGCGACCAACATCAAAGCTTACCCGCGGCTTAGTGCTCGGCAAATTCATGCCGCCGCATCGGGGGCATCAGTTTCTGATCGACTTTGCGCGGCACTATGTTGATTCGCTTACGGTCTTGGTATGCACGCTCGATCGCGAGCCCATCGATGGCAATCTGCGGTTCGCGTGGATGCGGGCCAAGTTTCCCGACGAGCTGCTCGTGCACGTGACAGACGAAGTCCCGCAAACGCCGGAAGAACATCCCGAGTTTTGGCGAATCTGGCGCGAGCTTGTATTAAGGCATTGTCCCGACGGGCTCGATTACGTTTTTGCTTCCGAAAGCTATGGTGAGCGGCTTGCGATGGAGGTCGGTGCCGAGTTTGTGCCGGTCGATATCGATCGTGAGTTGAGAAACATTTCAGGCACCGCGATCCGAACGGCACCGTTGAAACATTGGGATATGTTGCCGGAAGCTGTGCGACCGCACTACTTAAAGCGCGTCTGTATCTTCGGCCCGGAGTCGACCGGCAAGTCGACGTTGGCGAAGCAACTGGCCGAACATTTCGATACATCGTACGTGTTTGAATACGCCCGTCCGCTGCTCGATCCGAAGGGCGGGCAATGTGATGAATCTGATATCGCGCGAATCGCGCGCGGTCAGGTCGCTGCGGAAGATGCGATGGCGCAACAGGCCAATCGCGTTTTGTTTTGCGACACGAATGTGTTGTTGACTGTGGTATGGAGCGAAACGCTATTTGGTCGATGCGAGTCGTGGATTCGCGCGTTGGCGGCGAAGCGGCGGTACGACTTGACGTTACTGTTGGATGTGGATGTGCCTTGGGTCGATGACGAGCAACGCTACTTTCCCGACATGCCGGAACGACGAGCGTTCTTCGAGCGTTGTCGCAAGATTCTGGTCGAGCACGATCAGCCGTTTGTTGTAGTGAGTGGGGATTGGGCCGAACGATTTGAGCTTAGCGTGCGAGAAGTAGCAAAAATGATGGCCGAGCCCGAGTCGATCGACTAGCCGCGATTTAATTCAATGGTTTTAAAGCTATTCGTTTGGCGAATCGACTGTCGTTGCGTTTGTCTTTTCGACCGCTCGCAAGATCACCGTCACGGGCGTGTCGATCTCCGGAATGCGTTTGGCGTTTGCCACTAACCAAAGCTCGGCGTTGCTTTCGGAATGCGACTCGGCGAGGCTCAATAGCGAACTCGGGAAATCGACCACCGTGATGGCCGTGCCTTCGAAGTCGGCAGCGAATCGCCCATTCTCTTCGCGACGCGAACCGCAAAACACCCAGTTGCGCCGTTCCATTGGTGCCTTACGCGCTTTGTTGGTGACCCAATCGCAAATGTTGTGTTCGATCGGTTGACCGTCGCGTTGAAAGCGCACGCGCACTTCAACTTGGTCACCTTTGGCCGCGTGGGCGACGGCTTTTTCATAATCGAACCAAGGGGGGCTGCCGGGCATGAGGCCCATCAGGCCGAGCGCTTCATAGATATCGCTCGGTTTGGCCTTGGTGGCGAGGATTGTTTCGTGGCCCTTGGGCGTGGGGGATTCGGCCCACAGGAGCAGCTCGAGTTCGCCTTGGCGGAGGATGACTTTGGCATCGACCTCGACTTGCAGCGCTTCGTAGTTCAACGTGATGCCGGGCTTGTATGCGACGGCATTGCCGGAAGATGAGATTGCTGCGTCGCTATCACTTTTTTCTTCTTCGACAGGCATCATCGACGTGACTGGCGTATCGACGTTCGGGCTTGCCGTTTGGCGAGACTCGGGAGCTACATCATCGTTCTTTACGCGAGTGTCCGTTTCTGATTGGCTCCCGAGGTTTTTAGCAACATCGTTTTGATTGGCGCTGTTTGCGTTATTCGAAGTGTCAGAGGTCGCAGGCGCAGACTCGGGCGTTTTTTGGGGCTGCGATTTTTGTTCGCACCCAAGCGGGAGGAAGGTGAAGACGCAAAGCAAAATCAATCGGGCCATTTGAAATCGTCGGCGCGTTCTTCGTGGGCGATTGTCCCCCAGCCCCGGAGGGGCAGGGGCACCCGCGCATTCAATTTCGTTTTTGAGTTTCCCAAACCCACGTCCACGGGAACTAATCTCCATACACGGGGCACCAATCCGATCACACTTAGCCCCTTGGCCATTGGCCAGGGGCTGACCATCGGCGACCGGTTTGGCTAAGCTACGTCGTCGATCGGCGATTCCCCAACCTTCGCTGGCGCGAAGGATGGGGCACCCTTTCAGCGTGATTTTCGCTGATTGAAATCGTCGGCGCGTTCTTCGGGGGCGATTGTCCCCCAGCCCCAGAGGGGCAGGGGCACCCGCGCGAGTGCGCGCGGAATTAATTCGTGAACCGAAGGGCACTTGTTCCAACTCCAACGCGCGCTGCATTACTCTTCAAGCGCTGCTTGTAACGATTGAATCGCCATCGCCGTCACGTAGTGCGGGTCGCCTTCGAGCCAGCGTGTCGTGTCGTTCACCCAACTGCCGTCATTAGCCTGGCGTTCGATGAGTTCGTTGATCAGGTCGAGCCGCCAATTGTGTTCTTTGCCCTTGGCGTCGACCAAGATATCTTCTCCCCAAACGGACAGCGCCTTGGCGAACACGTGGTAGTAATAGTAAAGGCCTTCGCGTGCTTGTTTACCCGGCATATTGGGGTTGGATTTGAGCGTGTAGTTATTGCGAATCCATTTCAGGCACGCCGTAATGCGCGGGTCGTCGCGTTTGACGTCGGCATAGAGCATGCTCTTAAAGCCTGCGTACGTGACCGATCCGTAGCAGCGTAACGGTCCCTGACCTTCATTGATCTTTTCGCTCGCCTTGGATTCGCCGCTGTTGTTGGTGCTGTAAATAAAACCGCCTTCGTTGCGACCGTCGGCCAGCGGCAGGTCGTTGGTCGCGTCACTTAACTGGCAACGCGAGACAAACTTTAACGCCCGTTGATACACCGGGTGGCTCGACGGCAAGCCGCTGGCCTTTAACGCTTCCAACATCATCTGCGTATTGGAGATGTCAGGTCGCTTCGTTTGGTTATATCCCGCGCCGCCGTACCACGGATTGTCTTCATCGACCGATTCGTTGGCACCGTATTGCAATTCGGAAAGGAACTTTTGCGCCCGCAACATCTGAGGCCGGTACGAGCTGTCATTGAGATCGACGAACAGCAGTAGGGCGACGCACGTTTGGTAGTTCGCAAGATTGTTTGCGCGTTCGTAGATGCCGCCATCGGGTTGTTGAAATGTCATGATCGACTGTAACGCCTTCTTCACGACGTCGTGATTGGCGCCGTAGTCGTCGTCGTTTGTAAAGCTGCGCGCACAGATGGCAGTGACGGCCGGGCCGAAGTCGCTCGGCCACGATCCATCGGCCTGTTGTCGCTGCGCGAGAAATTTTAGGCCGGCGTCGATGGCATTTCCGGCTTTCTGCCGTTGCGCGCCGGAAAGCAGCGCTGTCTTCTTAGTTTGTTTGTTTTCGCTGGGGGCGGCGAGCACATATGCGGGTAACGCGAGCGTGCAAAAATAAATTGCGGTGACGGCGAGACGGCTTCGTTTCATAGATTCACCTTCTGCTGAAATAGAATTCGTTCCGTGGCGGGTCATTATAGTGAAACGCACGAATGGCGTAGATGTTTCACCGTTACGGGATTTTAAGGCGGGTGCGTTGCCGCGGGGGCGCTCATCGTCGCGACAAATCGTGAGCGTTGTCGATTCCGCACCCTTTGCTGGCGCAAAGGATAGGGCACCCGGTGTGCTCGTGATTGTCTTTGACCACGTGGCAACGTGGTAATCAGCTTTGACAGTTATTTAAGTAGGCGAAGCGGAAAACCAAGTGGCGCTAACTCAATGCTCGTGATCGTGATGATCGTGTCCATCATGATCGTGGTCGTCATGCGTGTCGTCGTTGTTTGCGGCCGGTTCATTCACGGCGTCGTCCGTCATCTTCGCCGAAATCGCTGGTCTGTGCGCGTGACCGTGACCGCCGGCGGCACCGTGATCGTGCAGATGCGCCGGTTCTAGAAAGCCAATGAAATGTGCAAGAAGAACGCCGACGATCAGCGCCGATGATAAACGCAACCGATCGCGCGGATGAAAGTGTAATTCCGGCAGCAGGTCGCCCAGCGAGATGGAGAGGAACACGCCGGCCGAAAACGCCAATGTCAATCCGATGAGTGCCCCGGCGTGGTCTTCGAGGGCAACCGCGCCGAGCATGAAGAGTACGGCGCCGATCGGTACGATCATGGCAAAGCCGATGTTCACCAGTTGCGCCAGGCGCGGGCTACCGCCGCTGCGGCGAATCAGTGAGGTGACCGACATGGCATCGAGCGGCTTGTGCAAGGCGATGGCAGCGAAAACGCCCATGCCGACGAGCCACATGTTGCTGTCGTCTTCGTGTGGATGGGTGACGCTGGCGGCCAAAGCGACGCCATCGAAAAGAGAATGCAGCGACATGCCGGCGGCCAGACCCATCCAACCGTGATTCTGTCGCTCGGGGTGTTGATGGTTTGCGTGTGCGTCGTCCGCTAGTTCGGTGGGTGCGTTTTCGTGCGGCTTAACCGGATGGTGATGGCCGTGAAACGTGCGCGTCACCAAAAACATCACCAGCATACCGAGCATCATGGCCCACAGGCAGCGATCGAGATTGCCCGCCGCGGCCACGCCGTGCGGCAACATATGGAACACGCCGATGCCCAAAATCACACCCGCGACCAGCGCCATGACCAGATTCATGTTGCGGTGCGATAGGCGCAGCCGCATCGGCAACACGCCGCCAAACAGCGACGCGCCCACGACGAGGACGCAATAAAGGGCTAGGGTAAGGTAGGTGTTCATTTGTTTTGTTAGGGCGAACAGACTCTCTCGTTGTACATCGTATTACGACTAGGCTGGATCGTCAAAGTTTGGCCGCGAGTTTCGGCAGGCGAACACGGCGGTATTTGCAGATCCCCCGAAGCTATCGGGCTTTGGTGACGGGGCACCATCTGCGTCGCCCGACCTTGGCCAAAAATGAGAATCTTAAATACCGGACGGCGATTGGCGTTAAACACCGATGGCTCCTCTCGATATAATGGATAGCCTGACACTTGCTCAATCCAAAAGGGAGTTTTTGATGCGTATATTGACGTTCGCGATGTTGGTTTGTTTGGTGACGGCCTTGCCGGCCATTGCCCAGCCAAATAACGAAGAGGAAAAAGAGTTCGACCCGGCGTTGGTTCGCGCGGGTAACGAGTTGGTTGAAAACATGCCGGAGATTCCCGGCAAGGTAGATGAAAAATATTTCTACGAGATTTCGACGACTACCGGCGGAACCGGCTGGGCGTACATCGAACTCGACAAGGTGCGCAAGCGCGGCGAAGAGCTTTACCGTTACCGATCGCAGTATGCCATCGACGGCATCACGTACGACGGTATCCCCGGCGTGTGGCTCGAAGGTAAATCCGAGTATTGGCTTAAGAATGACTTTTCGCCGGTTCGTTGCGAAGATGACTTTCTGCTGATCTCACCGCAGATCGGAAAGAACGATGTCGTGCATAAGGCCGTGTTCAAAGATGGTGAAATGAAGACGCGTCGCGATTTTCGTCTGAAGTATATCGACGAGACCAAGACCGTGCCGGAAAGTAAGCCGGTGATGTTGCTTGAGCCGTTGTTCGACAAAATGGAGCTAGAAAGCGGACAAAAGTTTGTACTGCATTACTACGACCCGCTTGAGAATGACTTCGGTGCAATCGAATACGAAGCACTCAAGCGCGACGGTAACGAGTTCCGCATCTCGACGAAGCAATGGTATCGGGTTATCGATCCGAACAACCCCAATCAGGGCGACCCGAATAACCCGATGAGTGACCGTGTGAAGATTCGCGAAGGGTATATCATTGTTGACGGTCGCGGCGCGTTCAAAAAGAAGTTCGATGCGCGCTTGGATATCACCTACGAGCGCAGCGACAAGGAGCGCGTGGTTGAAATTCGCAAGAAGATGCACGACTCGTTGCAGGACGACTAAGTCGAATCGGTCGCGCCGCTTGCCGATACGAGACAGAATTTAGATCCACACTTAGAGTTAATGGCTGAGATGATGCCATTAGCTCTAATTTTTTTGATAAGGAACGGAGTCGCAAGTGATGAAGCCAAATTCAACAAAACGTCCAATCGTTGCACGAGCGGCGGGCGTCGTGCTACTTATTACAGCGTTTCTTACACTTTGGTTAGCGCCAAGCCGCGCCGATGACCCGCAGACGACGCCGACGGAACCACCGAAGTTATCGTTGCGCGAGCGTGGCGTAAAAAACCTCGAGCAATTGCCCGACGTGAAGGCGCGCTTCAATCGCCGACTAGCGTTGCTTGCCGAACGCAATGACAAACCGATGGCGTGCTCCCGTTCGTCGCTGACGAGCATTCAGGCCGACGGTGCGCTGCGATACAAGTACGAAGACGTAAGCATGCTCCGCGGTCCGAATCAGGAAGTGATCGAAGCGCAAACGACGGCCATCCTGACGAAAGATATGCATCCGCAGTCGATCGATTGGAAGTTCATCAAGCAAGCGCCCAACGGCACTACCGAAACGACGACGGAACAACTCAAGCGAGCCGGTGGCGAGTTCGTCTTTACGCGCACCTTGCCCGATAGCAAAACAACGACGAAGCGCTATCCCTTGCCGAGCAAAGCCTATGCGTACTTCACGCCGTATCTCGTCGAGTTGATTCCACTAAATGAGGGCGACCGCTTCATCATCAACAATCTCGATCCGGAAACGGGCGAAATTAATGCGGAGTTGTACGCCGTGACGGCTCGCGCGAAGGGCGGGTTACGCGTGGGTAAGAAGCGATTGCCCGAACCGTTAGAGACGGAGTTTTTCTATCTGAACGGCGCGCAGCACGTCGAAGCTCACGGTCTGGCCGCGTTGGACCTGACGTTTGAAGTGTCCACATTAGAAATCGTCACTGCGATCGAAGAAGCGCTGAAGCGTTATCGAAAGTGATTCGGATTCAGATGGTTCGCTGCCGCTAACCGTCGCGTGCGGCGCGCAGGCGTTGCCATTGTTTACTCGGCAAGTCGCGGTTCAGTGCAGTGGCGATCAGATTCGACGCCGCAAACAGCTTATCCAAATCGACGCCTGTCTGAATACCCATTCGGTCGAAGAGATACACCAGATCTTCCGTTGCGACATTGCCGGATGCGCCCTTTGCATAGGGGCAGCCACCCAATCCGCCGGCCGACCCATCAAAACGCGTGACGCCGATTTCGAGCCCCGCGTAGATATTGGCCAGTGCCGTTCCATACGTATCGTGCAGGTGAAGGGCGATGCGATCGATCGGCAGTCTTGAAGCAACTGCGTCGACCACCCGGTGAACGTCGGTCGGCGCCGCAGCGCCGATCGTGTCGCTGATGGCAATCTCGTCGCAACCCATAGCCCACAGCGAATTGCTCACATCGACGACCTTGGCCGTATCGATTTCACCAGCATACGGACAAACGAACGCCGTCGATACATACCCACGTACCGTCATGTTCGCGCTGCGGGCCTGTTCGACCACACCGGCAAAGGTGTCCAAAGATTGCGCCACCGACATGCGAATGTTCTTTTCAGTGAACGCGTCGGACGCTGCGGTAAAGACGGCGATGCGCTTCAGGCCTGCATCGATCGCGCGCTGCAGCCCTTTATCGTTCGGCACCAGCGCCATCCATTCGCATGCTGCCGAATGGTCGAGTTCGGTTGCCACATCGCCCGAATCGGCCAATTGCGGAATCGCCTTCGGATGTACGAAGGATGTCGCCTCAATTGTGGGCAAGCCCGCCGCTTGCAGCGCGCGAATAAAGGCTAGCTTGGTATCCGTCGCGATGTGCTCGGGCTCGTTCTGCAAGCCGTCGCGCGGGCCGACTTCGATAATGTGTACGGCATCGGGTAGCTTAGGCATCGCGCTTCGGCTCCAACGATGCCAACAACTGATCGACTTCGACGAGCTGGCCGACTTTGCAATGCACTTCTTTGACGGTGCCGGCGCTGGGGGCCGTTAGCGTCATCTCCATCTTCATCGATTCCATCACGATCACGGCCGCATCGGCTTCGACTTCATCACCCGCCGCAACGTTGATCTTCAAAATCGTGCCCGGCATCGGCGCATTGAGCTGGCCGCCACCCGCCGCCGCTGCCGCACCACCCACGCGTCGCGCCGTGCGCTGTTCGATATCGAACGAATAGCCGAAACCATCGAGCCACACGAACACGCGCTGATCGCGCCGCGCCGTTTGATAACGCCGCACCTTGCCGCCGAGATGCAACCATCCACCACCCGAACGGTCGGATTCGATCTCAAGTTCGATTGCCGCACTGTCATCGAGCCGTGCAACGTAGTCATTCGGGCTGTCGCTGCCGCGTTCGAGTTGCACAGTTCGCAAGGCTTCTGCACCCGATTGTTTGAGCTGCGTTTTCTTCATGTTTAATAAGCCTTCCATGCGCCAGCCGTCTGCCACGGTCCCGTTTCCGTTGTGGCTGCCATGGCGACGCTTGCGCGCGACGTGTTCTGGCCAGCGACCACTGCCGCTAGGATCCACGCCTCATCCGGGGCGATCTCCGGCTTCTCGACAGCAATCTGATGGTCATCGAGAAAACGCGTGTAGATCGCGCCGCTGCGATGCTGGGGATGATCGACGACGGCCGCGAGAAATTCCACATTTGTTGTGATTCCCAGGATGCAATACCCGCGCAGGGCCGTCACCATACGATCGATTGCTGTCCGGCGATCCGGGCCCCAGACGATGAGTTTCGACAACATCGGGTCGTAGTGTACCGTGACTTCGGTGCCCGCCGTTACGCCCGAATCAACGCGCACGTTGGCACCGCGCGGTTCGGCGTAGGCTTCGATCGTGCCGGTCGAGGGCAAGAAGCCGCGTGCGGCGTCTTCGGCATACACGCGCACTTCCATCGCGTGGCCGCGTTGGATGAGGTCTTCTTGTTTGAAAGGCAACGGCTTACCGGCAGCGATATCGATTTGCAGCCGGACTAAATCGAGCTGCGTCACCATCTCGGTGACGGGGTGTTCGACCTGCAAACGCGTATTGACTTCGAGGAAATAGAAGTTACCCGCGTCATCCAACATGAACTCGACGGTACCCGCATTGACGTAGTTGATAGCCTGCGCGGCGGTCACAGCGGCGGCACCCATGCGAGCCCGCAGGTCGTCATCGAGTGCGACGGAGGGGGACTCTTCCACGATCTTTTGATGGCGACGTTGAATCGAACACTCGCGCTCAAACAAGTGAACGACGTTGCCGTGCGTATCGCCGAAGATTTGAAATTCGATATGCCGTGCGCGTTCGACGTACTTCTCGACAAACACGCGCGCATCACCAAACGCTGCGTTGGCTTCGCGTTGGGCCGCTTCAAAAGCGGCGGGCAGTTCCTTGGCGTTGCTAACCACGCGCATGCCTTTGCCACCGCCGCCGGCTGCCGCTTTGATCAACACCGGGTAGCCGACATCGGCGCAAATGGTATTTAACTCATCGATGCTGAGGTCGGTCTTGCCCGACCAACCCGGCACGCACGGCACGCCCGCTTTGCCGAGCGTGTCTTTGGCAATGATCTTGTCGCCCATCGCACGAATGGCGTCGGGTTTCGGACCGATGAAGATAATACCCGCCTCGGCGCAGGCTTCGGCAAACTTGGCATTTTCGGAAAGGAAGCCGAAGCCGGGATGAATCGCGTCGGCACCGCACTGCTGCGCGATGGCGATGATCTTATCGATGCGCAGATACGACTCGCCCGACGTCACGCCTTCGAGGGCATACGCTTCGTCGGCAGCGCCGACATGCACGCCCGCGCGATCAGGGTGAGAGTAAACCGCGACAGTGGCGATGCCCATCTCGCGACAGGTCTTGGCGATGCGCACCGCTATCTCGCCGCGGTTGGCGATGAGGATTTTTTTGAACATGCGGGGAACTATACCGCAAGCTGGTCGATTTCTCTAAGCAAGTTCTCGCGGGCGGCGGCTTCATATTTCTGGATAAACGCGTCGGTCGAAAAGATGGTGGGGCGAGCGACAAAGCCTTGCAGGATGTGGCGACGACCGACCTTGAACGTGGCCTCATTCATGTGGCGGTATTCGGTGCGAATCGCCTCGGCATAGGCGTCGTATTGTTCGGGCGCAGCGCCGAGAATGGCAAGATCGAGATCGACCATCAGGCGTTGATCCGGCGTCGCCGGTGCGGCGGCATGTTTGGTGGCGAGTATTAACTGCGTGACGACATCGGCTTGTATGGGGTTAAGCGGGAAAGGATAGAGCAATGCGCGGCACACTTCGGCACTGCGGGCTTCGTTGTCATTGGCCTTGAGGTTGTAAACGCAATCGTGAAACCAAATCGCAAGTTGCACGAGCAGTGGCTCAGTCGCGAACAAGCCCATCACGTTAAATTCGTCGAGCAAGTTTTCGATGTGCTTCAAGTTGTGATAGGCGCGCGACGGACATGCATACAGCGCGGTAAGGCAATCAAACACGGCCACCGACTGTGGGGCTGTGGCGTTGAGTTGGCTCGCAAGATTAGTCCATCGATTTCGCATGAAGACTCTTTATATCCTCAAAGATCGCCGGCGGTAAATACCGCTCGACGACAGCCTCCCAGCCGACCGGCCCGATCATCCCGCGTACGGTCGATGAACTGACTTCGATCAGATCGCGCGGCGGAATCAGGAAGACGGTCGTAATCTGCGGGTACAGGTCGCTGTTGATGTGCCGCATGGCGTGTTCGTAGGTGTAATCGTTGACGTCGCGCATGCCGCGCAGAATCACGTCGGCCCGAATCGCTTTGGCGTAATGAGCAAGAAAGAGATTCTCGAAGGATGTGATCGTGACGTTTGGCAAGTGGCTCGTGATATCGCTTAACCAACCGAGACGCGTTTCAAGCGGATAGACGGCATGCTTCGACGGGTTGATACCGATCGCGACCGTCAGCGTTTCGAATAGCTGCGCACCTTGCTCGATCATCCAAAGATGACCGCGCGTTGGCGGATCGAAGCTGCCTGCGTAAACGGCGGATTGGCGGGAGTTGGCGCTCATGCTCGCAGTTTATCCACGGCGCATCCGACGGTGAAGTCGCGGGAACTTCGATATTCCCGAATGGTCCTATGGTGAATTCGGGATGCCGTGCATGAACTAACTCGCGATCCAAGCCGGCTTGCGCTTTTCAAGAAACGCCTTTAGCCCATCCTGACCCTCTGCAGACACGCGGCGTTCGGCGATGCGTTCAACGGTGAGTCGCTGCTTGGTATCCCACTCGGGCGCGGCGGCAACGTCTTGCAACACGGCTTTACATGCGGTCACGGCTTCGGGTCCGTTGTTGCAGCAATGTTTGCAAAGACTCGCGACGGCCTCATCCAACGCGGTGGCATCGGATACGGCTTGGGCGACCAAGCCGATACGCATGGCTTCGTTACCGTCAAATCTTTCGGCCGTCAGCGCATAGCGTCGCATGTGGCCAAGGCCCACTTTTTCCAACACGTAGGGCGAAATGACCGCAGGCAAAATGCCGAGCTTAACTTCGCTTAGGCAAAACACGGCGTCGGAAAGCGTCACTGCCATATCGCAAGCCGCGGCCAACCCCACACCGCCGCCGATGCAGGCACCGTGCACGCGACCGATCACGGGCTTCTGGCATTCGCGAATGGCGCGCAGCATCTCGGCCATTTCGGTCGCGTCGGCGATGTTCTCTTCGACGCTGTAATCGACCATGCGCTTCATCCAGTTGATATCCGCCCCCGCACAGAAGCTCTTGCCCTCCGAGCGCAACACAACGGCGCGTACATCGGCGTTGGCGCCGACGTCGTTGAAGGCGGCCGTCAACTCTTGGATGACAACTTCGTTAAACGCGTTATGCAAATCGGGACGGTCGATGGTGATCGAGGCAACATGGCCGTCGATGGTGGATCGGATGAATTCGGGCACGCTCAGTTCCTTTGGGCCGCTGGGAGTTTATTCAATCGACGAGTGCCTTAGAGCGCCCGGAGTTCATGATGGCAACTGCAATGCAACAAAAATTTATCGCGCCGTTCCAGGATTAGCCAGTTTATCACTTAGCTTGCGCAACGACGTCGTCGAGTTAGTAAAACCGCAAAGGGAGCGAACATCAGGAAGCTAGCGGGCTCAGGAATATTAAAGCGCAGGTTATCGTAGTTAAAGTTTTGATTTTGCTCACTGCCCGCTAAGACGATGTAGCTGATATCGGCGGTTGCACGGCTAAGTTCGTGAGTTTGAGTTGTGTACTTCATTTCGGAGGTCCAAGTCAGGCTTGAGCCATCGAGCAAATTGCCGAGCGAGTCGTATGCGCTAAAGTTTGATGTTGCGGTCATAGGCGGTCCAGCTTCAAGCTGCACAACGCCAGTAAATGCGTCGATCGCCACAAAATCTGTGGGCTCATCAAAGTCGGCTCGCAGTTGAAATGCCTGATCGAAGTTACCGCCGGAAATTGGGGGAGATCCGGGCCCAATCCATCCAAAACTTCTGTCGCCTGTAGATACGTTGTAATCGAATGCCGCGACTACGGAATCCGATGGTTCACCAAGCTCCAAAACTGAGAGCGTGACGCCCTCAAACTGATTCGTCAGCTCCGTCAAGACCGGCAATCCATCAGGATCGGCCGTTTGCAAAATTGCCGCCGTTGCCGGCGTAGCTAAGGCAGCGCTCATTGCAAGCAGCAACATGATTAGCATGATTCGTAGCTTCATTTTATCCCTCCGGTTCTGAGATAGGCCGCGATTCACCGCGAGATATCGAATTACGGGTGCACCAATTGCTTCAAAGCAATCTGCCCGTAACGTAGCTCGCGAGTATAAGTGATCAACAAGCTGGCTTAAAGACCTGCTCTATCAAGGATATAAGCACGAACGGGAGTTGATGGGGCAGCTTATATCGTGAAGAAGGCGAATCGAGCACGCGGGTCACCCATAACCCGCCTAATTCACCCGCCGAATCACCCCAATCACTACACCTTGAATCTCGATATTCTCAACGAAAATCGGCTCGTAGCGCGGGTTGGAGGGTTGCAGACGAATATGATTCTTCTCGCGGTAAAAGCGTTTCAGCGTGACTTCGCCATCTTCTAGATAGGCCACGACCATTTCGCCATTGGACGGCGTTTTGCGATTTTCAATCACGACGAAATCGCCTTCGTCGATGTGATCGTCAATCATGCTGTCGCCGCGCACTTCTAGCGCGTACACACCGTGCGGTGAATCAAACATCGAATCAAGGTCGAGCACTTCGCGGTTCTCGACGGCCTCGATCGGCGCACCGGCGGCGATGCGGCCCTCAAGCGGGATGCAACCGGGCCGCTCGTCGGGCAATTCGAGATGATCAGCCAGCAGTAAAGAGCGCGCCTTGTGCTTCTCGCGCCGCAGCAGGCCTTTTTCTTCGAGCGTGCTGAGATGCTCGAACACGGTCACTTTACTGATGCCGAGCGTGTCCGCGATCTCGTCGTACGTCGGGGAATAACCATGCCTGTGCTGGTAGTCCCTCACAAACGTCAGAATCTCGGTCTGCCGTGGGGTGGCGGGCCGGGTCTGCTTTGGCCGCGCTCGGCGCGAACGCGTCGTGCGACTCGTCGATTCGGTGGTGGTGGCGTCGGCCTTCTTGCGACCGGTCGTTTTCGATTTCTTCTTGGTGGACATAGGAGCGTTCCTCCTGCTCCGGTGAGTGCAGCAGCGTCAACCCCGCCGGTCCCGTGACGACCAGTGGGGCGGTACCCAGACGCACCGCCTCTACCCATGATTGAGACAGCTCGTTGCGAGCGGCGGCTAAGTCGCGCGCATCGGAAGCCGTCGCGATCTGCGGGGCTCGCTCCAATCGAACCCAACCTGAACAGATCGCATCCAGCCGCATGCCGACATCGTCGAGCACGCAGCAGCACCGCACGACCGCCCGTCGCCATTCGCGACGAGACATGCCGATAGCGGCACCGAGGTTGGCCCGATCCGGCTGGCGAAACGCATGTGCGATAGCCGTACCGAGCCGATGCAGTCGCGCAGCGACGCCACGTTTGCGCTGCGCCTGCCGATTCATTGTCTTCTCGCCCATGCGGGATCGACGACCCTTCCGATCCGACCGGGTGGCCGATCTTTCGCCATTTCGATTCGATCGCGGTCGCACGGCGTCGCGGCTGAGTTCGACGCCGCCGAGTTTTGAACGATCATCCGGCGACCAAGCCCGACGGTAATCACCGCCGGGGCCGGTCAAGCACAGGGGAAGGCTGGTGGTGGAGCAGACAGACAACGAGCAACCTCTTTCCGGCCGGCGTCAGCGATGCCAATCCCGAAGGAAAAGCCGCCAGCCCCTGGGGCAACGTTGCCGGTGCGTACCACCTGCTTCGTTACCGAATCATAATCCGAACATCGACCGAACGTCAACCCAAACAATAGGCGAATTTGGAAAATTTTAGGGTATGCGTTTGGGTCGTGTTTTAGCTGCGGCGACGATCGGAAAGTGGGGCGGCATCTTGGGAGTCAGCCAAGTTCTGCATGCGTATTCGCGTCCAAATGAGTTGCAGAAGATCGACGAATTCTGTTGATTTCCGATCGGTGCTCGCTGGGTAGAAACGGCGCGCTCGTCGTCGCGAATCTCAAATCAACCACCGACGGTTACAATCTTCCACATGACGCGGGTCTTCATCAGGGCGGTCCTCATCGCCACGGTCGCAGCAGTGGCCGTGATTCTGTTGCTCGAGGCCATGTCGGTTGCCGTCAGCCTAAAGGTCGGCGGCCTCGTCGGCTTTCTCGTCGGGTTGCTCTATCTCGTGCCGCGGGCGGCGCAACGACCTTGCCCGCGCTGCGGCGTGAATCTACAAGGCGTCGGTGGGGCGGCCTGCCCGAATTGCGGCCTCGTGTTGGACGACTTGTTCGATACGCCCGCGACCAGCGACCAACCTGGCATGACGCGCTGCGTTATCTGCGGCACCGACTTCCCGGAAGACGCGGCCGATCGCGGTTGCCCTGTTTGCGAAGCAGCGTTGCGCCGCGTAGAAACGGCGGCGAGGTGCCCCAATTGCAACGCCGAAAAGGCCGATCGCGACAGTGCCATATGCGTCGAATGTGGGTCAACTTTAACGCTGCCGCCCAATGCCGATAGCCGCTAAACCCTTTCAGCGTTTTCGAAATCTCTATATACGCGATTGACCCTTTCAATTGCTGGTGAAGGTTCGCATCCGCATTTAGAATTCGTGCTTCGCACCTATTCGCGCGATTCAAACGCGCTTAACGGCAAGACCGACCCGCGCCCACCGCGCGGCCAGCAGAACGAAGGACGCACCCATGGCTCTCGATAACAACAGCCCCATCGCCAAACAAGACCCCGAAGTGTGGAAAGCATTCGTCGCCGAAGACGAGCGACAGGAAACCACGCTCGAACTCATCGCTTCCGAAAACCACGTCAGCCCCGCCGTGTTGCAAGCCGCCGGTTCGATCTTCACCAACAAATACGCCGAAGGTTATCCCGGTCGCCGCTACTACGGCGGCTGCGAAAACATGGACACGATCGAAAACATCGCGCGCGATCGCGTGAAGCAACTGTTCGGTTGCGACCATGCCAACGTGCAACCGTCGAGCGGTAGCCAAGCCAACCAAGCCGTCTTTCTCGCGTCGATGCAACCGGGCTCGCGCTTCGGCGAATCCGAACAACGCGAAAAGAATCCGGATCAACCGGTCCGCACGCCGGGCGACATGATTCTTTCGCTCGACCTCGACCATGGCGGTCACCTCACGCACGGCAAACACGTGAACATGAGCGGCAAGTGGTTCCGCGTCACGCATTACGGCGTGAATCGCGAGACCGGTCGCATCGACATGGACGAAGTGCGCCGCCTCGCGCGACAGTGCAAACCCAAGATCATCATTACCGGCGCGTCGGCCTATAGTCGCACGTGGGATTGGGATGCGTTTGCCGACATCGCCCAAGACGTCGGCGCATTGCTCATGGCAGACATCGCGCACATCGCGGGCCTTGTTGCGGCGGGCGAACACCCCAGTCCCGTGCCGGTGTGCGATTTCGTCACGACGACGACGCACAAAACTTTGCGCGGTCCGCGCGGCGGATTAACCATGTGCAAAGAAGAGTGGGCCAAGAAGATCGACTCGGCCGTGTTCCCCGGTTTGCAGGGCGGGCCGTTGATGCACGCCGTCGCGGCCAAGGCCGTGGCCTTCGGCGAAGCGCTGCGACCTGAGTTTAAGGACTATCAAAAGCGCGTGATCGAAAACGCCAAGACGCTGGCCGAATCGCTCATCAGCCGCAAGCTCAATATTGTCTCGGGCGGCACCGACAACCACCTGATGCTCGTCGACCTGCGCGACGGCTTTCCCAACGTCAGCGGCGCCATGGCCGAAGACTGGCTGGGCCAGGCGGGCATCGTCGTGAATAAAAACATGATCCCGTTCGACGAACGCAAACCGATGGAAACCAGCGGCCTGCGCCTCGGCACGCCGGCCCTCACGACACGCGGCCTTGGGCCCGATGAGATGCGCACCGTCGCCGAGTTGATTACGAAAGCAATCGGCAGCGCCGGCGACGCGAGTGTCTTGAGCGCAATTCGCAACGACGTACGCGAGATGTGTAAGCAGTTTAAGTTGCCGCATGCGTAGGTGGCGTGGGGCTTGTGGCTTGGGGCGTGGGGGATGCGTCTTGAGTCTTGTGGCTTGAGGCGTGGGGGAGGAGTCTTGGGTCTTGTGTCTTGGGTCGTGAGTTGTGGGTCGTGAGTGGGCGTAGGGCAGGTGAAAACCTGCCTCTGCCACCAGCGACGAATGGCAATCACGAAAGAAATCGTCCGCTGTGATCCTGGGCGAAATGCCGACGATTGGCGTTGACTCACGGGTCAGCGCAACGGTGATGTGTCAGCATGCTCGGGCGTATTTGATGGTGCCGTGTTGCGCAAGAACGCATGTCGATCCCCTGGATCGACATGGCACCCGGCCATGTGCATCTGAGCCGGCGTCGACATGGACGGATAATCCGAACTATCAAGAGGTCTATTAAGATGGATCATGTTGAATTAGCTGGCCTAATTTGGCATACGTGGCAAAACAGTGTGCGTAGCCAAGAGTATTGGGAGTGGGCGATTGGTGAGCTAGCCGAGTGCTTAGCAGCGCAGCTAGATGTCGATCAACTTCATTCTTCGGATGACCCTATTATCTCCCTCGGAAAACAGCCTAGGTTCACGGCGTTCCTGCACACGAACAGTCGTGATAAGCTGCTGGATTGGCGTCTTTATCTTTTCATGCATATGCAAGCAGAAATTGAGGATGGAATTGAGAATGGGTCGCTGCATATCTGCAGCAGTTGTTTTGTCTACCTGAATGGGTATCGAGTTATAACGGAAGAGGAGCATTATCTGAAGTTCCTATTTAAGGAATCGGAAGGTTGGGTCAGTCTTGGGTGGTACGAAGATGAGTATGGGGAATACAAGCGGTTAAACGAATGGCCGCTTCAAGAATGACAGTGACAACCTAAAGAGAATTGTGAGCCGCGTCAGGTGACACTGTCACCGGATATGGGTGCCACTGGCCTGCTTGCAGCCAGTGCCCACGGGCGCAGCGACGACGCTAAAAAATTCGGAAATGATCGACCGTATCGGTGCGCAGGAATGGGGGGGCGACCGACCGGCTTGATCGAAATTGAATGGTGATACGGCCGATCTCGACATCGTTTGCCGGTACGCCCGCTGCGCTCGAAACACTGGCAGCAAGCTGACCAGTGGCACCCGAAGAAATGGCAGCAATCTGACCTGTGGCACTCGAAAAACCGGCAGCAAGCTGACAGGTGGCACGCATCCTTCATCCCCGCCGCGCACCATTTGCCGCCATTCGTGCGGCGATTGCCTCATTTAGCGCTCCATTCCCTTAACGAAGCGTCGCATTTGGTCCACGCGGCGCTCCATTTGCTTAATGCAGCGCTCTGTTTGGTCCACCAAATGCGCTGCTTCGTCCATGCGGCGCGGCATTTGGTTAAGGAAATGCTCTGCTTGGTGTACGCGGCGCTCTGCTTGGTCCATGCGGCGCTCTGCTTCATCCACCAAATGCGACGCTCGATTCTTATCGGGACCCGCGCGGGGTTTTTGCTATATCAATCAAGTACGAAATTCTGCGGACGTTGCGTTTATAAGGCTGAAAACGCGTGAAGAGTGAAACATGCAAAGGGCAAAGTGAGCGGGCATTGCGGCGGTGGGGCGTGGCGCTCTTTTTTTATGCGCCAAGCCGGTTAGGGTGGGGCATATGCGACGCCGCCGAGTAAGCGTGGCGCGCTTCGTGATGGTTGAGTAACGACCGGTCGAATTCAAGGTATGAAAATACGAGGTAACCTACACATGCAGTTCCATCAGTCCCATCGATTAATAATTTTGACATTGGTGTTGGCGGCGTTCCCGCTTAGTGCAAACGCGCACGAGTTCTGGATTGAACCGTCCAGCTACGCGGCGAAAGACGGCGAACGCATTGGTATCGCGTTGCGCGTGGGGGAGCATTTCAAGGGCAAACCCGTCGAACGGAAGTCCGACAGAATCGAACGGTTTGCGGCGCTGCGGTTTAACGACAAAGCAGCACAGGGTGAGACCAAGATTGGCGGTAAGGACGGCGATGAACCCGCCGGTCAGTTTACGCCCCAGAAACCAGGGCTCTATTCCGGCATTTACGATAGCAATCATTCTCAAATTGAATTAGAGTGCAAGAAGTTTGAACGCTATCTGAAAGAGAAGGGGCTGGATGCCATCATCGAACGCCGCCGCCAGCGCAACGAGAGCGACCAAGCGGCCCGCGAAATCTACTCGCGCTGTGCCAAGTCGTTGATCGTGGCGACCAGCAACGCCAATGATAAGAAACCCGCACGCGACCGAGCCGTCGGCATGCCGCTGGAAATCGTTGCACAGTTTGACCCGTGTGCTGGCAAAACGCCGGGCGTGATGACATTTCAAGTTTTGTACGATGGCAAACCTTTGCAGAACGTTCAAGTGACGGCACTCAGCCAAACCAACAAGCAGCCCGCACAAAAAACGCGGTCGGACAAAAATGGCATGGTCACGTTTCGAGTGGGCGACGGCGGACCTTGGCTGGTCGAATGTACGCACATGCGACCCACTCCCGAACGCGATAATGCCGACTACGAAAGCTATTGGGCGTCGTTGACGTTTGCCTTCCCGCGTGGGAACTAAAGTAGCGCCTGCGACCATACCGGTCGAACGCGCGGCCTTCCGCGACTTGTTACCTAGGTCCAATCCTCACGTTTAGCGGAGACTTACTTCGCGGTCGCGCGGATTTGGCGATACACTAGGTGGGGATACTCTTGTGGCAATAACCGCGTCGAATGTCGCCAGCCTCGGAATCGGTTCTCTGAGCCCACGGCGGTTGGCGGCAGATACGAAACCCAGACGGCAACTAAGGTGGAAATCATGAGCGATGGAACAATTGTAGTGGCGACGGATTTCTCTGACGGCAGCAAGCGGGCGCTCGAATACGCGTCGACGTCGGCCAAGACGACCGGCGCGAAGCTGCTGATCGCGCATGTGCGTTCGATTCCCGATCTCGAAGATGGTGAGGGCATGCTGCACGCCGGTGTGGATCGCGACAATGACGATGCGCTTCAAAGTCGTTTGCAGTCGATCGAGCCCGACATCGACGGCGTGGCGTTTGAACATCGACTGTTACGCGGCAACGCGGCACAAGAGATCATTCGACTCGCGAAAGACGAAAACGCCGCGCTGATCGTCATGGGCACGCACGGTCGCACCGGCCTGATGCGATTACTGATGGGCAGCGTTGCCGAAGAAGTGGTGCGGCAAGCACCATGCCCGGTGTTAACGATCAAGATTCCGGAGAAGGGTTCGTAAGCGATCGATTTGGTGGTAGTGCGAAGGGGCAGCAGGGCGGACCATCAGTGGGGACCGAGGGACGATGGGTTTTATCGTTGACTAAAAAAGCGAAGTTTAAAGCGTGCACCAATTGTAGATCGGCGAGTGGTAAATTGTGATTCTGCGTGCTGTTGGCATGCGTGCGGCCAGCTCCGTAGGGCGCAGAGACCGTATGAGATAATCCGATGATGATCGACCGCCTCGGTGGGTATGGGTGTGTTCTTTTGGGCCAATTTGATTGGTGAATATAGAGGATAATGGTCAATCACCGCCGCGCTTCAAGCGGATTCGGCGAGACAGAATTCTTAGCGGTGCCGCCTTCGAAGGGGTAAGATGGGGTGATGGGGTCGGCGATGCCGTCAGCAGGAGTTTTCAGGGTAGATGCCGGTGAAACGACGCAACCATGCCATTAGTCTGACCCTGAGTTTGATATGCATGGTTCTGGTGACGGTCGGAGTTTTAATAAGCAGAAACCATTCTAATGTGATCAGTTTCGCACCCTGCCTTCGCCTCGACCTTGCACCCGGAAAGTCTCAATCCGTCAGCATAGGCGAAGACGTGTTGACCATCTCGATCCCGACAGAAGAGGCGTACTCGATCGGTACGTTGAGCGTTGTCATCAACGGCACGACGATAGCGACGTTCGAACGCGATGGAATGCCGGAATCTCTTCATGTTGATGACGTTACCGGCGACGGCATGCAGGATATGGTGTTGGTGAATCGCAGCGCCGGTTCGGGCGGTTACGTTGACATTTGGCTCTTGGAACGCACTGCGACCGGCTTCGATGCGCGTCGGCTGCCCGAGTTGTCGGCGAAGCTTCTCAACGGATACGGCGGGCACGATGTCGTGGGGATCATCGATGGCAATATCACGCGGCTGCACCCGCGCTACGCCAAACATATCGAACTTACGTTTTCGCTTAAGTCGTTCCCGATTCAACTCGTTCCGGATGCGAATTCGTCACCGACCGGTGGCCAGAAGCTGGTCGCTTATGACGTAGAGACCGATCAATGGCAACTGGTCGATTAAAAGGATGCCCACGTGGCATGTCGATTCCCGTGACTTTGGAACACAGGTGCTATACGGAATTCTAAGCTAAGGTCTTGGCCCCCAACCTAACCGCATAAATCCGCCTTCAACATGGCGCAAAAAACGGACCCGGCGAAGAAGTTTAGCCGGGCCCGAGTGAGGTGGACACGGCAAATATGGGGTGGAGTGCCGCGCCCTGGAGTCAAGAACGTGGCTGAATCGTAACCCTTTATACAATCGTACGCATTTACCTAAATGGGTAGGTTTGAAAAATACGGAGCAGCGACTGGCGTGCAGGGGCAGCACTTCGCATCAACAAGGGGCACCGGCTAACGATTGATTTATTCACCGACTCTCAAATCGGAATTCGAAACTTACATCGGCTTGTCTTGTTGCGTCGGGTGAAGAATGGCCCGCGATGCGGACCCTACATTCGCTCGACGCTACAGCTTACTAAACGCTTCCAACGCACGATCCAAATGCTCCGTCTCATGCGCCGCGGAAATTTGCACGCGCAAGCGGGCCGAGCCTTCTGGCACGACGGGGTAACCGAAGCCGATCACGAACACGCCCAACTCGAGCAGTCGCTTGCTGGCGGCAATGGCTTTCGATGTTTCGCCCAGAATGATCGGCGTAATGGCGCTCGGGCCTTCCATGGTTTCGAAGCCGCGACTTTTGAGGCCTTCGCGCATGTAGTGCACGTTCTCGCGCAGTTTCTCAACGCGCTTGTTGTCGCGCGTCAAAATCTCGATCGCCTTGTTCGCCGCGCCGGCCGTGGCCGATGGCACCGCATTTGAAAAGAGTTGCGGTCGCGATTTTTGTTCCATCAGTTCGATCAACTTGCGGCTCGATGCGATATAACCGCCGGCCGCGCCGCCGAGCGCCTTACCCAACGTGCCCGTCATGCAATCGATCTGACCGTGCACGCCGCAATGTTCGGCAACACCCTTACCGGTCGGGCCGCACACGCCCACGCCGTGCGAATCGTCGACGATAAGCAGAGCGTCGTGCTCATTGCACAATTCGACGATCCGCGCAAGGTCGGCGATATCACCTTCCATACTAAAGACGCCGTCGGTGACGACGAGTTTGTATTGAATATCCGACGACGCTTTCAGCAGCGCCTCCAGATTCTCCATGTCGCTATGCTTGTACACCTTCGACTTGGATTGCTTGTTGATCTGTCGCCCGAGACGGATGCCGTCGATGATCGACGCGTGGTTTAGTTCGTCGCTGATCGCAATGACCGAGTCGCCACCGGCGGCCATCAGCGTGCCCAGCACGGCTTCGTTGGCGTTCCAACACGACACGTACGTCGTTGCCGAGCAAGCCGATCAAGATATCGTCGCCGGCATCGCCGCGTAGGATGTCCGGTCCATTGCCACCGATCAGAATGTCGTCGCCCGCACCGCCGTAAAAGCGATTTGCACTGGTGCTGAGCACAACCACTTCGACACGATCGTCGCCGGCGCCAACATTGACG
>JAUIHO010000294.1 GCA_030432035.1 Phycisphaerae bacterium
TGGGCCATCGGTGCTTGGGTCGGTGCCCTGTGCGTTGTTGGCATTGGCGCGAATCACGTACGTGCCGTCGGCCAACATCATGGCGTCGACGTTCCAATCCAGGGAGGCATTCCCAACAGCTTGCAATGTTTGAACGGTGGCGCCGTTGGCATCTTCAACGCTCACAGTGACGACATACCCCACGCCGACCTTGCCGCTGACGGTTGGCGTGTTGTCGTTGGTCAAGGTGCCATCTGCCGGATCGACAAGATCGACCGCGCTGGCAGGCAGCAAAACGAAGTCGGGGGCGTCGGCGACGAGGCATGTGCCATAACCGGTCGGGGAGTCCGTGCTGCCAGCCTGAACAAGAATCGACGCCTGCCCTGCGCCATCGGCGACAAAATCCAACGACAGCGGCGTCCAGTTATCTGTCCCAGAGGCGGTGTACGTGGCCGTCTGACCATTGATGACCAGGTCTAACGTCCCACCCTCTGCGGTATAGGTGACAGCTCCCTCCAAACGACACCCCTGCACGGCCAACTCATATCGATAGGGTGTGTTTGGCGTCAGGCCACTGACGATGGTGCGTTCTTCAAAACCGGACGGCAGCACGGTCTGCGCAACACTGTCCGAAGCTAGCGAGCTGACCGTTAAGATGATGATGGGAAAAACGGTAGCGCGGAAATGGGGGAACTGGTGCATATCAAACTCCTTTATCCCCCAATCGCTCAGCATGATAATTGAACGCAGGACCAAAATGCCAGCCCTAAAGTTTGGCAGAATCAGCATTACGGACAGCAGCTATCGCTAAAAGCATCAATCTGCTAGAGCAGGCACATTCCAGCGCTTTCGATGATTGCGAATATGCCGCCACACTTCGCCCATGGATGCCTTTTTATGACCGCGCTGCAAATTCTGGGCACCAATGGCGAACATGATGCGCCATTGTTTCATAAGCAGGCCGTAAGAGCGAAAGATCGACCAACGCGGGTCGTAGATGTTGGTCGATTCTGACGAGAGGCCGTTGAGTTCGAGAATACCGAAGTCGCGCCCCGCTTTAATGGCATCCTCGTCGGTATAACGCAAGTCGAAGCGACCAAAATAAAAGCCCTCGAAGGCCTTGGCGATCTCGTCGATCTTTGCGGTGAATTCCGGCGTAACAAACCGCGCGCCGTCCTGAAAGAGCGTGCCTTGACAATGATTGCCCGCCATCACGAGCGGCATGCGCTCGCCCGTCTTCAACACGTGTTCGGCGCGATCTTCGCCCAAGCGTTCGAGAAACGTATCGGCCTGCATCCGCAAGCGCGGATGGCGGTAGATGAGTTGCTCGACCGACGCGAGGCCATCGCCAACGACTTCGGGAAACAGCTTTTCGGTGACGCCCAGGATGTGGCCGTTCTGTTCATCCGGCATGCGATAATAAAACACGCCCAACTCGCCGGGGCCGGGATGAAAGACCTGCACCATCATCGGCACATCAACCGTTAGAGCTTGTCGTGCCTGCTCGCGATCTCGCACCAACCGCACGCTCGCGCCGCGACAACCGAAGTCCGGCTTGATAATCAGCGGATATTCCCACGATTCGCTTGCAAGGATGTCATCGAAACATTTTAGACGTTCGTCGATATCACCCTGCGGTATCAAACGTGCAGCCAGCACATGCTCCGACGGTAACTGATCTAATATCTCAATCTTCGATTCCCCAACAATGCCCCCATATGGCTCAATACCCGGGTCGGTTACCGTCGGCGTCATGATGCCGCGATAACGCAGCGCCAAGTAGCCGACGTATGGCACCAGTGGCAAGTACGCCAACCACGGCGGCCAGAATTCCCAACGCCAAACCTTGCTGATGCGCGCAATGAGCAAAGCGCGACCGCGCTCGGTGACGAGGTTGGAGACAAGTCGAATTGCCGCAAATATCAGTAAGGCCGCGACTAGGAGCGCGATCCAGCCCGTCCCCAAATATCGTTCGATTGGCCTACGTATGGGCTCGCCGATTATTGCAACTGACCCCACTAGTAACGGTGTCCAAAACACGGCGGCAATTGCGGCCCATATTAAGAATTGCCATGCGCGGCGACCTAGCATGCCGGCCGCAACATAAACTGGAAAACGCGTTCCAGGCATAAACCGCGCAATGAGGACGGCAGCCCAGCCACGCTTCTCGAACCAAATGGCGTACGTATCCAGTTTTTCCGGCGGAAGACGTCGCTGTATCCAGGGGTGCCCCAACCAACGTTTGGCAACGAACGCACCGAAGGCCCAAAGCAAAAAATCGCCAAAAACGATTCCAATGTAACAACAGAAAATGCCGAACGGGAGTGAAATCTCACCGCGATTAATCATCAGGCCGACGAAAATGCAGGTGCCATCCTCGGTAAACATCATCCACGCCATGATTTGAAGCAGTATCATGACGAGATAATCGGTCGCGCTAGCGCATGCCGATGCCACGCACCATCCGCGTTCGGCGGCGCATCGAAGTAGGCGAGTTCGACCTGACCGCCTGTGATTTCAACAAACGTATAACTCACGGTATGCGCATCCGGTCGTGACATACACACGGCCAAATGCGACGCTTCGAGATCGTCAGCACGGTGGTATTCATCCTGAGCATCGGCAGTCGGATTTAATGCAAGCGACTTGTCGAACAACGCCCGGCGCGGACCGTCCACAATCTCATCGCCCAAGCCCGACGATGCCCACATCATCGGTTGACCATCCCAACGTTCGAGTGTTTCGCTAAGTTCAGCTTCTTCGCTGCGACAGGTTAGCAAATGCTCCCCGTCGGTGATGACCAAGCGAAACCCCGGATATTGACGTACGTCTAATTCTCGCAGTGATTCTCTAACCTCCGCAATCGTCGA
The DNA here is from genome assembly GCA_030432035.1 of Phycisphaerae bacterium. Lineage (GTDB taxonomy): Bacteria > Planctomycetota > Phycisphaerae > UBA1845 > UTPLA1 > ECT2AJA-110-A. The sequence continues at coordinate 2,850 of JAUIHO010000294.1, forward strand.
ATTGGCAAGAAGGCTTGGAATGATCTCACCACGGCTGCGCAGATTCGGATCTTTCGCGCGCGTCGTCGGGTCGCCGGGTTTGGGATAGATGTTGAGAAGCGTTGCGGCAATGCCGGCGTCGTTTACGGCGATCCATGTGCCGTCGGACGTTGGATCGACGGGCATGACGATATGCCGTTCGCCCGCGCGACGAATTTGCGGTGGCAACGCCGGTGGTCTTTTGCGGGATTCGTCACGATTGCTGGCCAGCCGTACATAGCCGCCCGCCGCGCGACCGGTGGGCGGTACTCGAATCAGGCTGACCGTGCACATAGGTGGTTATGCGTTGCTCAGAAAATGCAGCGTGGCCGGTGCATAGCCGAAGTCTTCGGGCACGTTGGCACCCTGCAATTTGGCGATGATTGCCATCAACGCGCAGTGATGCACGGTATGACTGAAGACAAACAACAATTCGCGTTGAAAACTGGTGGGAACATCAACGCCGTTGCCGTCGGCCGCGATCACCGCTTTTAGTGTCATGCCACCGCCGACATCTTGAGCGAGCCGTTTAAGACTGTCGCGCAAGTATGCGATCTGGCCGCGGGCCGCTGCCGTTTCGGATTCGATGGCACCGCCGCGTTCTCGATCGTCGTAATCGAGACGCGTGGCCGTGGCGTTTTTTAACAGCGTGGCGTAATGATCGAGCGTGTGCCGCACATGCCCGCCGATGCAGGATGTCGAGGGCGGCGGGCAAGCCGCGTACTCTTCGTCGGACAACCCCGCCACAAAGCGATCGAGCTGATCCAGCGCGTGATCCGCCGAAGCAGCCAACGCACGCACGGTCTTGTAGTCGTCTCGGGCCTCCAGGCTCATGTGGCGGCAATCTCCTAGTTTTATTGTCGGATGACGCCCACGGTTCTCAGCAACTCCATTAGCTGATTCCGTCGAATCGCGAGGATTGCCGCGGAGGCGAGAAACACCACCACCGCCAGTGCGAACAGTTCGCCGCCATCATTTTGTACGACGATCCCGAGTACGGTCAGATGGCTCGCGATTGCGCCGGCCATCACAGCCAGCGCCAACAGAGCCCCAATCGGGACAGTCGTCGGAACGAGCAATAATACACCAGCAACCAATTCCGCAACACCAGACCCGATTCTGCCCCAAGGTTCCATCCCCACCTGCTCGAAGATGTAAACCGAGACGTCCGCCCCCGTGAACTTGAAGTAGAGCGTTTGCAAGAGAATGCCAGCGGCAACGAGTTGCAGCGTCCAGCTCACGATGGATAAATTTTTGCTCAGCGAAGGCGGATTCGTTGGGCCAGTGGGCAACGTCGATTCTGCGGTCATCTCTGATCTCCCGAGCACAACTCGACGACACATCGCCGTCGGCGAGCATATATGCCCGGATCGGATGAGATCATTGCAACGCACCGCCCTTTTTCAAATTGGACGGTCATTGTGAATTGGTGCTAAAGGGAGTTGGCCGCGCGGGGATTAATATTCGTCGAGGTACCACGCCTCTTCGAAATCGGCGGGGCTGAGATTATCGGAGGGGCTTTCGCCGCTGCCGCCGCCCTGATCGGCTTCGGTTGTTTCGGCAGCAACAAGATCGATGGGCCGCTCGTTCAATGGGCGACCGAATTCCTGCACCCAATAGATACCGTGCTTGCCCCCGAGGCGAACGGAGAGACCGACCTCGGTATAGGTCGGATCGAGAATATTGTTGCGGTGCCCTTCCGAATCCATCCATTCGCGCATGACCTGCTCGACCGACCATTGCCCGGCCGCGAGGTTTTCACCGACCTTTTGGAAGGCGTAGCCGAAGTCCTGTGCGCGGGTGTCGATGCGCGAGCGATCGAACGGGTCTCGGTGGGAG
>JAUIHO010000295.1 GCA_030432035.1 Phycisphaerae bacterium
TTCGGCCACGTGCTTATTGATCGCTTCGGCATCGCGCTCGCGCCACGCCGTCTTTAATGCGATCAACGGCCCCACAAACGCGCGACCTTGCTCGGCAGTGATTCCCGCCGCACGCACCTTGCCTGGCTCCGTCAGATCGACCGGCGAAAGCCACGGCGTTTCCTTATCGCCGTTTGGCACAGGCACGACGGTGAATTCATCGCCCATCTTGGTGAAGGTGAATCGCGCCGCGTTCATGCGGTTCATCGCCGTATTCTTGCGCGTTTCAAACTGAATCGAATCGAGTCGATCACGCACTTCGGGCTGGCTGAGAAATGCAAAGCTCACGCGTCGCTCGCGCAACATGCGCTGGGCTTCATCATCGCTCACGTGAATCGGGTGTTTGGTCAGGTCTTTGATGATGCCGCGATCTTTGATGTAAATGATGTTGCGGTCGATGTACGCATCAGCGTTAAACATAATTTCCATCGCCGACACGACCGGGTCGAGCCCGAGCAGTGATTCTTCGCCATACATCGTGCGAATCGAACGTCGCGCCCACGAATCGACCGTCGTAAATCGCCATGCGCGATTGTTCAACATGCCGATGCGACCGATGGCTTCGATATCGATGTCCTTTTCGATGGCCTTCAACGAAGCAATCGGATCGTTGTCGGTCGCATCATCTGCAATAAGCGGCGTGCTACCGATGAAAAGGCTCGTAAGAAAAGCGAGAATCAAACTGGGCGTCGTTGATGTCACGGGCGCTCGTCCTTTCTGCTTGCGGGCGTTCTTTTTGCCGCCGCGCTGACCGCCATGGCCTTGGTCGGGCAACTTACCGCCAGGTTGTGCCATCGCCGCCAGGTTTCGCTTGCGGCGTCTGATGAGAATCGGCTTTACGGCAAACGCATACGTCATGCCCAAGCTGATCAACGTGCACGCAATCAACATCGTCCAAACGCCGTGCCGATTGCCGACGCCCAGACCCGTCCACGACTTACCATCCTGCGCGGCCGTGTTCTGGAAAAATGTCCAACCACCGATGCGAAACGTGTTATTCAAATACGCGCGGCCTTCGTTTGGCCGCATCGTCTTCGGATCGATATAACGAAAATGACTCGTCCACTCACGCGGTTGCTGACGACCGGGGTAATACTGCGTATCGAGCCGTTCGAGCCGCATGCGCGTGGGCAACGCCAACTCCTCTCGACCGAACACCAACTGAAACTGCTTGCCGTTGGGCAAAAACACCGACGTCGGATCGCGACCGTTCAAGTCGGCGTGTGCGCCGTTGTACGCGTTGAACGGAATCCACTGCCGTTCTTCCCATTTCCCATTGACGTCGCTAAAGCAAACCCGCACGGCGGCGTTGTTGCGTCCGACTTCCATCAGCGACCGTCGATACTTTTCCGGAATCACGACGGGGCGGCGCACCATTCGCGGTCGCAGGATGTAATCATCAACGGCGAGCGTTATGCGTTCACCAGCCGAAACCGACTTACCGATTTCAAGCTGTTGCGCCGTGCGTTTGCCGCCGGGGGCGGTATGAATCAGCAGCGGCGAAATGTTCTCACCGGCAGCGATTACGAATCGGTCGCTGCTGGCGTCCGTGTAGCGAATCACAATGTTGTCATCGATCAGGTCGCGCTCGGTGCTGATGAGCTTGCCTTTATCGTCGCGATCCTGATTCAGTTGCGGGAAGCGTTCCATCACCGAACGCTCGTAGGCTTGTTCGCCGCCCTCGACCCAAACTCGCGCGATCGATGTCCGCGCGTTCTCAAATCCTTGCGTCATCAACGGCCAATCCGGCCGTAGCTTTGTGACGCTTAGCTTGTAATCGGTGCCGTCGACAGACACCGTTTGACCTTCTTGCACGTCAAACGTCTGACGCACACCCGCGTCTTTGACTTCGACTTCTAACACGTGCCGCCCATCGACCGAGCGCGTGAGTTGTTCCGGCAAACGCTCGGCCTCACCCAGCCATTCAAACGTGACCGAGATACCGTCGGAGCTGGCCATTTGCGAGCGACTTGGCACTGTGCCGAACAGATAGCCGCTGTGGGCGTGCCCGTCGTGATCGAGCCGCACATCCATCACCGGCGCGAGCATGTCGCCGCCCGCGACCGGCACGGTTTCAAAATCGCAATAGGGCAGATAACCATCGACGCTGACAGTGAAACCGAGATCCTTGGCGGCCAAGTCGTTTCCGGCCAACACGTCAAACGGCATGCGCCAGTTTTCCAACCACTTGATCGCGTCGGTGCGGAACGACTTCACCAGCTTGCCGTCGATATCGCGCACGGGCTCGTCTTCGATCGATACAAAACGCTCGCGATACAGTGGTAACTCTGGCATCGCCAAGGGCAGCGGCGGCTCAGAATCGTTAGGTCCCGCGAGAATCAGCCCCGTCGTATTGTTGTGATAGAAGCGATCGACTTCGTTGGCGGGCTCGTAACGCAGCGTGATATCGTTCGTGATCTTGGCGAATTGAAGAAAGTCTTCGCGTTCGTTCGCGCTACTCGGATCGCGCGGCATCACGATTTCGGTTTGCGTACCGTCGGAAAGCGTGGCCACGATCGTTACACGTGCGGCAGTTTCAATGCCGTGATGTTCGACGTCGGTGACTTCCAGTCGCACGCGACCGCCCAGCATGGGCATGTTGCGGTCCCAGACTTCTCCCTCTTCCGCGACCAACAATCCGATCGTCGCATCGTTCCAATCGCGCATCGCTGAGGTAAGCCGAGAATTGGCAATGATGCGCAACGTCGGCGGTCGCAATAGAAAGTCGCCTTCGATCTTCTTACCGAAATACAACACCGACCCTGCACACAGCATCAACAAACCCGCGTGCACCGTTAGCACGCCGAGGTTGATCCAATTCAATCGAATGCGGCTAACCGTCACGACGGTCAGGTTGATGCAAAACAGCAGGATCAACAGGAAGAAGACCCAGTGATTGAAATACTGAAACTCGTTCAGTTCGAAGTACTGTCGCGCCTGCGGAATCGCAGAACCGATCGCGCTGTACACGAAGATCAGCACCAATAGCCAGATGCCCAGCCAAATGCTGTCGAACATCTTGAACAGTTTGGAGAACGGTCGTAACGGTAGGGGCGTGTTGTCTTTCATAAGTCCAATGCGAGATCGCGAGCAGTCATCGATCGCCGACGGCGCGAAACCCGACCGCCGCCGGAACTGTGTGGTCGTTTACGAACATTGTAGAGCAAGACCGATCCCATGCCTGCAAAGGCTGCATGGGATCGGTCGATTTTTCAACGGGATTGAAAGCTTGGCCCGCGATCGAGCCGCGGAAAAGTGCACAACACGCGGCAAAAATCAGCGGGCGTACTCAACGGCACGCACCTCGCGCAGCAGTGTGACCTTGATTTCACCGGGGTACGTCATGTCGGCTTCGATTTTCTTGGCCACATCGCGGGCGATCTTCATCGCCGAATCGTCGGACACCTGATTGGCATCGACAATCACGCGCACCTCGCGGCCCGCCTGAATCGCGTAGGCCATCTTCACGCCGTTAAAGCCGGTAGCGATGTCCTCCAACTCACGCAATCGCTTGATGTAGCGTTCGAGCGATTCTCGGCGACTACCCGGGCGGGCAGCGCTAATCGCGTCAGCGGCCATCACAATCGGCGTGTAGGGGCTGGTCGACGGCACGTCGCCGTGGTGACCCGCCACGGCGTTTAGCACTTCTGGCCGCTCGTTGAGTTTGCGGCAAATCTCTTCGCCGATCTGCGGGTGCGTGCCTTCGGTGTCTTGTGGAACGGCCTTACCAATATCGTGCAAAAGGCCGCAGCGCCGCGCCAGCGTACCATTGAGTCCCAACTCGTCCGCCATGATCTGGCAGAGGTAGGCCACTTCAATCGAGTGCCGCAAAACGTTTTGACCGTAGCTGGTGCGGTAATGTAGTTTACCGAGCAACTCGATCAGGCGGCGGTGTAGCCCTTGCACATTGGCTTCCATCGCGCCCTTCTTGCCGTACTCCATCACTTCCTTTTCGACGTTCTTGGTGATCTCTTCGACCACCTCTTCGATGCGCGTGGGATGGATGCGACCGTCGCTGATCAGCTTGGTTAGCGCCTGTCGACCGATTTCTTTTCGCACCGGGTCGAAACAAGACAGAATGATCACGCCCGGCGTGTCGTCGACGATGATGTCGACGCCCGTGGCTTTCTCAAACGCTCGAATGTTGCGGCCTTCGCGACCGATCACGCGGCCCTTGAGTTCGTCGTTGGGAATCGGCACCGTGCCGACGGTTGCTTCGGAAGTATGCGACGCGGCGTAGCGCTGCACGGCCGTGATGACGATGTCGCGCGACTTGGCCTCGGCTTCGTCCTGCGCTTCGGTAACGGCTTTGGAAACGATCTCGGAACACTCGTGTTCGAGTTCGTTTTCGAGCTTGGTGAAAAGCTGCCGCTTGGCCTCATCCATATTGAGGTTGGTGATCTTGAGCAGTTCGTTTCGCTGCGTTACGAGCAGCGCATCGATTTCGCCGCTCTTTTTTTCGATCTCTGCTGTCTGTTCTTTGATGCGCGCCTCGGCCTTTTCGATGTTGCCTTCTTTCAGGCCCAACATGTCGAGTTTTTGATCGAGTTGATCTTCGCGCTTCTTCAGGCGCTTTTCTTCTTCGCGAAGTTCGGCACGACCGGCGGCGGCTTCCTTTTCAAACTTTTCCTGTCGCGCCAG
>JAUIHO010000048.1 GCA_030432035.1 Phycisphaerae bacterium
GGCGTCTTCGCGGAACAATTCGTTAGCTTTTTTAATAAGGGGATTACCTTTGACGTCCTCGCCGCCGATCGAAATCAGACCGACACGCGGATTGGGAATCCCGAGGATGTGTTCGGCATAAGCCGTCGCCATCTGGCCGTACTGCAACAGGTGCGCAGGCTTGGGCGTCACGTTCGCACCGGCATCACAAATCGTGACCGGGCCGGCAAAACTGGGCACCACCACGGCAATACCCGGACGAATCACGGGGCCGAGCGGTTTGATCTTCATCTGGCAGGCTGCGGCGAACGCACCGGTGTTTCCAGCACTGATAACCGCATCGAGTTGACCATCACCCGCCATTTTGGCGATGACGGCAATCGAGGAATTGCGCTTTTGACGAATCGCCACGACCGGCGAATCATCCATTTCGATGACTTCCGGCGTATCGACGATTTCAATCCGAGGATCGGCCGCAGCATCGCCCAAATGCGCACGGATTGCCTCATCCCGACCGACCAGCACGAGGCGATCATCGGGGTTTAGCAACTCCAAGCCGGACACCGCCCCGCGCACGATTTGCTCGGGCGCGTGGTCGCCGCCCATGGCGTCCACACCAATCCGCATGATGAACTATGCCTCGTCCGATTCGGTTGCGATGGAGATGCGACCATTCACATGACCGCATTCGGAACAAGCGCGATGCGGCAGGCGCGCGGCACTGCACTGCGGGCACTCGATCGTATTGACCGGACGTAAGGCATGATGCGACCGACGCTGTCGCTTGCGTGTTTTCGAAGTCTTCCGCTTGGGTACCATCAAAAGCCCCTTCTAATGAGCAATTGTTCGCCTATCACATGCGACGGGGATCGTCACATTCGATTGCGTTTCGCTAAGCCCCGCCATTCACCTAAACCGGCGCGCAGCAACCTGCACCCCAGTGGCTGGGCGGAACGAGCCAAGCCCCGCAAACTAGCTTAGAATTGCGAAATTGTCAACACGGCTAAAATTGCAGTAAGCCAATACATTACAACAAGTTAGCGTCCTGCAACCGGCGGCCTCGCAAACTAAAGCTAAGACGATCTTCATACGGAACGCGACGCGTCAATGTTCGCGACCGCCTCGCCCGCCATCCAACCAACGAGGCGTTTACTTGTCGTCCGCCGCGCCGTCGTCCTTCTTCTTCTCTGGAAGGTTGTATTCGACATCCATTGCCGGCGGATCGTCGCTGCGATGGTCGCCCTCTTGCAGGTAATGGTCGAACCAACGCATCATGCGCAAGCAGTAATCCAACCGCGCAGCGGCCTTGCGATTGCCGTGGCCTTCACCCGGATACAACACCAACCGCACCGGCACCTTGCCATAGGTCTTTAGATATCGATAGAGCGTCATCGATTGCGACGGATGCACACGCGTGTCTTCCTTGCCGTGCATAATCAAAATGGGTGTTCGTGCACGCTCGACATACGTCACCGGGCTGGCATCGCGGAACATCTCCCACTTTTCCCACGGCCAGCACCGCGCGTGCACCAAGTGCATTTCGTTCGGAATATCCGTCGTGCCGAACTTACTGATCTGCTCGCTGATCCCCACGAACATGACCGACGCGGCATAGACGTCCGTCAACTTGGTCGCCCCCCATGCCGAGGCGTAACCACCGTACGAACCGCCGGTGATGCCGACGCGCTTCTCATCGACCAAGCCGATCGACACCAAATGCCGCACGCCGTCCACAACGTCATCGAATTCTTCCTGACCGTAACGGCCTTGGCTCAGCATGCTGAATTCAACGCCGCGCCCCGTGCTGCCCCGATAGTTCGGATAAAACACAGCATAACCCTTGGCCGCTGCCATCTGACCGGGACGCGAGTAAGCCGTTAACCAACCGTTGCTCTGATGCGCTTCCGGCCCGCCGTGCACGACGACGATCAGCGGGTAACGCGTGTCCGGCTCTTCGTTGACCGGTCGAATAAGGATGCCTTCGATCTCCAAACCGTCGCGCGCCGCGTAGCGCACAATGTCTTGCTTACCCAGTTCGCGATCGGCCAACCAAGGGTTGGTATTCGTCAGCCGTCGCGGGGCCGAATCGCCATGTTTCATCACGTATAGCTCACGATAATGCGTTGGAGCATCGGCGACGAACGCAGCGTGCTGACCGTCTTTCGATAGATCCATGCTGCCGAGAATCGGCTTGTCGGCGGCGAACAAGCGCTTCATGTCGCTGCCGTCGATCTTGATTTCGGCGAGCGTCGATTCACACCCTTCGTGACCGATGAACATCAGCGTGTCATTGCCTTGCCAACCGATGCTTTGCACGTGGCCTTCGTAATCGACCAACAATGCCGTCGGCTTTGCCTGATCGACCGACGCGACCAGGATGCGGCCCTCCGCCGGATCGTGAATGTCCACCACACCGAGCATCGCCAAATGCTTACCGTCCGGGCTCCAATAGCCGCCGCCCAGCTTGCCTTGCGTCTCAAACTTTTGCTTTACGGCACCATCTTCCGGGTTCACCAGAATCATTTCCGACGCCATGTATTCGTCATCGATCAACGGCTGCGGGCTGCGTCGCACGGCCAAACAATCGCCCGCCGGGCTCCACGCGACGGCCAACACGTGGCCTTCAACTTCGAGCTGACGATGCTTGTTCATGCCCTCGGCGATCTTGCCGACCCAAAGCTGATTGGCGCGGAGGCCTTCTTCAAAGACCTCCGCCTTAAAGCCCTTCTTCTCGAGCTTTTCCTTGGCCTTGTCGTCTTCCGGTCGTGCGATAAAAGCCACTTGGCTGCCGTCGGGACTGAAGCTGTAGCCGCCGATATCCGTTTGGTGCGCCAAAATGCGCTGTGCTTCGCCGCCATCGATCGGCAGGCGATACAAGCAGCGATGTTTGTCGTCACCACGCTTGGCCGTGAACGTGAGCGCGCTGCCGTCTCGCGTCCAACCGATACCACCGAAACTCGTTTCGCGAGAGAGGTACACCTTCGACGATTCGCTGGCGATGTCGTACACACGCAGTTCGGTTAGCGACGTGCCGTCTTTAAATTTCGCTGCGTATTCCGCCGGTTCTTCATATGGATTGCGTGGATACGCGACCGTATAGGCAATCTTGGTTCCGTCGGGCGACATCTGTGCGGAACCGATGTAATTGAGCCCCGCGATATCCTCGGGCGTAATGCCGCTGGCTTGTGCCATCAACGGCGCGCACGCCACCAACGCCAAGGCCCACAGCGATCGTCGCACGATGTTTCGATGGGTTCGAGTAAACAGATGAAACCGGCTCTTATTGTCCATCAGGTGCTACCCCTTTCCGGAAGATTTGGGAGATTGATTTGAATTCGTAAGGCTGAAGGGTGTCGAGCTGCCCCGCCACCGAGCCGCGTAGTCTAGCCCGCCGCATAGCCTGTCGCAAAAAAACGGGGCGATTTGGGCGCGCTGTGCGTTTGGCGTTCGGGTTTCGAGGCGATAGAATCCGCCATTCCATTAACGACCACCGGAGGCCCGCATCATGGCGGAACAGACGTCGCGATTAAAAGTGAGCGAATTCGACGGTATGACGATTGTCGAATTCTCGGACCGAAAAATCCTCGATGAGCTTTGCATCATCGAGATTCAGGAAGAACTCTCCAGGTTGGTCGCCGACAAACCCGGCATCCGGTTGATCCTGTGCTTCAAGACCGTCGAGCACCTTTCCAGCGCCGCCCTCGGCATGCTGATCACGTTGCGCAAGAAAATCGAACAAGGCGGCGGCAAGCTGCGCCTGAGCGATATCAACACGCAGATTTTTGAGGTTTTCAAGATCACGCGGCTCAACAAGGTGTTCGATATTTATCCGACAATCGATCAGGCCCGTACCAACTTCTAGCCCGGCGGCGTTGTATGATCTGTATAGGCACCGCCACTTAGCTGCGGCGGTGTACAAGGTTACGCGCATGAAGGGTTGTTCGGTTGGCAACCCGCAAAACGGACGGACAAACCTTGAAGCAAGTGGTGGTCAAGAACGATCTCGCCGAGGCCAAAAAGCCTGAGGAAGCTATCCTCGAGGCTGTGCGTCGTTTCGGTTACGGCGAGAACTGCACCTTTGCGATCAAGTTGGCCCTCGAAGAAGCCGTCACCAACGCCTTTCGCCACGGCAACCAAAAAGACCCCGATAAACACATCACCGTTCGCTACGAGATCGACGCCACCAAAATCCTTATCGAAATCGAAGACGAAGGCCCCGGCTTCGATCCCGGCGACGTGCCCGACCCGACACTGCCGGAATATATCGATCGCCCGCACGGGCGCGGCATCATGCTGATGAGGGCCTATCTCGACACGGTCAAATACATCAAAGGGGGGTGCGCCGTGCGATTGGAAATGTTCCGAAAGGAATAACCGCCCATGGCCACCGAGCATTCGCCCAACAACCCGCCCGAAACGCCCTTCGAAGTGCAGCATCGAATCGAGAAAGGTGCCGCCGTGGTCTCGCTGGCCGGTAGCTGCTCGATGACCTGCGCCGAACGCCTCGGAAGCCTGCTCATGCAAAAGGCAGAGTCCGACGTCCCACTCGTGATACTTGACCTGACCCGCCTCGAATTCATCGAATCAACCAACCTCGGCAAGGTCGTCGCCGCCTATCTGAAATTGCGACGCCGCGGGGCCGATATGAAGCTCGTCGGGCCCAATGCCGAAATCCGCAACCTTCTCAAACTCACCCGTCTCGATCACCTGTTCACCATCGCCGATTCGGTCGAAGCCGCCCTTCCGCAAAATTAGACCGCCCCGGTCATTACCGGCATGCCCGCGATTTCGCCCCCGTCAGGCGAGATAGTCAGGCTTGTCTGCAAAAAGTCGCGAACCACGTCCGATCTAAATCATATAATGATCAATAACTGCCCTCGGTCGCCGATTTCGGACACTCGATTTTGGTTTTTGATGCCGCCCGCCCGGCCAACCGATGAGCCTTTGGCGTTAAACGTTGTAAGACGTTTATAATCCAAGCAGTTACGTCACGGTGACTTCGGCCATCAGTGCGATTGGGCCGTCGGTTCCGTTCTAGCAACTTGAGGTGAAACGCGACCGAATCGTCGGCCCCCACGCCAGCGAGCCGCCGAACTCGGTCGCCTTGCTTTTCTCAGGAGGCGCCATGCGACGCTACGTTTTCTCCCTTTGCGGTTCGCTCTGTCTGATCTTGCCCTTACTGGCAGCCCCTTCGGCCCTGCATGCTGAAGACAAGATCGCCACGGCCGAGGCCAAGCGCCTTTGGCTAAAAGGTGCCGATCAGGTGCTCGCCGGTCGCTTCGACGCCGGAGCCTCATCCTTCCGCGATGCCATCACGCTTTCGCCCGGAGCCGACAAGCTGCGCAACGCGCTGGGCTGGCTCGACGAAGCGAAGTCGGTCGCCGAAAAGCGGGCCGATTATCGCAAGCACATGTACGAGTTCTACGTCAAGAAGGCGCTCGACGCGGCCCAAAAGGCGCGCGACGGCGTACCGCTCGAGAATGACGACACCGTCGAAATGAAGCCGGTCGAAAACGCCGACGGCGAAACCAAAACCGACAAACCCGAAGAGAAGTCGTCGGATAAAAAAGAGGACGACGAAGAAGAAAGCGTGTTGCTGCACCGTTGGTCGGGCGCGCTGTTCCTCGCGCAAAACGCAATGTCGAACTGTGAAGACGAAGCAACCTTCCGTCAGGAGCCTTGGCTGCAGGAAATCGTTTCGCACGTCATGGAAGAGATCAAAGGCTACGAAGCCGAAAACGACTGGCGCGATGCGTTGGTCTTGTACGACAGCCTGAAGACGATCTTCCCGCGCGACGAACGCTACGAAGCCGGGTACGACTTCTGTCGCAAACGCGCCCATCTCGAGTTTGTTTACGGCCCCGAGCGCGAAGGTTGGAAAGACGACCTCTCTGAAGTTTCGCCCGAAGCCGTTTACGAAATCATCGAACGCATCGAACAAGACTATGTCGATAAGCCCAACTGGCGCGAGCTCGGCAACTCGGCGATCGAGCACCTGCTCATCCTCGCCGAATGCAAAACGCTTAGCGAAACCTTCCCGACGCTGGCCGAAGAAGACCTCGTCAAGCGCTTCACGGTTCGGCTCAACGGATATTTGCGGCGCTACGTCGAAGGCGATGAGCGCTTCCAAGGCCGCGACATGAAGAACGTCTTCCGGCGCATCATGGATGCCAACCGCGACACGATCGATCTGCCCATGTCGGTGGTCGTCGATGAATTCACGGCGGGCATGCTCGATCCGCTCGATGAGTTCACCTCCGTCATTTGGCCCGCCGAAGTCAACGAATTCAATAAGCAAACGCGCGGCCAGTTCGTCGGCGTCGGCATTCAAATCACGCAGGAACCGGGCAAGCCCGTTCGCGTTGAATCACCGTTGCCCGATTCGCCTGCCTTTAACGCCGGCATCAAGCCCGGCGACTTCATCACGAAAGTGGACGGCAAGGCGACCGTCGATATGACGATCAACGACGCCGTTCGCGAAATCACCGGCACACCCGGCACCGAAGTCGTGCTAACCATTCAAGATGGCGTTACCACGAAAGAAAAAGATGTGCCGCTCAAGCGTGCGGAGATTCGCATCCGCACCGTGAAGGGCCACAGCCGCGACGACACCAAGCCGACGGGTTGGGACTTCTTCATCGATCAACCCAATCGCATCGGCTACATCCGCGTGAGCGGCTTTATCGATGACACGGTCGACGATTTGGAAGCAGCACTCAACCAGTTGCGTCAAGAAAACGCCAACGGACTGATTCTTGACCTGCGTTTTAACCCCGGCGGTTTGCTCACCAGCGCCGTCAACATGTGCGAAGTCTTCCTCGGTGCCAACGCTCGCATCGTGCAAACCAAGGGGCGCAACCATCATCAGAACATGCAGCTCAACGCACGCGGACCGAAGAAGAATCACGACTTCCCGATGATCGTGCTGGTTAACGAATACAGCGCCAGCGCCAGCGAAATCGTCGCCGGTGCCTTGGCCGGGCTCAAAGAAGCCTGTGTCGTCGGCACGCGCAGCTTCGGTAAGGGCAGCGTGCAAAACCTGATTCCGATTTTGGGCGGTCGGGCTTACCTCAAGCTCACGACGGCACATTACTACGTGCCCGATGCCGACATGCCCGACGGCGATCAATGGTATCTGCTGCATCGCAAGAAAGACGCGGAAGTTTGGGGCGTCGAGCCGCACATCAAGGTGGACACCATCCCCGCCGAAGTCGCCAAAGTCTTACGCCTGCGCCGCGAACGCGACGTGCTCAAGGGCAAGGATCAAAGCGAAGTGCCCGACGCGGTCTTGAACCGTCAGCCGAGCAGCGAACCTCCGGATGAGTTCCCTGAAGATCCGCTTCCCGACCTCGACCCGCAACTGGCCACGGCCATCAACGTGATGCGCATGAAACTGGCCAGCGACCAACCTTGGGCCCTCGCCCCGCGCGTGATGCGCACCGCCGCTTCGCTGCAGATGAAAGAAGTAGACGGCTCGCCATCTTCGAAGGCGGATGATATGGTGAAGATGCGGTAGGTTTTCTTGCCGGACGCTGTGGCGTTCGGAGAATTGATTGAAAGATTATTAAACGCCGCCCCGGTTGGGGCGGCGTTTTTTCTTTGAGGAACGATTTGGCATTCGTTCAGAACCCCCGGGGTTGACGCGCAGCGGCAACCCGGAGCTAACTGGCATAACGCCTTCGGTGTATTTGCACTATTGCGATTCCGCTGAAGGTACCTACACCGCTACCGCGGTTTAACGCGCGAATCAATATGGACCATGGATTGCGCGGCTAGCGCCGCTCCATCCATGGCTCTCGACCTTCGCCCCTACCGGGGCTAAGAAAGACTATCGCGACGCCAAACTGAAATGAACAATGGTCTAACCTGCGCAAAAACATGATCGTTCTTTGAAAACAAAAAAAGCGGCCGCCCATTTGGACGACCGCTTTCTCGACACTTGTATTGTTGCGACGATTCAATCGATTCGTCGCACTTTCACCTTACCGTCGGCTGACGCGGCGGCGACGCTTCAGGCTCAGGCTGCCGAGGCCGAGGAAGCCCACGGCGATGCTGGCGAACATTTGCACCGCACCCGCACCGCACGTGACCGGCACCACGATGGTGTTGTCGATCGGCGAACCGAAGAAGTCATCAACCGGAAAGTCGGTATCGAAGCCATCGTCCGGGATGATCGGCTGATTGACACCGCCGTCACCGTTGACCGTCAGGCGATAGGCACCGCCCTGACCTTCGTACGGGAAGACTAGCACGATCACTGCCCCCGTTGCCGTCGTGCCCGACACGGCTTCGTTCGAAGACGTGCTTTCCGACGTACCGATCACCTCACCGTTGCCGTCGAGCACGACCAAGTCGAGGTCGCCCTGATTGCTTTCCACCGTGACCGAGAAGCCGCCGTTGGTTTCGAGCACGAACCAGTCTTCGTCGCTGCACATCAGGTCGTACGAACCGTTCGTGATCAGAGCCGAGCTTTCCATCGTGTCGTTGTCTTCGAACTGATCGTCACCGTTATTCGGGTTGCCCGGCGTCGGGGCCGGAGCGCCACCTTCACCACCCAAGGCACGGAAGGCGTTGATGCGACCGTGACCGAAGAGTTCGTCATAACCGGGGTTGCCGATGTCGTCGCAGGTTGCGGCCAAGCGATCGCGAAGCTGAGCGCCGGTCATCGAGGGGTTGGCCGACTTGATCAGAGCTGCCACACCGGCGACGTAAGGCGTTGCCATCGACGTGCCGCTCATCGGGCCGTAGTTGTTGTTCGTCAGCGTGCTCAGGATTTCGTTGCCCGGAGCCGACAGTTCGATGCCGGGGCCGGCGTTGGAGAAGTTGGCGATGTTGTCGTTGGCGTCGGTCGCGGCTACGGCAACGACCGTGTCGAGGTTGGCGGGGAAGTCCACTGTATCCACACCGTCGTTACCGGCGGCACCGACGACCAAACAACCGCGTTGGGTGGCATAGGCACAAGCATCGACCAGAACTTGGTTCGTCGAACCACCGCCGAGGCTTAGGTTGATGATGTGAGCGCCATTGTCGGCAGCGTAGCGGATGGCCGCGGCGATACCCGAATCCGCACCGATACCTTCAGCGTTCAACACCTTCAGGGCCATGATCGAGACATTGGCAGTGCCAGCAATACCCTGGTTGTTGTCACGAGTCGCTGCGATGATGCCGGCGACATGCGTACCGTGATTCTCATCATCATACGGATCGTTATGATCGGCCACGAAATTCCAACCGGCCACGTCATCGACGAAACCGTTGCCGTCGTCGTCCATGCCGTTCTGGCTTTCGGCGGTGTTCATCCAGATCTGCGCTTCCAAGTCGGGATGGTCATACTGTACGCCTGAGTCGATGACGGCGACGACTACATTGGTGGTGCCACCGTTGATAGCCCAAGCGCGGTCGGCGGAGATACGCTGCAAGGCGTACTGATCACCATGCCCCGGGTCTGCCGAGCTGGCGCCGGTGCTCGACGCTTCCACCGGCGTCGGCAAGCCGCGGATGTAGTCTGGCTCGACCGATTCGATGCCGGGCATGTCGGCGAGTTCTTCCAAGGCCATTTCGACGGTCGTGTCTTCATCGAGGTCGGCCAGGAACCACGCGGTGCTGTCGGTGCTGCGGGCACCGGCGGTCGTCGGAGCCAAGGGTCGCATCGAGGCGACGCCGGGCAGGCCGCTGCGTGCAGTCGAGCCGTTGCCGGTCATCTTGATCAGCAGGCGACCGGCGACGAAGTTGTCGCTCTGGGCGTTGGCGGTGCCGATGCAGGCCAACAAGGCAGCCATACTCAGCAAACAAGTTGTGATAGAATGTCGGGCGTTGGTGAAGCTTACGTTCTTGCGGGTGTTCTTTGACATCGTCGTGTCCTCCAAAGTTCGTTTCACTGCGGTGCCGCGAGGCGAGTGGAAGTACCCCGGTTTGGCGGATTCCTGCCTCGGTGGCCGAAAAATAAAATTTTCGCCGTTTTGAGGCCGAAATCGCCGATTGGGCAGTTCCGGTCGGTTAAAATGGGGGAAATATGCGGGGGCGTTATGGACGAAACGCGGGTTTCACTGCTCATCAAAATCAAAGACGGCAGCAACGCGGCGGCTTGGCAGGAATTTGACGCCATCTATCGCCCTATGCTGCAACGGTTCGCCCGGACGTACGGTGCCAGCGAAGCCGATGCCGAAGACGTGGTGCAACAATGCATGAGCGCGATCCACGCGCACATCAAGCATTTCGATTACGACCCCGCCAAGGGTCGCTTTCGCGGATGGCTAAAAACGCTGGTCAACAACCGCATCCGCAATCGGTTCCGCAAGAAGCAAGAGGAAATCGCACGCACGCAACACTTCGCCGGCCTGCAAGCCGAGCATGGCGACCCCGAAGCACTGTTCGACAAGATTTGGATGGATGAGCATCTGAAGCACGCGCTCAAAGTCGTCAAACGCGAGGTCGAAGAAAAGACGTTTAAAGCGTTCGTTGCGTACGTGATCGAAGAAAAGCCCGTCGAAGAAGTCTGCAAGATGCTCGATCTCAATCAGAATCAGGTGCACAAGGCCAAGTACCGCCTCACGCGCAAGCTGGCCGATGTGATGGCCTCACTGACCGGCGAAGACGGAAACCTCGATGCCTGAGTGCCCATCCCAAGACTTATTGCGACGGTTCGAATCGGGCGGGCTGGATGAAGACAGCTTCGTGAAGGTGCAAGCGCACGTTGATACCTGTGATGCGTGTCGCGACTCTCTAAAAGAGGTCGACGGCGGCTCGTTTCATAAGCTCGTAGACCACTTAAAAGGGCTCGACCTATCCGGCGTCTCGTTTAGCGGTTCGGCGGCCGGCGCCAATGTTGAACGAGCACGGCGGCCAGACCTATCCATTAACGCATCGGCAGGTGACGGCTCGAACACCGACCCGAACGCTAATGATCCTTCACACGACGGTTCGGTGAAGACGGCCGCCGGCCCCTCACCCGAAACCGACCAACTGATTCCCGGTTACCGCCTCGACGGCGAAGTGCACCGTGGCGGTCAAGGTGTCGTCTTTAGAGCGTTGCAGCTATCGACCAAACGCACGGTCGCCATAAAGGTTTTGCTCGATGGTCATTACGCGTCTGGCGCTGCCCAGCGACGATTCGAGCGCGAAGTCGAACTCGCCGCCAGTTTGCAACATCCTGACATCGTGGCCGTCTTCGATTCTGGCAGAACAACCGACGGTCGCCAATATTGCGTGATGGATTTGGTCGACGGCATGCCGCTCGACAAGTGGTTGCGCGAGTCGCAGCCCGACCTCAAGCAGGCTCTCGATTTGTTCGCGCACATTTGCGACGCCGTGCACTACGCCCACCAGCGCGGTGTGATTCATCGCGATCTTAAACCGTCGAACATCCTGATTCGCAAAGATGGCAGCCCGACGGTGCTCGACTTCGGCTTGGCCAAGCAGATGGACGACGCCGACCCACTCGTGTCCGTTACCGGCCAGATCGTCGGCACGCTTCCGTATATGTCGCCCGAGCAAACGCGTGGCGCGTCGGCGGATATCGACGTACGCACCGACATCTATTCGTTGGGTGTCGTTCTCTACGAAATGATCGTCGGCAAGCTGCCCTATACGATCGAAGGCAGCATCCACGAAATTATCACCAAAATCAGTAGCGCCGCGCCCGCAACGCCGCGACAGGCCTGGATACCTGAGAAGGGGCTGAAGGCAACTGGCGGTAAAGCCAATCCCATCGACGATGAAGTCGAAACGATTCTACTGAAGTGCCTCGCGAAAGAACGCGAGCGTCGCTATCAAACGGCGCTCGATCTGGCGCGCGACCTGCGCAGCTATCTCGCCGGTGAAGCCATTGAAGCCAAGCGCGACAGCAGTTGGTACATCATCCGCAAAACTGTGAAACGCAATCGCGGTCTGGTCGCTACGGCAGCCGCCTTTGTCGTCATGTTGATGGCATGGGGTGCGGGAGTGTATTACGCCTATGCGCAAGAGGCCGAACACAGCGCCGAACTGGAGACGCTCAACGAGCAAGTCACACGCCAACGCGACCGCGCGTTGGCGGCGGAAGCCGAGGCCAAGCAGCGCTTCACGCAGGTGCGCGAACTGGCCGAAGCGTTTATCTTCGATATCGATGAGAAGATTAAGGAATTGGCCGGTGCAACGCCCGCGCGCGAATTCATCGTTACGGAAGCCCTTTCGTATCTCGACGCGCTTGCACAAGACGCCGAAAACGACCCCACGCTGATGCGCGACCTGTATCAGGGGTACAGTCGCATCGGCGATATTCAAGGCGGGCGCGGTCAGGCGAACCTGGGCCAAACCGAGGAGGCACTCAAGAGCTTTACCCGCGCTCTAGAGTTGGCCCAAGCGCGTTACAAGGCCGTACCCGACGAACAAGCGGCGATCGAAGATTTATTCGACGCCCATATCTTGATGGCCAATACCTATGAGATGCAGGCCAATATGGATGCGTCGCAACAGCACCTTGCCGCGGCGCAGCAGCTAATCGAGGCCGCGATGGAAAAATCGCCCGCGATGAACGGGCTGCGCACGCGATTGGCCCGGTTGCACCTCAAACTCGGCGACCGAGCCACGCGGCGTTGGGACTTACCGGCCGCCGAAAAGGCATACAAGAAGGTCAAAGCAATAACGACGGCGCTACACGAAGATTTTCCGGATGAACCGAAGTATCAACGCGATATGTCGCTCGCGGAATCGCGTTTGACGCATATCAAATTAAACGATCAAGCGGAACCTGCTGCGATTCAGATACACATCGATAACGCTCGCCGGTTATTGGAAGACTTGGTCGAACGGTATCCGGAGAACTTAACTTACCTGCGCGACCTTTCGATCGTCGAAGACTATCAGGCAAACCTCTACATGCGGCAGCAGCTATACGACAAGGCGCTTACCGCTTTTGAAGATGGCCTACGCCTCGGCAAGAGACTATTAGCGGCCGACCCGAAGAATGCCCAAGCACTACGCGACTTGGCAGTTGGATACAACAACATCGGTCGCGCCGCCAAAGCTGCCGAACAGTTCGATAAAGCGACCGCCAGCCACGAACGAGCAAGGGAGATATCACGCGAACTGATCGAACGCGACCCGACCAACGCGATGTATGCCCGCGATGAAGGGTTCGCACTCGTCTGTCTCGCCGAAGCTCACGGTGCCGCCGGTCAACCGAACGAGGCGATCGGCGTCTTCGATCGGGCCGTTGATACCTATCGTACGCTGCTGGAGAATGACTCTAGTAATGTCGGCGTGCTGCGCGACCTCATCGCATCTATCGACGGTCGCGGTCACGAACACATCGCGATAGGTCAGGACGACGCCCGACCCAAAGTCGAACGCATCGACGCTTATCGAAAAGGAATCGCCGACTATCAGGACTTCGTCGATATTCTTTCGGAACTCAAAGCTGCAGGAAAACTCGATGAAACCGAAACGCCTTATATCGACTCGGTAGGTCAACAGATCACCGAATGGAAGGCGGAGCTGAAGCAGCTGACCGACGCCGAACCTACATCCGAATAAGCGGCCCGCGCCGCCAACGCTGCATCGCCGCCGATCAACAATCCCCTTACAATTCCCGCGATGGATGTATTAACCGACCCCAAAGCCAACGCCGCCCTGCTGATCTTCGAGATCGGTAACTCGCACGTGTCGATCGCGACCAGCATCGACGCCAAGATTTACACGCACCAACGCTTCGATCTCGGCAGCGAGCAACCTTTGGCCGACGCCGTGCGCGAATCGTGGGACGCCCTGCCGTCAGATCGCTTGCGCGCCGCCGTCGCCGCGTCGGTCGTGCCGCGCGAACTCGATCGCATCCAGCGTGACATACCCGACATCATAGGCGAGCAAGTACCCGCCGTGGGCATCGAACTGCATCGCCCCATGTCGCTGGCGTTGGAACACCCGGAAAGCGTCGGCATCGATCGCATCTGTGCCGCGGCCGCCGCCTACGACACGCTTAAGCGCGCCTGCGCCGTGGCCAGCTTCGGCACCGCGATCACCATCGACTGTGTCAACGACGAAGGCGCGTTTCTCGGCGGCGCGATCTTACCGGGGTTGGGTTTGCAAGCGCGAGCACTCGCATCGGGCACGGCACAGTTGCCCGACGTTGCAATCCAAACGCCCGACGTCGTCATCGGCAACAACACCGAAGAGGCGATTCAAATCGGCGTACTGTATGGTGCCGTTGGCGCGCTGCGCGAAATCGTGGAGCGTTACGCTGAAGAACTCGGCAACTGGCCCGAACTCGTCATCACCGGCGGCAATGCCGATCTGATCCACGAACATTCGGACATCGTCGACCATCACGTGCCCGATTTGTGTATTCGCGGCATCGCGTTGGCGCATCGTCGGCATTACGCGCCCTTTACCGAAACCGAGTGAACGACGCCGCGCCCACCACGTTTGCCGCCGCGCTCACCGCCCCCGCCCCCGGTGCCATCGCTGTCGTCGCCATCGCAGGGGCCGATGCAAACACCGTCGTTCGACGCGTGATCAAACAACCCAAGTCCGAGGCCGTGCCGTCGCTCGAAACGAATAGGCCGCGCCTCGTGCGCGTTTGCGATATCGCCGGTCAAACGCTCGATGATGCCATGCTGGTCGTATCGCCGCGCAGCAAATTTGAGTATGTGGAGTTGCAACCGCACGGCGGCGTGCGCGTGGTGGAACGCGTGCTCGAATTGCTGGCCGCCAACGGCGCGACTGTGATTGGTCCCAATGAATTCGCCGCCAAATTCATCAATACATCAACATTTGATAGCCAACTCAACCAAGCACTGCTGCAAAGCACCTCGCGCCGACTCACGCAATGGTTGTTGGCGCAGTCGAATATGTTGCCCGACTACCTCGCGCGCTGGGACGAAAAATCACCGATCGAACGCGCGCGCTACATCGAACGCACTCAGCTTGCTATTCGCCTGATCGGTGGGCTGCGGCTGGCGCTGGTCGGCCCACCCAATGCCGGCAAAAGCACGCTCGCCAATCGACTCATCGGGCACGACCGCGTAATCACTTCGGATACCGCCGGCACCACGCGTGACTGGATCGACGAGACTATCAGTATCGACGGATGGCCGCTGACGCTGATCGATACGGCGGGCGTGCGACAGACCGATGACGCACTCGAATCGACCGCCATCGAACGCGGTCGGGCCCAAGCGCTGACGGCGAATTTAGTTTTGAAGCTTGAGGATGCGACGGAGGTAGGTGCGACCGATGACTCAGGTACATCATCTACCGCGTTATCGCTAAACGGCAAAGCCGTACTCACCATTCGTGTCATAAATAAAGTTGATCGTTTATCGCAGGAAGAATTCGAACGGCTTCGCAATACAATCGACGGCGAGGCCCTATTCATCTCCGGCGCAAATGGAATGGGGATCGCAGAACTGCATCAGGCGATCATTAACAATCTCGGCCTAGAAAAACTTAGAGACGACGGGGCGACCGGCTTTCACACGGCGCACCTACCGCCGTTTGACGCAACAACATGAAGATCACCACTGACAAACTCATCGCCACGCTCCGCGCGGGCATCGCCGGTCACAACGCCCTAACCGAAGCATTTCCCGATACGACCGCTCTCCGCCTATTCAACGGTAAGCCCGACGGACTCGCGGGGGTCGTGTTGGAGCGTTTCGGCAATACGTTGTTCGTGCAATACCACGAAGATCGTCAACACGTCGGCATTACGCAACTGCACGACGCCATCAGCACAATTCGCGACGATCTGAGCGTATCAGCCGTTTATCTAAAACAGTTCGTGCGTGACCGTGCGGCCGACGCCGACGCGGTTCATAGCCTACATCACGAATCAGACCCGTGGATCGGCAACGCCGCTCCGGAAGAGTTCGCCATCACCGAAAACGGCATTCAACTTCTCGTCCGTCCGTACGATGGCTACTCCGTCGGGCTTTTTCTCGAACATCGCGACAACCGAGCGACGATTCGAGCGCGCGCCGCCGGCAAGCACGTTCTCAATCTTTATGCCTACACCTGCGGCTTTTCCGTCGCCGCCGCTGCGGGTGGTGCAGCCGAAATCACCAGCGTGGATATCTCGCCGCGCTATCTGGATTGGGGTCGTCGCAACTTTGCCGCCAACCAACTCGACGTCGACGCCCACCGCTTTATCAGATCCGACGCCGAAGAGTTTCTCGCTCGTGCCCGTCGCCAAGACCGCGACTACGACCTGATCGTCATCGACCCACCGACGTTCGCCCGCTTGCGCCGCCCCAAGCGAACGTTCAAACTCGACGACCAGCTCGAGCCGCTCATCGCCGCCGCCGTCGATCGCCTGCGCCCGGGTGGCCAATTGCTATTCGCAACCAACCAACGCAGCATCAACATGAAACGCATCGACGCAGCCCTGCACAACGCCGACCGCAGCCGCCGCGTCAAGAAAATCGAACGACCGCCCTTGCCCGCCGACTTTGCCGGCGACCCGGATTATTCCAAGACCGTGATCGCCCACTATGATTGAAAAAGCTCGGTCGGTGCCTTGGCACCGCGCTGTGGCACCGGTTTGCAACCGGTGGCAACGCAACCACAAACAAACCGGTCTCCAATAACAAAAAACGCCTCGACCAAAGCAAACACCATGACCACGCAACTGAGTAAAGACGACCTCGCCCAACAGCACGCGGCCTGCCTTCAAACCGGCGGCTTTCTCGAACGCACCGACCGCGGCCTGATCGAAGTCACCGGCAACGACCGCGCCTCGTTCCTTCAGAACCTGACGACCAACCAAATCGCCAACTTGCAACCGGGCGAAGGCAATTATGTGTTCAGCATCAACGTCAAAGGCCGCGTGGTATTTGACGCCGTCGTCTTGGTGCAAGCCGAACGCATCCTGCTCGATATCGATGCCCGCTGGGTCGAACCCGCCCGCGCATGGCTCGACCGTTACCACATCACCGAAGATGTGAAGCTCGTCGATTACTCCGAAGAACATCGGCGCGTCGCCATCTTCGGCCGCAACGCAAACGAATGCCTGCAAGCGCTTGAGTTCGGCAAACTCATGCCGATGGCGTGGTATCAAAACGCGAGCCGCACGATTCAGGACGCCGACGTCACCGTCTTTCGACAGGAACAGACCGGCCTCATTGGTGCCGAGTTCATCATTCTCGACGATCGCGGCGGCATCTGCGTCGAACGCCTACTCGCCGCCGCCCGCGCTGCCGGTCTAATGCAAGTGGATATCGACACGCTAAACGCGCTGCGCATCGAAGCCGGCATTCCCGCGTCGGTCATCGACATCGATGAAGACGTCGTGCCGCCGGAGACCGGCCAGATCGAGCGCGGCATCAGTTATCAGAAAGGTTGCTACTTAGGTCAGGAAGTGATCGAGCGCATGCGTGCCCGAGGCGTGCTGCCGCGTAAGCTCGTTGGCGTGCAATACGATTCGGACGATGCCCCACCGCCCAACACGCCGCTGCAAATAGATGGCCAACCCGTCGGCCGCAGCATGAGCGCGACGTATTCGCCCACTCTGCAGGCACCGCTCGCGTTGGCGTATTTGAAAGCAGCCCACGCACAGCCGGATACGACCGTGACCGCAGCCGTAGAAGGCAAAACGTGGAGCGGCACGGTGGTAAAGCTGCCGGTGCGGAAATGAGGATGGGCGAGGCACGAATGACTCTTTAAGGTGATGAAGACGGTATCGCGCCGCCCCGCTTGAAGACGTCACCGCACCCCAAACGCCGCGCCTACCGACGAACCGCAATCACACGCATTCGTAGCCAGCAGTCGCGCGTGGATCCGTCAAAGATGCCGAAGAAAGACAATGCGCAATTGGCCCACCGCGACCTGTCGGTCAGATCAAAGTCGCCGAGAAACGCCAACAAGCTGCCGGAATCTGGGCCCAAAAAACCGAAAAACTTGCCGTTTGGCCCTAGTTGAATATTATGTAGGTAACCACTTGGGAGTGTAGCTCAGTCGGTAGAGCATCGGCCTTTTAAGCCGCGGGTCCAGGGTTCGAGCCCCTGCACTCCCAGTCGATTCCCTTCTTTAAAGCCATCATCGATCTACCTAATCGCAGAATGGAACCGGAGATTGTGTCTCACTGCATCGTGAAATCTGCAACTTGGGCCGCGGGAAAGACTTGTGCGCCGCGCAGATGACACCTGTCTCATGCTCGCCAGTCGTGTCATTCTTCTCTGCAATTTCGATTCAGCCAAGAGAATGCCACGAAGCACAAGGACGATCAGAGGATGATTGACGCAAAATCATTTGCCTCATTCCTCGATGGTTGGTATCGAATACCATCTAAAACTCTTACCCGCTGATACGAGACCAAGGCTTAAGTTAGTTTTTAGGCGGCAACCCGTGTACGCGTTTCGGGGCCGATTGCTGAGTTATAAATCAGCGATCATCGGGTCATGCCAACTTGGTGATTCGATACAGCCAATTCCCTCGGGTTCAGATAGCCCAAAGGGCTGTGTGGACCGTCGAGATGGTATTGCCGACACCAAGCTTCGAACTTCTGTCAGCTGTCGCCGCTTAGAACACGCCACAGAACTCAGCCTGCGACTCACGTCCGTGGCTCGTCCGTTTCGACGACTGTACCGTGATAAAGCGAAAAATAACGCAAATTATCGGTGGCACAGAGGCTCATTGGCCACTTTACCTTGCATAATATTGGTTCAACCAAAGAGTGTCCTTCGCGGCGGGCGGTCGTTCTTCAACCCAGGTGGTGTGAAGACACCGCCCAAGGATATCGACGATAACGCGATCGGGCCAAGCGACCATGCTCGCAAACTGGTTCATCAAAACACGTCGGATGGTGTAACGAAAAAGAACGGGATACTTCTGTGCCTGAAGCCGAGAATTCAGATATCGATGCAGGTGCGGCCGAGCAATTACTGCCGCATGTGTATGACGAGTTGCACCTCTTGGCGGAGCGTTATCTGTTCTGCGAGCGGCCCGATCATACGTTGCAACCGACCGCGTTAATTCATGAAGTCTATCTGCGGCTGTCCGATCAAAAAGATGTACCATGGAAGGATCGCGATCATTTCATTGCTATCGCCGCCCGTGCCATGCGACAAGTCCTCGTGAATCACGCGATTCGGCATAAAGCCAAGAAGCGCGGAGGGGGTTGGCGCGAGGCCGCCTTGGATGAAGCGTTGGCAATTTTCGAAGAGCGTTCGGTCGACCTTTTGGCATTGAATGAAGCATTACAAAAACTGGCCCAGTTTGACGCGCGTCAATCTCGAATCGTCGAGCTGCGTTTCTTCGGTGGCTTAGGGGTGGAAGGCGTTGCACAAGTCTTGAAAATTGGTGAACGCACAGTCGAACGCGAATGGAGTATGGCGCGCGCTTGGTTAAGGCGCGAACTGGGCGGCGGGGAGGCTTAACACCCATGAACCCATTGCGCTGGGCGCGTATCAAACAGACGTTTCTTGACGTGATCGACCTACCTAAGGACGACTGGGCGTGCGCGTTGCAGGAATCGTGCAAAGACGATCCGTCGCTGATTGCCGATGTTGAATCGTTACTGAACAACCACCTCGATGATGATTTCATTTCACCGCCGAGTTCGAAACGCATCGCTATCGCGATGGAAGGTGCCGAAACTCGATCGCGCGTTGGCCGCATGGTTGGCCCCTATCGTCTCATAAATGTTCTCGATACTGGCGGCATGGGTCACGTGTACCTTGCGGAGCGTGCCGATGGTCAGTTTGAAAAACAAGTCGCCGTGAAAGTTATCCGTCGATCGGTTGACACGCCCGAATTGCGACGTCGGTTTCAAAACGAACAGCGAACCTTGGCAGGGTTGGATCATCCAAATATCGCCAAACTGCTCGATGGCGGCGTGACGGACGACGGCCTTTCGTATCTGGTAATGGACTTCGTTGAGGGCATCCCGATCGATGAGTACTGCGATCGGGCCAATCTCGATATCCGGCAGCGTCTTGAGCTATTCGAAATTGTTTGCCGGGCGGTCCATTTCGCGCATCAGCGATTGATCGTGCATCGTGACTTGAAGCCGGGCAATATCCTTGTGACGCGCGACGGCGTCCCGAAACTGCTCGACTTTGGAATCGCCAAAATAGAAAGCGAAGACGAGAGCGGTTCGCCTACGCGGTCGATGTCCGTCCCGTTCCTAACGCCGGAATACGCAAGCCCCGAACAGATTCGCGGCGATCGCATCAGTACCACGGGCGACGTTTATTCGCTGGGCGTTATTCTTTACGAACTCATCACGGGCCACAAACCGCACAAAGCACCGAGTGGCTCTCATCACGAACTTGCATCGATGATTTGCGACGAGATACCGGTTCGTCCCAGCACCGCCGTCCGAAAGTCGACGGTGACGGTGAGAAAATCGAAGAATGAGAGCCAACCTACCGTTGCCATCGGTCAGATCGATCCGATCCGTTTACAGCGACGTCTCGTCGGCGACTTGGACAACATCGTTTTGATGGCGTTGCGAAAGGAACCGCATCGTCGATACGGCTCAGCAGAGCAATTAGCGGAAGATATTCGCCGTCATCTGACCGGCCTACCGGTCATCGCGCGTAAAGATACATTTCGCTATCGTGCGTCAAAGTTCGTTCAGCGTAATCGTCCGGGCGTGATCGCCGCTGCGGTTGTCGTGCTTTCATTTATCGGCGGCATCATCGGCACGTCGGTCGCGCTGGTGCGCGTGCAGGAAGAAAAGTCGAAGAGCCAGCTCATGAACGAGTATCTGCAAGGGATGCTCGCGCAGGCGAATATCGCCGAAACCGGCCGCGACCTCACGCTGAGCCAAGTGCTCGACCAAGCTGCCAAACAAATTAGCGCCGATTTCGGAAACCATCCGGACATCGAAGCGGCATTACGCGAGACGATCGCAAACGCTTACATCAGTCTCCGATACGGAAAAAAAGCCGTGCAACAGTTAAGCCGCGCAATTGAGATAAGACGCCAACTCGATGGGAAAGATTCGCCGGCAATTGCCAACTGTTTACATCAATTGGGTAACGCCCAGATGATCGATGGCCAATACGAAGCGGCCGAAGGAAATTTTAAGTCGGCTATCGAAATCCAACGGCGGCGTGCCGGTACCGACACGCCCGAGATCGCCGCACTCATGTCGGATTACGCGGTCTTGATGAAAGAAATGGGCCAATTCGATCGAGCCGAAGACCTTTACCGCGAGGCGTTGTCGATTACAGAACGACTCATCGGGCACGACAAACCCGAAACCGCGTCGAATCTAAACAACCTCGCTGTATTGTTAAAACTAAAAGGAAGGGCGAACGAAGCGGAAGAGCTTTACGCTCGCGCCATCAAAATCAACCGAGCTGCGTATGGTGAATCGCACTTCATCACAGCAAATTCGTTAAGCAACCTTGCGACGCTCAAACATAGTCAGGGCCACCTTCAGGAGGCAAAAGAACTATACGAAAAAACGCTTTCAGTGTACCGAGCTATTCTACCGGTGGAACATGCCCGAACCGCCATCACCATCAACAATCTTGCATCTTTGTTAATGACCACAGGAGAATTCTCACGTTCCGAGGCCCTCTTCCGCGAATGTCTGGCGATCAACACACGCGTCTTCGGCGACGCGCATCGCCGCACCGCCACCACCATGCATAACCTAGCTCGCCTGCTGGGTAAGGTCGGCGAGTTCGACGAGGCCGAATCGCTGTGCAGGCATGCGATGCGCATCCGACAATCCGTTCTGGATGCCGACCATCCGTTGATCGCTGTCAGCCACGAAGGCTTAGGCACCATCCTCCTATCGAGAGGCGACCTTAACGGTGCCCGTGAGCATTTTGAAAAATCCAGACAAATCCGACTCGCCGCCTATCAATCACCGCATATCGAATTGGCCAACACTTACGAATGCGATGCCAGGCTTGCATTGCATCGTGGCGATATAGTGACTGCAAAAGCATCGATTGACCGTGCGCAAGAAGAGTTGGATCAACTCGTGGGCGCCACGCACCCGACGCGAATCAACGCTGATCTCACTGAGGCTCGCATCGATTTTGCGGCCGGCGAGTTCGATGTTGCAGCGGCCAAACTAAACATTATTGAGTCAGCCCTAAAACAAACACTTCCCGCCGACCACCCCTCGAACGGCGTGGTTGCAGCATTGCGGGCCCAAATCTTCGTCGAGCGCGGATCGTGGGATCAAGCTGTTGAAGCACTCACCTACAGTCAAAGAATTCTGAGTAGCCCCTACTCGGACGACCATCCGGATTCACGCTTGCTTCGCTCTATCATGGCTCGCCTGCCGCACGACCTAGTGCGAAACAACGAAGAGGCTGAGGTCGGCTACTAGCAACGCCTTCTGACGAATCTGCCGTAAGGTTCAGCGCCGCTGTGCGTGCAATCAACTAACCACACCGGCCTCACCTAGAACTCCTCGATCGTTCGACTCATAGCGCAGTCAGCCCATGGTGCCGACGCGTTTTATCGGTCGCCTTCCACCTTGATGCTCGCGAAAAAATAGTCGACCTTTTTTTGGCGGCTTACCGCGTCAATTTTTGCAGTACTCATTAGAAGCCACACCTTCGCTTGCGCAAACTAAATACGCCGAATCATCGAGCAAACTGAACGGACAACTTCTATGAAACTGAAATCGACCCTTGCGGTCTTGGCCATCTTGTACCCCTCCATTGTCGCCCTCGGTTCACCACCCACGCGCCTGCACCGCGTTGAAATGCCCCAGTCGGACGAGTTTTGCGAATTTGGAACCTTCAGTCCACCGCCGAATCCGACCGGTATCGAACGGCTCGTCGTCGGGCCGCCCGCCGGGGTCAACATCACCAAGACGCGCCTCATCGTGACGTTTGTCACCAGCGACGCCTGTGAACCCAATTTTGACGCAGCCGATATTCTTTTGTCGCTTTCGCAGGTCGATTTAGGCATCGAATGGCTCATTCGTGGCGATGTCGACCTCGCATGGACCGGCCAAGGCACCTTTACCGCCTCGGTCGAATCCGACTTGTTCAACGGACCCAACCCCAGTCGCTTATGGTCAGATGCTTATTACGCCCAAAACGCCACGCAAATTCCCGGCCACTTTCACAACGACGTAAACGTCGTCGATTCGTTTTGGGAATTCGAATACTCCGACAACAGTATTTTGTTCGGAGACGCAAACTGCGACGGATTCATCAACTTTCAGGATATCGAAGCCTTTACCCTCGGCTTGGTCGATTCATTTGAATACGCACAGGCTTATCCGCTTTGCACAGAAACGGTATTAGATGTCAACTGTGACGGCGCGGCGAATGGAAATGACATTCCCGCATTCATTAATGCGATATTCACTGCTCCACCCGTTGGCGCATGTTGCTTACCAGGCGGCAGTTGCGAAATTCTCTCCGAGTTCGAATGCACGGCGTTTGGCACTGATGGCACCTATCAGGGCAACCTGACAGACTGCCAATCCACAGGTTGTCCGATCTCGAGCCCGCAAATTCTTAGTACATCCTTTTTTCCGAGCCCGGTGGATAACTGCAACGGTACCCGCTTGTCATTCGATGTTTTCGGTCAGGGGTTCAACCTGAATGCGGTCGTCGAATTGGTTCGCGCAGGTTCGGACCCTGTCCTCATCAGGCCGCTTGGGATCACAGACCACACATTCCTGTTTACCCAAGACTTTGAAACCGAGTGCATTACGGATCCAGGTATGTGGGACCTGCGCGTGACCAACCCCGATGGCGGAACCGTGACCGCGTCGAACGTGCTCGAAGTAACGGCCTGTACGCAACCTCCGATTCAGATTGATTCGGTCGTTTACACGCCGTCTCCAATCGAAACATGTGCAGGCACCGGCCCCAGTAATCCACCGTTGATGCTCACCGCCATCATCGAAGGCTCAAGCTTACCTAACGAGTTCTTCCTTGGTAGCGACTTTACCAAGACCCAAGTCAGCCTTCGCGACGCCGTCACGGGAGATGTGTTTCTCAGCGAGTCTGTTAGCAACCTCACCCAACTCAGCGCGACAGAATTCGGCGTCATGTTCACGATCTATCAAGGCAATGTCTTCTTCCCGACGTCCAATCCGCCGCCCGGCACGTATGAAATCGTCGTAGAGACCTGTTCCGGCGTTTACGCATCCGGCGAAGCCGTCGAGATCATGCCTGCCGACCCGGGCATGTGCCCTAACTAACGGCGGAACGTCGCAGCAACTTGCGACTTCCCATTAACAACAATCCGATTGCAACGAAGCAACCTAAGAGGAGGAAAATCATGAAGCAAACCGCAACCATACTCGTGACGGCACTGGCCGCCATCATTGCCGTACCCACCGGCACCCACGCCGGAATGGTCGGCTACAACAACCTCGATAACACCGACAACTTGCCCTTTATCTCTCAGTCCGCCGGCCGCCCCGCCCCATCTATTGATGACTTGCAAGTTGCCAATGGCGGTACGCTTAACGGCGTTTCATTCTCACTCATCGCTGGCTCACTCGGCGGTCCAGTCGATGCTGACATCCTCCTGGCTTTAGATGACGGCGACGGTGTGCCAAACTTTCTCGCACCCGGTTCGACCGATTCGATTTTGCTGCAACGAACGATTACGGGCATCAACGGTCCGTTCGGGTTCCTTCCCACCGGCGACGCCACGATCGTGGACGTCGACGTCAGCGGCGACAACGTCAGCATCCCCAACGGCAGCACCATCTGGGCATTCGCCAACTTCACGCGCGGTGGATTTCCCACCGACGTGAGCCAAGTGTTCTTCGGGCCGATCGCTGCCGGTACTTCCGACGACAATGTTTATCAACTCGAATCGGACGGATCGATTTCCGCAATCGCAACCGGCAACAACCCAACGGACGCCGGCCTCGGTTGGTCGCTAACCCTCGTTCCGGAACCGACGTCGGCGTTGTTGCTCGCCGCCGCCAGCATCGGCCTTATTTCACGACGCAAACGAAACCCCATGGCATGACGAACGCATGCCATCTGATCCGAAGCGGAACTCAATCATTCGCTAAGCTCGGATGGTCAGCACTAAAGTCGGACACCACCTTCTCCACCCATTGATCGTCTCCCAAGCACTTCCACTTCTCTGAAGTGGCTTGGGGGACGACACCCACTGACGAAGAGAAAGTCGCCATTCACACGGGCAATCGTTGAGTAGCGCAGGATCCTCAAAAAACGGCCGAACCCTAAGCGCTCGAAACCGTAATTCATCGTTCTGCCAATCGATCGGCAGAAGCAGACCATGACCCCACACCACCCAACTGAACGGTCCTGCACAGATATCGATCTGTGTGGGGCCGTTCTCTTTATAGATGGATCTATCTAACAATCTCGTTTGCTCATACTGAATACGATTTGTATCCTCGGAATGATGGAGGTTGCTTACCGAGAATAGTGAGAGATGTATTAGCTTTGACTCGATATGACAGATCGAAATAGGCTCATCTATAAGATCGTTGTCACTGCCGATTTTGCAGCCGTTCTGCGGCAATCTGTTTGCCAACTCGGATAATTTCAGGAACGAGCGATCTGATGTCGTCTTCAACGGTCCTATGGTTCGTAATGGCGGCGCGTAATACAAACCGTCCGCCAATCCGGGTGTTTGAGAGAACTGCAAATCCGGAAGTTTGAAGGTGAATCATGATTGCTCGATTAATCGCGTCGCATTCTTCGGGCGATGCGTCGCATGATGTAAACCGAAAGCACACCACATTGAGCGTGACGGGCGCCATGAGTTCCAACTCATCGGCTGAGCTCACGAGCATTGCAAGCAGACGCGCTTGCGCACAATTCGCCGCAATGGCGCGACCGATCGCTTCAATGCCATGAGTCTTCAGGCACATCCACACCCTGAGCGCGCGAAACGACCGCGTAAGTTGCAATCCGAATGAGGCAAATTCGGTAGGACTTTGCCCAACGCCGTCTTCAGCAGACTCCAGATAGTCGCCGGAGAGCGACATGGCATTGCGGTGCAAAGCGCCGTCGCGCACCAAAACGCAACCTACATCAAACTGCATATAGCCCCACTTGTGGAGATCAAAAGCCAGCGAATCGGCACGATCGATGCCGCGGACGCTGTTCATGTCTTTTGGAGAAAGTCGAGCCATCGCACCAAACGCGCCATCGACGTGCAACCATACCTTTCTTGCGCGGGCGAGCTTCGACAGTTGCAATAAATCATCGACGGCCCCTGT
>JAUIHO010000296.1 GCA_030432035.1 Phycisphaerae bacterium
GCTCGGCCCGGTCGATCTCTGCATCGCCGCCCGCAAAACAACCGTCCTGATCGGTGAAAGCGGCTGCGGTAAGTCGACGTTGCTGCGACTTCTCAATGGGTTGATAGCACCTACGGCGGGCACGGTACTGTGCGATGGCGTTCCTCTTGGCAACGTTGACATGTTGGAACATCGCCGTCGCATCGGTTATGTCATTCAAGACGGCGGTCTTTTTCCGCATCTCACGGCGTATCGCAACGTCGCACTGCTCGCCCGCTATCTGAAAACAGATAAGAATAAGATCGACGCGCGCATCGAAGAACTCGCGTCGCTCACGCACTTCCCAACCGACGGCCTCGATCGCTTTCCTGCACAACTCTCCGGCGGCCAACGCCAGCGCGTGAGTTTGATGCGCGCACTCATGCTAGACCCGCCGATCTTGTTACTCGACGAACCCCTCGGTGCGCTCGACCCGATGATTCGCGCCGACTTGCAGCAAGATCTCGCCGATATTTTTCGCACGTTGCATAAGACGGTCATCATGGTGACGCACGACTTGGCCGAGGCAGCGTACCTTGGGCACGACATCATTCTGCTGCGCGCGGGTCAAGTCGTTCAGCAAGGCAGCATTGACGACCTCACGAACCACCCTGCCGAAGAATTCGTCACGCGCTTCATCGAAGCCCAACGGGTGCACCATGTCGCGTGAGCATGAGCAAAAAAATTATCCGTCACGGAAAATATCAACCCGGGTGCCCCTGCCCTTCCAGGGCTGGGGGACAACCGCGCCCGTGCGGAGCGCGCGAAACATCTCACGCGCATTTCTTCATTTCACCGCTGCATTCGTTCTCCTCCTATCCGGCTGCGACCACAACCAACCATCCGAGTCCAGCATCGTCGTCGGCTCGAAGCGTTTCACCGAGTCCAACATCCTCGCTGAAACGCTTCGATTAATCGCCGTCGATCGCGGCATTGAAGCCGAGCACAAACGCAACATGGGCTCGCGCATCGTCTTCGACGCTCTGTCGAACGGCAGCGTCGACGCCTATGTCGAATACACAGGCACGCTCAAACGCGAACTGCTCGCCGATCGCAACGTATCAAGCGACGAACAACTCGCCGCCGCACTTCGCGACGATGGCATTTCAATGAGTAAGCCACTCGGCTTCGACAACACCTATGTCTTGGGCATTCGGCGCGACCTTGCGAAACGAAAGAACATCAAAACGATCAGCGATCTGATCGCCCATCCGGAATTGCGTATCGGTTTCTCCAGCGAATTCATGAATCGCGAAGACGGCTGGCCCGCCCTGCGTGCCCGCTATCAACTGCCGCATGAAGACGTGCGCGGTATGGAACACGACCTCGCCTATCGCGCCATCGAAAGCGAAGCGCTCGACGTTATCGATCTTTATTCCACCGACGCCAAGATCGAACAATACGACTTGGTACGCCTCGAAGACGACTATCACCACTTCCCCCAGTATCGCGCCGTTATTCTCTATCGCAGCGAACTCGACGAAACACAGCCACAGCTTGTCAAAGCGTGGAAACAACTCGAAGGCGCGCTTGACGAAGAAGCGATGACCGCTCTCAACGCCAAAGCCGATATCGACGGCCTGCGCCCCGGCAAAGTCGCCTCTGAATATTTGCAGCAAGCGTTCGATATCGACGTTAAGTTCACCGACATCACGCTCAGTACGCGGCTGTGGACTACTACCCGCCAACACCTTCTCCTCGTCGGTCAATCGATGTTCGGCGCGATCATCATCGGCTTGGCGTTCGGCATCTTGGCGGCCAAGTCCAATCCGTTGATTAGCCAAACGATTCTCGGCGCCGTCTCCATCGTGCAAACCATTCCCGCGATCGCGCTGCTCGTCTTTATGATTCCCGTGTTTCAAACCATCGGTGCGGTGCCCGCCATCGCGGCGTTGTTCCTTTACAGCTTGCTACCCATCGTGCGCAACACGCATTCCGGGCTGCATTCCATCGCGGGCGGTCTGCGCGAATCTGCCGAAGCCCTCGGCCTGCCCGCCGGCGCGCGCATGTGGTTGGTCGAACTCCCTCTAGCAGCACGTTCTATTCTGACCGGCATCAAAACGGCGACCGTCATCAACATCGGCACTGCCACGCTCGGCGGTTTCATCGGTGCCGGCGGTTACGGCGAGCCGATCCTGACGGGCATCAATCGGGCCAGCACCGAGACCATTCTTGAAGGTGCTATCCCCGCTGCACTGATGGCGCTGGCGGCACAGGGGATCTTCGAATTAGCGGATCGTCTATTTATATCGAAAGGATTGCGACTGGCGCGTTCGTAAGCGGCGATTTCGTCCTAAATGCGCCCTAAACTTAGCCCAACAAGAATTTTGCAATTCCGTCATCGGACGATGGAATCTGCGGATATAATTCGCCATAGGTCGAATAACTTTGGCAAATCGAGTTGTGCCGCAGCATAGGTAAAAGGTGCCTAATGTTGCGGCCATACTAAAAAACCATTCAGGCAACCCACACCTCAAAGCAATCCCAGCGCAAGAGGTATGTAACATGACCACGATCGCACAACTCGTCGCTCACGATCCTGAAACGGCCCGAAAAACCGCCCTCAACCGATTTCACAACGCGCGTCGTCAATCGATCCAATTGGCTCGCCCGCTCACGCCCGAAGACTGCGCCGTGCAGGCGATGCCCGACGCGAGCCCGACCAAGTGGCACCTTGCCCATACGACATGGTTCTTCGAGACCTTTATCCTCGAACGCGTCGATCCCGATCGCGCGGCGCTGAACGAAGCATTTAAGTACCTGTTTAATTCCTATTACAACACGGTCGGCCCGCAGTTCACCCGTGCGCAACGCGGCTTGCTAACCCGCCCCAGTCTCGAAGAAGTGCTGACGTATCGCCGCGCTGTCGATGAGGCCGTCATCACCACGCTTTCCACTGCTGATGCCGATGCGTTAACCGACCTACTCCCGATTTTGCAACTCGGCATCCAACACGAACAGCAACATCAGGAGTTGATTCTCACCGACATCAAGGCGCTCTTCTGGCAAAACCCGTTACGTCCGGCGTATCTCGCCAATCCTAAGCCGCTCGCGCGACCGCCGGTTCAATTCATCGACTGGCGCGACGTGCGTGAAGGCCTCTACGAAATCGGCTATAGCGGCGATGCGTTTCATTACGACAACGAAGCCCCGCGCCATAAGGTTTGGCTCGATCGCTACCAAATCGCCAATCGCCTCGTTACCAACGGCGAATATCTGACCTTCATCGAAGCCGACGGTTATCAACGCGCCGAACTTTGGTTATCCGAAGGATGGCAAGCCGTTGAATCGAATGGTTGGCAAGCGCCACTTTATTGGGAACGCAATGAGAACGGCAACTGGCAGCAGTTCACGCTGCACGGCATGAAGCCCGTCGATCCCGACGAACCCGTTTGCCATGTCAGCCTGTTTGAGGCCGACGCCTATGCACGCTGGACAGGCTCGCGTCTACCGACCGAAGCCGAATGGGAAGTCGTCTCCATCGCACAACCCGAATGCGGCACCTTTCTCGAAGACGCACGCTACCACCCCGCCGCCGGCGATCATTCGCACGGTCAGTTTTTCGGCGATGTGTGGGAATGGACGAGTTCGGCCTACGGTCCCTACCCCGGTTACACGCAACCCGAAGGTGCGTTCGGCGAATACAACGCCAAATTCATGAGCAATCAAAACGTGATACGTGGCGGTTCGTGCGCCACACCGCGCGATCATGTTCGCGCGACGTATCGAAACTTTTTCCCCGGTGCTGCGCGCTGGCAATTCACGGGGATTCGACTTGCAAGGAACATCATCGATGACGACTAAGCCGGATAACGCCAACGATTTGCACGACGTATCGACCGCCGACGAGGAATTTCTCGCCGATGCAATCGAAGGCCTATCGCGTAAGCCGCAGAAAACGATCTCGCCGAAATATCTCTACGACAAACGCGGCTCCGAGCTATTCGACGATATCACCGAACTCGACGAGTACTATCCCACGCGCACGGAACTTTCGATCATGCGCCAATACGCCGACGAAATGGCAACCGCCGTCGGCCCCGAAGCCCTACTCGTTGAATACGGCAGCGGCAGCAGCATGAAAACCGGCACGTTGCTCCAGGCGCTCAAAAACCTAACCGGCTACGTGCCGATGGATATCTCCGGCGAACATCTTGAGGAAGCAGCACAACGCATCGCTGCCGACTTCCCCGATCTTCCTGTGTATCCCGTTTGCGCCGACTTCACGCAGCCGTTTGACTTGCCGCCCGTCGAAGGCACTGTGCGTCGGCGCGTGGCGTACTTCCCCGGCTCGACGATCGGCAACTTCACGAAAGATCAAGCTGCCGACGTCTTGAAACACATCAGCGCGTTAATGGGCCCCGGCGGTGGCTTGTTGATCGGTGTCGATTTGGAGAAAGACCCCGAAGTTCTCAAACGCGCCTACGACGATAGCGAAGGTGTAACGGCCGAGTTCAATCTCAACTTGCTCGACCGTATGAACCGCGAGCTCGATGCCGACTTCGACCGTGAAGCGTTCGAACACGAGGCCCGCTACAACAGCGAACAGCATCGCATTGAGATGCATT
>JAUIHO010000049.1 GCA_030432035.1 Phycisphaerae bacterium
GCCGGCCAAGCCTGCCCAGCAAATTCGCACGCAGGATTTGATTGAACTGGGGCAATCGCTGGTTCCGCTCGAACGCGGTGATGACGGCGAAACCGACCAGTGGCTGCAATCATTCCGACAGGCGCAACGGCAGTTGGATGTGCATCGCTCGATGGATGGGGTTTCTTAGGGTTGTGCGTTTAGATGCGGAGTGGTGTTCTCGTGTTTCCACACGTCGCGAAGTTCACACGCCAAGCCGACTGGTGATCGAATTCCCGTGTGCGGATTTTTTAGCCTCAATCCAACGCGATTTCTCGTTATGGCTATTGGACGATTTGGATGTTTTGATGGTGTGTGCATGGACACAGGTGAATCGCAGTTTATTTGGGTGATAGAAGGGGGCGGGTCGCTCTTCGGGGGCGAGAGGCGTGCTTCTAATACTGTGGCTGGTGCTTGTGGAATGACCGTTGATGTTCGATTTAGACGATATTTAAACAAATTAATCCGGGATTAAATGGGCGAATTGGCTGGTCTTAGTATGATTTACATAGGTGGTCGGATGCGACGTTCGCTGTCGACCCAACATATGCCTTATTTAATGTGTTCGCTTGGCGTGCGGAAACAGTTCCGAAAACGACGCGGGCGAATGGCGAGACGAAAGAGAGATGTGCAATGCGCTTTCTCGTCGTTGAAGACAATCCGAGCGTTGCCGATTTGGTGCGGCGCGTATTAAAAGACGAAACCTACGAAGTCGATGTAGCAGGTGATGCCACGCATGCTTGGCGACAAATCCGATCCAACGATTACGACAGTATCATTCTCGACTTGATGTTGCCCGGGACCGACGGCGTCACGCTGTGCCGCGAGCTGCGCGATCAGGGCGTCGACACGCCGATCATGATGCTGACGGCGCTCTCAAGCACCGAGGAGAAGGTCAAGGGGCTCGACGCCGGCGCGGATGATTATCTCACCAAGCCGTTTGAAGTGGACGAGCTACTGGCGCGCACACGTTGCTTGCTGCGCCGCCGTCCGAACTCCGACGGCATGAAGCTAAAGCATGCCGATCTCGTTCTCGACATGGCCAAGCGCGTGGCGTATCGCGGCGAACGTGAGATCGGTCTGACGGCTAAGGAATACGCTATACTCGAATATCTGATTCGAAATCCGAACATCGTGTTGAGCCGGGCGCGAATCGGCGAACACGTTTGGGGTATGGACTTCGAAGAATCCAGCAACGTCATCGAAGTGTATATCTCTCGGCTGCGCGGAAAGATCGATCGCGGATTCGAAAGCCCATTGCTCCATACCGTCATCGGTATGGGGTACATCCTTAGCGAGCAGGGGCCGCCCGCCGCGTAGTCCCGAAAGCCGAGCACAATCGATGCCTCGTCGGCGCGCCTTTAAGCAGTTACGCATTCGCTATAGCTTGCAGTACGTCGCGATATTCGCATTCGCAAGTCTTGCTTTCCTCGTATTGCTATTGCTGATCACCGACTACCAACGTCGGGCGTCACATGAATTCAAGTTGTTAAAGGTGACGGGGCGCATGGCGAATAAGCTAACGGCGTTGCGCGACCCTTGGTTGACCGACGCGGGCCTATCGCCGGCGGCGTTGGCGATCCTGAATGATCCCGATCATTGCCACTTGTATGTCGAACTCATCGACACGCAGGACGAGTCGATTTGGCGCTGTCGTAGCCTGCGGGAATCGCGATTGCCTTTACCGAAGACGCGACTCGATCAGCCTTACGACGTAGCGCTCGACTACTACAGCTCCAACAACGACACATCCATGCCGCGCACGAAGGGGCGGTTGTGTATGGCAGCGACCGCGCTTTACGACGCGAACAACCGACCAATTGCGTCACTGCTGGTAGGGCAAAGTGACGAAGGTTTGAAAAATACGCTCTTCGATAACCGCCGTGTATTGATCGTCTTCTTCATCTCATCGCTGATCGTGGTTGGCTGGTTGATATGGTACATCACCGGTCGGTGGTTGCGTCCGCTACTTCATATCGCCGATCAAGCCGCTCAAATAACACCGACGAAGATCGACCGACGATTGGAAATTGAAACCACCAGTCGCGAGTTGGTGGATTTGGTGGAAACGATGAACCAAATGCTGGCGCGAATTGAAAACGGCTATCGTCAACAGTATCGGTTCATTGGAAACGTATCGCACGAATTGAGGACGCCGTTGACGGTCTTGCTTGGTGAAACACGCACGGTACTAACGCGATATCCCGCCGATTCGCCGCAGGCCGAATTGGCACGCAAGGTATCCGTCGAAACGCGACGCATGATCGACTTGGTCAGTGGTTTTATGATTCTGGCAAGAGCGTCGGAAAAGCCGGCCGTGCCGACCGACCTGAAGGTGGCGATAGAGGATGTCGTGCTGACAGCCGTTGGGCGCGAGAGCGAAAACGCTCGTAACCATCAGGTCAAAGTCGTGCCGCGCATTATGAATGAAGACGCGGATGCTGCTTCGGTGCGTGGCGATTCGGATTTGCTGGTCCTTATGTGCACCAATCTCATTCGCAATGCGGTGCGGTATTCGCCCGAGGGCGGCACGGTGTATGTTGAGATGGCAATGACGCCCGATGGGGAATTCGCCGAAGTGATTGTGCGGGATTCGGGTAAGGGAATCCCGGAGGGCGAGTTTGAAAAAATATTTGATATGTTTCATCAGGTCGATCCGGTACGGGGCGATGTTGGCACGGGCGGTATTGGATTGACGATTGTGCGTGCGGTCGCACAACAACACGGCGGTACGGTGAGTGTGAGAAATTTGGATGGTGACGGTTGCGAGTTTCGCGTACGGCTGCCATTGGCAAAGGAATGACGTAACGTCATCGACGGTGGCGGCTTCAGGTAGAAAATTTAGATAGTCAGCTATAATCCGCGAACATGTCTCGACGATTGTTATTGTTGCTTTGCATTTGTGCGTTAGCCCAAGGTGTTCAGATTCCGAGGGTGAGTGCGGACAACGAACCCGCTGCCCCACCTGCAACGTCGCAACCCGCCGGCAATAATGGGCTAACCAAGGCACAAATTCAGGCCGAACGCGAGCAAGTTGCGAAAGACCATGCCGCAGCCAAAGCCGCGCTCGAAGCGGCGACGGAGGATGGTGCCGAAGCACCTGCACATCTGCAACGCGAAGCCGAGTTGCTTGGCGAGATCGACTTGCAGTTGGGGCAGATTCTGGCCGCGCTTGAACAAACTGCAGAGCTTCGAACATCTCTCGATCAGCAAAAGACCGATCTGGATAACTTGCGAGCGCGTGGGCCGGTCGAAACCGCACCTTTCACGTTTGCGCTGCTCGAAACGCTTGGTGCGGAACTTGTGACCGAGGAAGCACGCGCCGAATCGCGCGTCGACGTCATTGAATTGGCAAGCAGTGCGCTAAAGGCTGCTAACGAACAGGCGGAAGAGAAAGAGCGCGCCCGTCGTAAAGCCAAAGAAGCGCTCGATACCAATACCGACGATGCCAAGCGACCTGAGCTCAGTTGGACGCTCCGCCGTGCCGAGTTGGAAAGCCGCAGCGCACAAAACGATCGGCGCTTGCGAACGATCGAGCTTAGCAATCAAAAGCTCGACAGCGAGATTCACGAGCTGCGGCTGACGTTCCTCAAAGAGAAGCTGGCCGTCGTTAAGCAGAATACCCATTTCACGCGCGAAGGTCTCGAAGAGTTTTTGGCGCGGCTCGACGAAGCTGAATATCGCATCAATCGTCAACTCGAATATGCCAAGAGCGATCTAGCACTGCGCGATTCGCAATGGGCCGAAGCGCGACGACGGCTCGATAACGCCGTAGAAAAGCCGGCGGCGCTGATCGAAGAAGTCGAAGCGCGACGATTGGCGCGGCAGGCGCGACAACGCGAAGTCACGCTGCTCGGTCAACAACTGCAGGCAATCGCCGAAGCGAAGCAAATCTGGAATCGTCGCTACGACATATTCAACAACCAAGCCGACAAAGCCAAAATCGACACGTGGGAAAAGGAATCGAAAGACGCGATCGAGAAACTCGCGCGCGATATTCGCCTGCACCGAACGCGACTCGAAGAGCTTCGCCGTGAAGCCGTTACGCTCGATAGCAAAATCGTCGCCGTCGCAGAAGACGAAGCACAAACGCGCCGCTGGCTGAACGAACAGCGCACGCAGATCGATCAGCTCATCAAAATCTTTAGCGCAACTGTCGAACGGTTGGAAGGCACGCGCCGCCTGCACGATAAGCTGCTCGCGCAGATCGGCGATCGGCGCAAGACGGTGGACTGGAGCGAAAAACTCGATGACGTGTGGGTCATCGTCGTCGATGTTTGGAACTACGAGCTGACGTCGGTTTCGGATAATCCCATTACCGTCCGCAAGGTCGTCATCGGCCTGCTACTGTTTTTCTTCGGTACGCTGATTGCGCGTCGATTGACCAAGCTCTTGGCGCGGCGATTCTTCCCGCGGCTCGGTCTCAACGAAGGTGCCGCGGCCGCTGTACAGTCGATGCTGTTTTACCTGTTGGTGCTAACCGTCGCGATGCTGTCGCTGCGTATCGTAAACGTGCCGCTGACGGCGTTTACGATTCTCGGCGGTGCCTTGGCTATCGGTATCGGTTTCGGCAGTCAGAACGTGATGAACAATTTCATCAGCGGACTGATCATGTTGGTCGAACGCCCGATTCGCGTGGGCGACCTGATCGAAATCGAAGACCTCATCGGCACGGTCGAACACATCGGCCCGCGCAGCACGCGCGTGCGGGCGCCGCAAAACATGGACATCATCGTGCCGAACAGTTCGTTTCTCGAAAAGAACGTGATCAACTGGACGCTTTCCGACGATCGCTATCGGGCGCAGGTGATCGTGGGCGTGGCGTACGGTTCACCAACGCGCGACGTGACTAAGCTGATCGAGAAAGCGTTGGAAGAACACGGCAAGGTACTCAGCAAGCCCGCGCCGGTGATTTTGTTTTCCGACTTTGGCGATAACGCACTGATTTTCGAAGCACACTTTTGGATCGTGATGCGCCGCCTGATGGAACGCCGTATTATCGAAAGCGACATCCGCTTCCGCGTCGATTCGCTTTTCCGCGAAGCCGGCATCGTCATCGCCTATCCGCAGCGCGACGTACATCTGGACAGCGCGTCGCCGATCACGGTACGCGTTGAACATGCGGGGCACCTGAGTGAATCGCCCGAGGAATAGTGAAGAAAGAGTGAGTAATTCGCGCGCCCGTATGATTAGGAAGTATTTTGCTTAACGGCGCGGATGCTCGAATGCGCGGGCGCTCGGATGCGCGGGTGCCATGCCGACCTAACCAAAGAACTGTAGTGCAACCGCAAAAGGGCAACCTGGCACGGCTCGCTCCAGGAAACCAACCAACTAATAGGTCGGCATGAAATTGCTAGGC
Organism: Phycisphaerae bacterium; assembly: GCA_030432035.1. Classification (GTDB taxonomy): domain Bacteria; phylum Planctomycetota; class Phycisphaerae; order UBA1845; family UTPLA1; genus ECT2AJA-110-A. The sequence continues at coordinate 5,378 of JAUIHO010000049.1, forward strand.
ATGCTATCTGCTAACAACTGATCTTCAAAACCGATTTTTGAGTAAGAGCAAATCCGCGAATGAAGCATGCCGACCCTCACGTTGGTCTCGCAGATGCGTGACTGTCAAATAGCTACGATTGCGAGACATACCAGCTACTTAGGTTAGGTCGGCAGGGCATCCGCGCTGACAATCTGTCCCAATTCGGTTAGGCCGGTATGGTGCCTGTAAACATCCATTAACACGTTTAGGTGATTAGCGTTTCTTGAATTACGGCCTTCACAATGGCGGCCGTTACCCATTCACTCGATCCTACTGATTCAACACTAAACTCACGAAAACAAACGCATCGGCCGCGGTGATGTTGCCGCTGAAATTAACATCCATCGCGCAAAAAGCGGCGCTGTCGGTGGATTGATCGAGCATCAAGGCAACAAGCGTTTGAATGTCGTTGCCGTCCAAACGACCGTCGCCGTTTGCATCACCCGGGCGGCGCTGCGGACAAGGGTCGTCGATGTCGGCAATACCATCGCCGTCGGTGTCGACGAAGATGTCGCTTAGATACATCGGTAACAGCCCGGCGGTGCTGGCTTCACCGCACACGGGTGGCGTGCAGCCTGTCGGTGGATTGGTGGGGTTGATGATGACGTCGTCGATGCGCGTGATGTCGTTCGCGTCGGTCGATTGCAAGAAGTACGGCTCGACACTTGCCGACGCGAGGCGCATCGTGTTGCTGATGAGCGTGTTACTGCCGGCCAAATGAAATTTAAACGGCGAACTGGCGACGCCGTATATACCGTTGTCTTCAATCGTGAAGCCGGTCGAACCCTGATCGAGATAGATGGCCGGGTTGCGCGATAAGCCGGGCGCTGCAGGTATGCCCGAAATCAAGTTGCCGCGAAAGATCGAATCGGGTTGCAAGCCGACCGAATATATCGCGCCGCCGTCGCTGAGCAGTTGCACCACGTTTTGAAAACGATTGTCGGCGATCGTCATGCCGCCGCACGGTCGCTCGCTGTCATCCCAATAACCGCCAGTCGAAACGCCGATATGCGGAAGGCGTCGCAGCAAGTTATTTTGAATCGTCGAGCCAATGGTTAGCCCTGCCCAGATGCCGGCGCAATCCTGAAACACAACGCCGCAATCCTGCACGAGGTTGGATAAGACGGTGTTGTTCGTCGCGGCTTGCTCTTCGTGATTCTCAACCCAGAAGATGCCGTTCACGCGTCGATACCGATCTTCACCCGCGATCACGCCGTTGCCTGCAATGTCGGTGATCGTCGAGCCGACGAGCGAGCAACCGCGACACCATGCGCCCAGCATCACACCCCAACCGCCACAGTGCGCCACGCGAATGCGTTCGAGATGACAATTCTCGGCCACTTCAAACTTAACTGCCGCGGGTAGTTCGTAGGTCGGCAGGCCGCGCTGTTCGTAGTAGCCCGACTGATAGCTCGAATATCCGCCCGGTGGCAACGCCCACGCGACGTGCTCGAAAGACAGATTTGTGAATCTCAAATTGGCGACGGGATCGCCGGTTGCGAAGTTACCGCGCACGACAATTAGTTCTGTTGCGACCGGCGCGATTGCGTTGACGGTTTCGATAAACTCGCCGGGCTTCGGCCAGTATGTCAGTAAGCCAGTGGCGTTATCGAGATACCATTCGCCGGGCGAATCGAGCAGGCTCGGATGATTCTCCAACGCATAGCGCGGATGGTCAGTTGTTTGAAAGATCGACGTGATAAGCCCGAACGCACCCAACGGCTGAGCCGTGGTCACTGCGCGGGTCGTGTGGTTGACGTTGTCGATGCGCACGCGCGACGTGGTCCATTCGTGCAACATGTTGCATTCGGCACCGGCCAAGTTGCTGTCGGTCGGCAAATCGCCCGGGACATATCGAAATACGGTGCGCGTGTTTGACCCGACTGACGGATCCGGGCCATCGGCGATTAAGTAACCAATATTCGGGTGTCGCGCTCGTGGGCGGCGCTGACCGTTCACGAAGAGTTCGCGAAACGTCCACTCGCCTGCGGCAACATCGGGAATCGTCGTCGTCCAAGTGCCGTCGATCTGCTCGGTCCAGTTGGCGATGGGGCGACCACCGCTAATCACGGCGCGTTCGCCGGGGAAGGAGGTGTATTCGACGACGTGACCGGCAGGTGCCGAGTCGGCGGTATCAAACGTGACGGGTTCGGAAATGAAGTAGGTGCCGCCGCGCAGGTAAACGTGTATGTCTTGATCGACGCCGGTGGTGAGTAACGCACGAACAGCCAGACGAGCGCGATCGAGCGTTGCAAACGGCGCGTCGATGGTGCCCATGTTTCCATCGTCGCCATCGGGGGCCACGAAATAAGTTGGTGTGGGTTCGCCTCCCAAAACAGGTGGAGTTGCAAGAAGGAATGTAGTCAACGCGACCACAATCAAGAATTGCCACAGATTTTCCGTCGGCAGGGCGGCCAATAGCCGGTTTTCAATGTTGATTCGTTCGGACGACAAGATATGCCTCTCCCCCATACAAGTAGAGATTGTACCAAATTGATGCCAATGTCTAAAAAGCGAACGCCCACCCGAAATCGCCGGTACACCAGACGATGTCGTCGAGCGAGCACGATTCTGATGGAGGTCTGCGGGGTTTCCTTGTGGTAACCCCTGCTTTAAAAGCTGGAAAGCGAGGGATTAAGGTGGGGGCTGAAATTTGCCCACCAGAATGGATAGGTTTTTTCTCGAAAGGTTGGCAAATGTTTGCATCTAGGTACATGGATGGGTATAGTCCGCGAAGTGTTCGGCCCCAGACCGTCAATCGGTATGTGGCTCAGTTACCAGAAAACGGATTTTTCAGGTCAGAATAGACTGACCCATCAAGTTCCTTAGGGGAGAGAGTATGAAGCGAGTTTCCGCACTATTGGCTGTTCTAGCTACCGCGTCGTTCGCCAACGCAGCGATGATTTCCTACAACGCAAATTACGGCCCGATTGCTGCTGCTACGGCCACGCAAACAATTGCATCGTTGCCATTGTTCGACCCGGGTCTCGGTACGCTGACCAAGGTGACGCTCAGCTTGGATTCGACTGCCAGCGGCGGTTCGATCACGTGGGATAACGAAGCCGGCGTGGGTTCGGACATCACGCTGGGTATTGGCGCTGAAGTTGAAGTCACCGGCCCAGCTTTGCTGACGGCTGTTGCTATTCCGCTTCAGGTTGGCAATGGTCAGGCCGACGCTGACAATGACGGCGCTGCTGACTTCATCGGCACGGATTCGTTCGGCGTCGCTGGTGGTTCCGGCAACGACTCGGACATGGATATGAGCATGGCACCGGCCACGCTCGCTGCCTATACCGGCCTTGGCACGTTTGACGTCGATCTTTCGTCGTCCGTCGAAACGTTCCTCAGCACGAGCGGTGGCTTTGGTCCGATCGATCCGGTTCCGGGTACGACCGAAGGCACGATCACGATCACCTACGAATACATCCCTGAGCCGACGACGTTGGCTCTGCTGGCTGTGTGCGGTGGCATGACCATCGTTCGCCGCCGCCGCGCTTGCTAATTCGCAAGTAGCGACCAAACGAAAATTGAAAACGCCGCGTTCGTGATGAACGCGGCGTTTTTTTGTTTAGATATATTTGATTTCGTGAATGACCTTGTGCTAACCCTTCGTCGCGCGGACGACTTCACTAATCGTCGTGATGCCGGCGCGAACCTTGTTCCAACCGTCGTCGCGCAGCATGACCATGCCGCTGTTGAGGGCGACCTTCTTGATCTTGCCGGCTGAAGCGCGTTCGAGCACGAGTTCGCGGATGTCGTCGTTCATCATCATGAATTCGAAGATGCCCTTACGACCTGAAAAGCCGCTGTTGCGACAGTCGCGACAACCCTTGCCGCGGAATACGGTTTGACCGGGCTTCAATTTGAAATCGGGCGGCACGTCGAGCGGATCGGGTTCGTATTCTTCTTTGCAGTGTTTGCAGATCGTTCGCACGAGGCGTTGCGCCAAGATCGCTTCGACAGAAGACGCAACGAGGAAGGGTTCGACGCCCATATCAAGCATACGCGTGGTGGCGCTGGGCGCGTCGTTGGTGTGCAACGTGCTGAATACAAAGTGGCCCGTGAGCGATGCCTGGACCGCAATCTCGGCGGTTTCCTTGTCTCGAATTTCACCGACCATGATGACGTCGGGGTCGTGACGCAAGAAGGCACGCATACCTTGCGCGAAGGTGAGCCCGGCTTTGTTGTTGACGTTGACCTGATTGATGCTTTCGAGGTTGTATTCGACCGGGTCTTCGACCGTGAGCACTTTTAGTTCTGGGCTCACGATGCTATTTAGTGATGCATACAGCGACGTCGTCTTACCACTACCCGTTGGGCCGGTGACCAACAAAATGCCGTGTGGCTGCGTGATCACGTGGCGATAGCCCTTGAGCATTTCATCGTTAAAGCCCAAGTCTTCCAGCGTCAGAAGAATCGACTGCTTATCGAGGATACGCATGACGACGCCTTCGCCATGTAGCATCGGAATGATACTGACACGAAGGTCGATCTCGCGACCGTGGGCTTTGATCTTGAAGCTACCGTCCTGTGGAAGCCGGCGTTCGGCGATGTTCAGGTTTGAAAGGATTTTGATACGACTGATGATCGCCGCTTGCAGTTTGCGAATTTCGGGCGGCACGTTGGTCGGCCGCAACACGCCGTCCACGCGATAGCGCACACTGAGGTCGTGTTCGTAGGGTTCGATGTGAATATCGCTCGCGCGCTCGTTAATCGCTTCGAGCAGAATTTCATTCACGAGTTTGACGACGCTTGCGTCCTGCGCCATTTCGGCAAGATCGCTATCGGCGTCGGCCATGTCGCTCATGACCTTCAGGTCATCGTCGTCGTCAACGAGCTGATTGATGGTGTCGCGCCCGAGACCGAGGTGCTTGTTGATGATCTCGTTGATTTCGTTTTCGCGCGCGAGGACGGGCTTCACATCGAGGCCCGTCATCATGCGCAGTTCATCGAAGGCGTAGATCTGATACGGGTCGCGCGTAGCAACGCGAATGGAACCGTTATCGCGGTTAAGTGGGATGAGTTTCGCGCGGTGCAGCAACTTGCTGGGCATGCGCTTCATCGTGTCGAGGTCGATGTTGACGTCTGCACTGGTTAGGTCGACGACATCGAAATGATGCAGCTTGCCGAGTGCTTCGAGCACGGCGGTTTCGCTGCACATGCCCATGCGCACGATGACTTGATCGAGGCGATCGTTGGGGCCGCACTTTTGGTTGGCGGCGTCGAGTTGGTCCTGCGTGAGGACAGCCTCATCAATCAGAATCTGACCGAGATTCACGAATCCACCTTTTGGCAGTGTCCTGCCGCTAGGGGGTCGGTCGACAACAGACGGGTCGACGGTTCCCCGTTGAATTTGGTCCCACATGGTCGTATCGGACTCCTAAGAGCATAACGCCGCTACTTTGTAGTGGGAAAATGGCTTTCAGTTGCAGGGAATCGGTCTGGGGCGTTCAGCGACAAGCGTGGCGTTGCTGTTGTTAACTTAATGCCCGACAGTTGGTTATGGTGATTCGAGCTGGGCAGTGGTCAACGTCAGGTCCATGATGCCGCTGCCTTCCCAGTCCCAACGGTCGTCGAGCGCCCAACGAAACGCAGCCAACATGCCAGCATATTCGCAGGCAGTCTGCAATAGGGCGTCATCGGAGGCGGCAGACACATCGCGGCCCTGAACCTCTAGTTTCATGGCTTTGGCCCAAGCGTGTTGCTGCTGAAAGCCGGCGTCGGTGCGGGCATCCGGATCGTGGCGCAAGCGTTGTTCATGCCGCAATCGCCAGAGGCCCTTTTGGATCATATCCATCTTGCGGTTGGCTTCGCCGGTGCAGCGGACGACTTGGCGCGGGTCCAGTTCGTCGAAGTTGAGGGGGGACTGCGGGTCCACATGAGGGAAGAGCCAACAAAGCGCACAGAATTCGCCCCAGATTTGGCGTAGACGAATCTGAAGCTCGGCATCGCTGTAAGCCTTTATCACATCGAGGGCTAACAGCATCTCCCGCGCACGGCGTACCGGACCTGGTGCCGGCGTCTTGATATCGTGGTCGTCCGTTGGCTGGTTCAGGCGACGCTGCATCGTGGTTTTTAGGGTGACGACATTGGCCTGAACGGCGTGGGCAGCGTCGGCGATTTCGGTGACGCTACGCGGGACGACGGCGGTTACGGTTTGGGGGAGTTCCATTCCGAAATTTTAGCAAGTTTCTCAGTTTGAGAGCAGACGTCCTATAGTTGAATTGGGCTGAGTCGTTTGTATATGCGGACGTAAAAGGGTTTTCCGGTTGGGCGGGTATTTCCGCACGTTAAATGTGCAAATCCTTGACTACGAAACCGGCTTCCAGATAGCATTAGCAGTTCAGGAGGGCGAAGCGCAAAGACCACTCCCAGAGTCGAAATCGGTTTCTTCCGAATTCGCTTGCGCTTTGTATGATCCGCCCGCCAGTGTGTTTGAGTGAGGGTAAAGTCGAAATCATCGGTTTTGGCTTTTATTTTTGACTAGTGGGGTTTCTTAGACGCTTCCAAAACAAACTGGTTACTCATGGGTAGTGAGTGACGATCGTCTGTCGTGATAGCGTCGTACAAAATTTTTGAAGGAGAAGTGGATGTCTTTGAAATGCAAGTTTGGCACTTTGGCTGTAGCGCTGGTAGCGTTGCTAGCCGCAGCACCGCAAGTTCGCGCGGAAGGTTCGCGGGTGCGAAGCGTGAACGACGGCCATCAGATGTTGCAAAAGTCTCTTCAACCCAGATCGGTTGGAATGAGCATGGAGGCAACTCCGATTGATCGTAGCACCAAGCGCATCAGCTCAATGGGGTCGCCCCGTGGTGTTGGTTGTCCGGTCGATGCTGAAGTTGTGCACAACGGCGTCGATTATGCAGTCGATGCAGAATTGGGGAACTTCGGTCCTATTCCGAACTCGGTCTTGGGTGGCACGATCGTCCTTGGCGGCATCAATCGACAGATTTGCCAGATTCAGCACGTGACGAATAACGCCGCGGGTGTACCGCTCGACACGTCCGTGACGTTGCGGATACATGCAGGGTGTCCCGCAGGTGGCGATCCAATGTGTGATGCGGCACCGTTGTTGTTTGAAGACACGTTCGCTTTTACCGCTATTCCGACCGGTTTGGTTGTTCTCGATTTCGATCTAGCGGGCGTCGTCGTTCCGGACGAAATCCATATTAGCGTTGAGTACGCCGACAGCAATTTGACGTGGATCGCAGCAGACTTTCCGCCGGACCCGGCCCTTATGCCTCAGCCTCCTGCTTACATCGGTGCGCCGGTAACGGGCGGATGGACGTTCTGTGGCCCCAGCAGCCCCGGTAACTTTGCTTGCGACCTTTTCTCTGCCGGCGGAACCGGCGATTTTGGCGAAGCAATTTTTCAGGTCTTAGCGACTGAGGAACCGGAAGATGGTTCCTGCTGTGATACCCGCACGGGTATGTGCACCAACGTGTTAACCTTCGATGAATGTGTCGCCGACGCACGCGATTTGTTCTTCAATAACTTCTTGGCTGGCAGCACCTGTGAAACCAATCCAATTCCTTGTGACGTTTCTGCTGTCGAATTCGCTTGCGACGTGAACGACATTCTCGAAGGCGAAACTGTTTGTACCGATAACGACGAATACAACTCCGGTTGTTTTTCGGATGTCGATCCGGTCAACGGTGCATTTGGTGCACCGTCGCTTGCCTTCGGCGACACGATCTGCGGTACGACCGGCTTGGTCTTGTCGGCAGACGGAATGGACCTCTTCGCTGATAACGACTGGTACAAGCTCGTCGTTACGGAACCCGAATCGCAAGTAACTTTGTCGATCGAATCGGAAGTCGAAGTTCTCTTCGGCATCATTGATACGGGAGGCGTAGATACTTGTCCGATGACGTTCCCGTTTGTCGGTGGCGGTCAAACCAATAGCAATGGTGAAACTACCATTATCTCTGAGTGTCTGACGGTCGGGACTTGGTACGTGATCGTTCAGCCCACGGGTGCAGATCCGAACCCCGGTCTGTGCGTTGGTGACTTCAGCTATCGCCTCTCGGCTGATGCAGTCTCGCCTTGTATCAATGTTGAGTGCCCAGCAGGTTCGACGGGACAAGCTCCGAACGGTATCGGCAACGGTGCTGACGGTATCACGTTCGCAACCTCTGATGAAGCGATTGGTTTCGCGGTGGCTGAAAACTTCAGCCCGACTGCAGATGCCATGCTTGAAGAGATTACTTGGTACGGTGCTTATTTTGAGCCTGGCTTCAACATTTGCTCGGACGGCCCGACGGGTACGCCTGCAGACGATGATTGGACCATCACCTACTTCTTGAATGACGACCTGAACGATATCCCCGGCATTGTGGCGGGTGGCCCGTTCTCGGTGACTGCAACCGAGACGCCGACTGGTCGCGTTATTGGTGGTGACGCTGAAGTTGCGTTCACGGCAATGCACCCGCCTGTCGACGTCACTGGCGGAAATTGTTTCTGGGTTGAAATCGTCAACAACACGACGGGTTGTTTCTTCGCGTTGTCAACGGCACCTGCAGGCGACCTAGTCTCCGCGCAGCGTGACGTAGAACTCGACTATGCGAATGAAGACGAGTCGAACTATGACGTCGCTATCTGTTGGGACACGCCTGTGGCGGCCGACGGCTGTGCTTCCGCGACCGACTTTGAAGGTGCCTGTTGTTTGCCATTTGGTGCTTGTGAAGTGCGCACGCTAAGCCTTTGTCTAGGTGGTGATGGTATCTTCGCCGGTGCTGGAACCGACTGTGGCGACACCGACTGTATGGGTGCCTGCTGCGTTCCGGACACGATGGCCGGTACGGCGACCTGTCAAATCCTCACGTACCAACAGTGTGTGACGGTTTCGACCAATGGAAACAACATCTATGAGTTCTTGGGTGTAGGCACAACGTGCGCGGATAGCCCGTGTGCGACCGGCAACTGCTGTCTAACCGACGGTAGCTGTGCGGACTTCGCCAACAACTTCATTGTTACGCACCGCCCGAACTGTGCGCCGCAGTTGTTGTCCGACGAGCCGGGCAACATCTTTGACCGCTTGAATACGTTTACGGCACCACCGTTCAATCAGGTTGGTGGTTTCACCGAAGGCGGCGCGTGTACGGTTGGATTCGGCGATCCGGTTTGTCCGCAGCCGAGTGTTTTCAATGCACTCGATGTGGGCTGCAATGGCTCGGTGACGCTGAACAACACAGGTCTGGGTGAAGCCGATAATGCCAACAACGGCAGTATCGATCAGCCTGACATTAGCTGCATCGGTGGTGGCCCGGCTGAAGGTAACGGTGCGTACTGGTTGACCTTCGAAGCCACGAACGCTCAGACGTTGGTTTCGACGTGTGCGACGACGGCCGTCAACGATACGGTTCTCGCCGTGTACACGTCCACCGGTTTCAGCCCGGAAAACGACATCTTCAACAACGGCGCAGACTTCGAAATCGCTTGTAACGAAGATGCCGATGATCCGTGTGGCGGCGATGTTAACAATTTCAATGCTGAAGTCTGTTTCGACACGGTCCCCGGCCAGCGCTACTGGGTGCAAGTCGCGTCCTTCGATGTGGCTAGCCAAGGTGAAATCACCACCACGATCACATGTGCCGACGATGTTTGTGACGCAGCCGCACCTTGTGCGACCTGTACGTCCGACGTCGATGGCGACAACGATCGCGATGGTGCCGACATCCAGGCATTCGCCAACGAGTTGATCAGCCCGACGCCGAATCTGTGTGCTGACACGGACGGCAGCGGCACGATCGACCTCGGCGACATTGCGAACTTCGTTAGCGAAGTTCTCGCCGGCGGCACCTGCCCGTAAGCTGACTTGAGGAGTCAGACTCCTTAGTCCGTTACATATCTCGTTAACCCAACCCGCCCGTCGCTCAGTGCGACGGGCGGGTTTTTTTATGCGCGGATGTGGTCGTGATACAGATTTGTTGATTCGGGCGTCTTTCGATTCAGATGAGAACGCGATGTTGTTTCGAATGCTGGATAAGGCCACATCGCGAAAGAAAACGACTGTGGATGAATTGTCTGCGTCGAGCGGTGATGGAAGTCTCTCAATGAAAAAGGCCGACGCATGCGTCGGCCAAAGTGAGTCACCATTTTATTAATTGATTCATGCTTGCTAACGAATGAACGTGTCAGCGACCGTTACGACACTTTGAACTTCCACAAGTCGGCGACCGACTTGGCCTTGTCGAGATTCCACATCGCATCGAGCAGTTGATCCTGCGTGCGTTTGCTGATGACGCCATCGGCAAGGGTGCGGAATTTGTATTCGACTTCGTCGTCGGTCATCGGATTACCGGCGTGGCCGCGCGGGTACTTGACGGTCTTGGAATATTTCTTGCCGTCCTTCATCGTGAGCGTCAGGCGATTCGGGATGCCGTCGGGGTAGCCCTTGTTCAGATCGTTGGCCTCGGCGATGGTCGTGCGGTCGAGCATGTCGAGGTACTTCTTGCCCTTGAACTTGCGCGGCGAGAACGAATCGCGATCGAGCTTGCCGTCGATTAGAGCGGCGACCGTCATGTAACCCATGCTGTGGTCGGCAGTTTCGCGGCTGGTGGGTCGCCATTTTTCGGGTTCGCTACCAATGATCGAGACGGCGGCTTCGAACGATTCCATGTGCAGCTTCTTCATGTCGGCGGGCTTGTAGCCATCGGCCATGAATTGCTCGCGCAGTTGCAGGGCGGCATCCACCGAGCTTTGGGCGTGGTATTCGGCGGGCCAGAATTTGATGTAGGTCTTGTTGATCATGTAGCCGGATTTTTTGCTGCCGAGCTTCACGTCAAACTTGCCGTTGGTGAGCTGCTTGAACACGCCCTTCGGCCCTTCGAAGATTTCGTGTGGGCCAGTGAAACCCTGGCGAGCTAGATTGGCGGCAAACACGGCGTTGCGGCAGGCGTTGGAGAACGCACAGGCCTTCCACATCGAGATTTGGCCGGTACGCGTCTGTCGCGTCGCGATGTTACACACGCCGGCGAGGCCTTGGGCGTGGACCATTTCCGCGGCCTTCAGCCCCCAGAGCTTGGAAGCACCCAGAGAGGCACTGAACGCACCGTACGTGACGTGGTCCCATCCGTAGGCACGCAGGCTGGCGGCGTCGCAAAGGCTGCATTGAATTTCGTATGCGATGACGGTGGCGAGGATGAGATCCTTACCGTTGCGGCCTGCGTCCTGAGCGACGGCGAGCGTCGCTGCGATGTTGTCCGACGGGTGAGCCGGCTCTTTGGATAGGTACGTGTCGTTGTAATCGAGGTAGCGAATGTGGGCGCCGTTTGCAAAGGCGGCGAGGTCGGGTGTCGTTCGATGGCTCGTGCCGACGACGATGGAACCGGCGCCTTCCTTACCGGCCTTCACGCCGAGGGCGGTCTGCCGCGCGATGCGTGCCGGGTCGGCCTTGTAAGCGCCGAGCGAGGTGCCGAGCGAGTCGATGAATCGGCGTTTGGTTTCGTGAATGGCTTCGGGCGTAAGGTCGCTGTATTTCAGCTTATGTGTCCAGTTGGCGAGTTTATCCGCGAGTAGCATGTTGTTGATCTCCGTGATGTGAACAGTCCGCGCTTTTGATGGCGGCGATTATACCGACGCATGAAAACCTGCAAGGGAGCAGGCCCAAACTGCGTTTTAGTGCCGTCGAACTTGAGCGATATCCGTCGCCCCCCTACAACACCATGTATGAGTCAAACCGCACGACTGGGACCGACCAACGAACCGCCGCGGCTGCAATTGGGCGATATGCGAATCACGTTGCTGGATGGTGGCCACTTATGGCTCGACGGTGGCGCGATGTTTGGAATTATTCCGAAGCCGCTGTGGTCGCGCCTGACCGAGGCTGATGAGCAGAATCGCATTCCGCTTGCGATGACGTGTTTCCTTGTCGAAGTCGGCGGTAAAACGATTCTCGTCGAATCGGGTGCGGGGCCTACGTCGAAGTATCACGAGAAAGAGCAGGATATCTTTCGATTTGCCGAGCATTCGATTGTCGACTCATTGGCGGCTATCGGCGTAGAGCCCCCGCAAATCGATATGGTCATATTGACGCATCTGCATTTCGATCATGCGGGTGGCGGCACGACTGCGGCGGGGGATGGCGGGTTCGTGCCGACGTTTCCGCGGGCGACTTATGTGGTGCCGCGCGGTGAGTGGGATGACGCGGTCCACGGCCATGCGGTGATGACGGCGACCTACCGAACGGAGAATTTGGGGCCGTTGGAAGCGGCGGGCGTGCTGTCGTTTGTCGATGGCGTCGCCGACCTCGTGCCGGGGATCAGTGTGCGACCGATTCCGGGACACACGCGACACCAGCAGGGCGTGGTGTTTTCTGGTGGTGGGCGGACGCTGGTGTTGCCGGCCGATTTGATGCCGACGAGTGCCCACTTGGGCCTTCCGTACAACATGGCGTATGACCTGCTGCCATTAGAAAACATGACGAACAAACAGCAGTTGCTCGACGAATGCCACGCGGGCGGTTGGCAGTTGCTGCTAGGCCAGGATCCGCAGCACGTATTGTTTGATTTGATACGCGACGATCGGAATCGTTATCGATTACATGCCGCCAATGATGAAAGTTGAAAAACAATGGGGTATGGTTAATCGCCCGAGCGTCCCAAATTCGTAGGTTGCCGCCCATTTAAGGTTGCGTTCCTATCATCCCTATATGAACATGCTCATGACCAACCTGATGCGAGGCGTAGCTGTGGAAACCAAGACTGTGGCCGTGATCGGGGCCTCCGCCGATCGAAGTAAATTCAGCAACAAGGCGGTTCGGGCTCACGCACAACAGGGGTGGGATGTGTTCCCCGTTAATCCCAAGGGCGGGGAAATCGAAGGCCGTACGGTGTTTGCCTCGGTGCGAGATATCGATCAGCCGCTTAAGCGCGTCACGCTATACGTGCCGCCGCAAATCGGCATCAAGATGTTGCCGGAGATTGCGGCAGTGCAACCCGAAGAGTTGTACCTGAATCCCGGCACGGTTAGCCCGGAATTGTTGGCCGAGGCCGAAGCGCTTGGTTTGAACGTCGTGCAAGGATGTAGCATTATCGACGTGGGCATGTCGCCGGCGATGTTGAGCGACGTATAAAAACGTGGGCGATTTGACGCCGAGCCAGTTAACGAAAACAGAACGAGAAAGACGAGATGACGACCGACACGCAGACTGAGACGATTCGCGTAGGCCATTCGCCCGACCCTGATGATGCGTTTATGTTCTATGCATTGGCGAAAGAGCTGATCGATACGACGCCGTATCATTTCACGCACGAGATGGCGGATATCGAAACGCTCAACCAGCGATCGCTTAATAGTGAGCTCGAAGTGAGCGCCATTTCGCTGCACAACTATCCGTACATCTCGAACAACTATGCGCTACTCAACTGCGGTTGCAGCATGGGCGATGGTTACGGCCCGATGGTGATTACCAAAGAACCAAAGACCATCGACGACGTGCGCGGCAAGAAGATTGCGATTCCCGGCGAACGCACGACGGCATTTCTGGCGTTGAACCTGTGCTTCGGCAAGGGCAACTTCGACTATGAAACCGTGATGTTCGATGAGATCCCCGAGGCCGTTGCGCGTGGTGATTTTGATGCGGGGCTGATCATTCACGAAGCGCAGATTACGTACGAGCGCGATGGCTTGCACCTTGTGGTCGATCTGGCGAAGTGGTGGGAAGGTCAAACCGGCCTGCCGTTGCCGTTGGGTGGTAATGTGATTCGTCGCGATATGGGCGAAGATAAGATGCGCGTGATTGCGAAGCATTTGAAGGACGCGATTCAATATGCGCTGGACCATCGCGAAGAAGCGATTGCATATGCGTTGGAATTTGGGCGTGGGCTCGATACTGGTTTGACGGATCGATTTGTCGAGATGTACGTCAATAAATGGACGCTCGATTACGGCGATCGCGGCCGCGCTGCCGTGCGTAAGCTGTTGGCGGAAGGTGCCAAGGCCGGTTTGGTGCCGGATGCGGGCGAGATTGAGTTTATTTAGGCTCGCGAGGGGAAACGCGCTTTGATTCTTGCTCTCAAAGCGAGATTCTTCAGTAGCCTCTTTAACCATAACAAGAATGTCATGTCACGCCGCTATCGTTAAGATGAGCGGCGTTTTCTTTTTTTGTCGCTGCGGAGGTTGTTATTGTGGATTCAATGGCGGATATCAATTCACCTTGGGTCGATCCGGAGGTGCTGTCGATGCCGGATAATCATCCGGGCCTGTCGGACAAAGACTATGTGCGCCGCCGTCGGATGTTTTTCTATTCGGCTCGCGAGCATCGGCTGCGCCGTTTGCCATCGCCGCACTTTGTCTATCTAGATGAAGAGACTGACTTGTGGCAAAGCGTGTTTATGCGGTTGGACGATCTGCACGCGCGACACGCGGCGCGGGTGTATTTGGATGGGCGCGACGCGCTGCGCATCGAACGTCGGCGCATTCCCAATTTGGGCGAACTAGATAAAACGCTGCAGGCATCGACGGGCGTGCGCCTGGTTCCCGCAGAAGGTTTGCTGCACGGCAAGACCTACTTCGAATTGTGGGCCGATCGCGTGATGCCATGTACGCAGTTTTTGCGACACGCATCGCAACCCGAATACACGCCCGAGCCGGACGCGATTCACGACATCATCGGGCACGTGCCGCCGCTGATGGACGATGCGTACGTGCAGCTTATCGAAGTCGTCGGCCAGATGGCGCGGCAAGTCGATGCCGAACGACTCGAACAGTTGGTGCGGTTCTACTGGTTTACGATCGAGTTCGGCCTCATCGAAGAGCGCGGCGAAACGCGCGTGTTGGGCGCGGGAATTCTTTCGTCGATCGGTGAACTCGAGCACGCGATATCAAACGATGTGGAGATTCGAACGTTCGAGTTGGACAATGTGCTGGCCACGAGCTTTGATAACACGCATCTACAGTCAGTGCTCTATAAGGCGGGATCGCTCGACGAGATAATCGCAGCAGCGGAGGAATTGCGTAAACGTTGGAAGCTGGCCTAGCGCTGGTCGGGTGAATCTGTAACCGCGAAACACGGCCGGTGCGACGGCTAGAAATGCCACGAACGTTTAAGCGGTTGAGGTCTTGCTGGAAGGCAAGGGGCATGACTTTACCGCCTGCAGAACGTTTGGGACCGAGTAAGAAATTGGAGTTTTAATCACCGAGTTCATTATTTAGAAAGGGGCATTCGATCGAGGGAATGGTATTCTTTGGCGAGGTCAAAGAAAGCGGGCGAACGGACTCGAACCGTCAACGTTCAGCTTGGAAGGCTGATTGCACCGGATTCTAACGAGCTGGATTCGCAAGCACTTACGAACACGACCGCCGAAAGTTGTACCACGGTTTGCACCAGCGAACCGGAAAACGGGCGCGACGACGCGGAATCAGGCGACGGCAGCTCGACGCCATTGACCGACCGGAGCGCGACCGGCGAGGCGGATGCACTGGCCGACTTGGCTGCGGCGATTCGAGGGCTATCGGCTGAGGACCGGGAGCAGTTGGCGCGGCTGCTCGATTGATGGGCACCGGGGCGGGGGCAAATTTGTGGGGCTAATTGGTTGGGACCGTATCGGCCAGCGTACGCATTCTTTTACGGGTTTTGGGCGTTCTACTATGCCTGCTTTTTGGTTGACTCGGGTAGGCAGTATTTATTACGTTGCGAGAATCCAGATTTGGGTCGTTGGTCTCCCCCCTTTACCCCGTGGAGCATTCGACGTTCAATTTTCATTGATAGATCGAAATTCGCTGAATATGAATTCACTTGCAAGAGCTATCATTTTGATTGGATCGATACTGTTCGCCTGCATTGGGGTTTTTCCGCCGTGGCGCACAACCGCAATCATTGACGACGCGCCAACCGTCGAATACATGCGCGCCCCGATCTGGTCGAATGATTACGAGTTGATGTTAAAGGCTAGCCAGCCGCGCCTCCAGCTTGCAATTAAGCAGTGGGAATCAGAGCAACGCGATTTCGATCAACGCCGAAGGGACTGGGAAACGTCGCAGGAGAGCCGACTGGTTGATCGTCTAAAGTCCCGCGACTTTGGCAGTGAGGCAGAGTTTCAGGATGCTCGCCTCCTCGGCCTACAGCTTGAGCTTTATAGTGATGACGACCCGTCAATTCCTTACAGCTTGAGCGAGAAGATTCCGAATGACGTTCACGATAGCGGGTCGCCAGCTGAACGGGCGCTCCTGATTTTACGGGCGTCCGGAGTTGAGAAAGCTGCCAAGGGATCTAGATTCGAAATCATTATGGAGCGTGATTCAGGATCACATCGCACAATTGAGGATTTATTGGCTGAAGGGCGAATAGAGGAGTTACTTGAAACAGATACTAGGTCACCCTTCTTGCAAGCGGTTGAAGGAAACGATCTCAGCTTTAGATTAAGCGCGTTACTCCGGCAATATTCCCGCGCCGGCCTGCCCCCCACGTTCGACAATAAAAAGCCAACATTCAAACCGTCCCAGAAAGCCAACAGCGAAGATGTCTATGCCGAAATACTCTGGTCGCGCCTAGGCATTGAGTTGGTCGTTGTGATGGTCGTGACAGGCTCTCTATTTATCGCGTTCCGGAAGTGATCAGAGAAAACAACTATGCCCGGTCTTGAGCCATGCTTGTTGGAATCAGCTACTTCTGGCGTGTCCAATTAAGCGGATGATTCTCCCGCGTCATTTCGTGACCGCAACCAATGCAAAGTTACAATTGCAAGAGCGCCCTAAATGCTTGCCACCAAAGGAACAAACCGCCCGCGCAGCAGCCGCCCATTGAACAGACAGCAGCGGGTATTGCGTAAGCGGCGCGTTGTCGAGTTGCTGGGTGAACTGGGCTGTGTGGCCATCACCTGCCGCGCTGCGGGTATCTCGACGCCGACCTTCTATCGGTGGAAAGCCAACGATCCAAACTTCGCCGACCAATGCGCCGACGCGATCGAACTCGCCACCGACAAGCTCGAAATCGAAGCGCGGCGGCGGGCTGTGGATGGCATTCTCAAGCCCGTTTACCGACAGGGGAAGCAAGTCGGCACGGTGCGGGTGTATTCCGACCGTCTGCTATCGCTGCTGCTGACCGGCAACCGCCCGGAGAAGTATCGCACACCCGGCGCGCATATCACCGTCAAAAACCACAGGGCGACCGTGAGCGCCGACGGTGCGACCGACGTCGCGCCCGAGCGGCAAGCAATGCTGAACCGGCTGCGGACGATCATCATCGGTGCATACCCCGAAGCTGAGCATGCCGCATAAATGGGGGATAGTTTGCTTTTCACAATATCACGATTCGCCCGGCCTGATATAAATATCACAGACATTTAATGATTCCTAATATCTTCCGAACACTCGGATTGCCTCCTGTCCCCCGCACGAATACAATTTCGGCACTCGCTGAGCATCCTGCACACTTCGGCCATTCTTACCCCCATTAGGCCTTGTTACGTTCGAGGTCGTGCGAAACGGGAGAGCCTCACTTTGCCCAAGAAAGCAAATTCCACCCAGTTCGATCCTAAGAAAACGGCAAACTACCTCGACACCGTTCTGCCCCAGTTTGAAAAACTGGTAAAGGCGTACGGTGCCGCACGCAACGAAGAACGGGCACGGAAACTGATTTGCCAAATTACGCCGCTTAGAAATGAGATCCTCGAAAACCGCGAATTTGGAAGATTGTTAGCAAAAGACTTCGACTTATGCCAAGTCCCGTTCATTCGGATCAGCGCCGAAATCTACTGTGACCGCCGTCCATCGCCTAAGCTCGTCCAGACTTTAGACGAACTCTGTAAACAGTTTCGAGTTAGTTTTCGGATACCGTCGCAGCCTGCTATCGCGGAGACGATAGAGGAACTCCAACAGCGACGAAGTGCAAAGGGTTGGTGGTGGGTCAAGGAACCGGCAGAAGAACTCAATCTGATTAAACCGTTGACTTCGCACATTCCCACGATTCCGCCATTAACCAAACTTCAGGTTTACAGGCTACAACTCATTGAGCAGCTCAACAACGAATTAAACATTCGCGACTTCCTCCGTAATGATCTCAAACATGATGACGCCAACGAATTAGATTGGTATTCCGTTTGCTCACTTTTATCTCGTAGGACGACGCCCAAGTGGGTCACTGAGACGAGAGATTTCCAGGTTTCCGACGATCCTGAAGCCGTTATTTCAGCACATCCACGGAGTCAGTCTTCGGACACTGATTGCATCCTAAGTGTTTCTGAGGCAGCGCTACTGCTTGATATAGACGCCGGAACAGTATCTCGAATGGTCAAAAACCAAAAGCTTGCTTCAAATGGCAAGCACGGCAAAGACCGACGAGTTTCAAAATCGGCAGTCGATGAACTGAAGGCAAAGAGGCGCGCTCGATCCGAGACTGAAACGTATGAACAAGCCCGACAATCAATGATTGATGCAGGTATTAACCCTGACTAAGCGCGCAACCTGATTGCGCAACTGTTGCGCGCCCAACAATTTCTCCCCAAAAAACGCCGATTTCGCCTTAAAAAACGCCCATTTCGCTCTTGATAGAGAAATTCTCAGATTGCGCAACCGTTGCGCGCTCCCGACCTCAATAGGCTACGCATGAAACGCAGCAACAGCGGCTGTAGCACAGCAACTATTTGAGAAAAGGAGTAACAAAAATGGACAAGAAGGAATCAGGATCGACCGCGCTTCTCGACGTGCGACGCGTTGCGGCAATGTTGGACTGCTCACCGCGATCCGTTTATCGGCTCAGCGACGCAGGCCGTATGCCCCAGCCCGTCAAACTCAGCGCAATGGTGCGCTGGCGACGCATCGACTTGGATACGTGGATCGGCGATGGCTGTCCCGACTTGCGCAAGACAAAGCGTGGGAACGGGGTGTCAAAATGAAGTCGAAAAATGAGCTGAATCCCGCAATCCCACCAGACCGAGGCCGCGAACTCGGCGAGGCGCGAAAACGCGCTGCGCTCGACCTTCACGAAGCCCGACGCGATGACATTATTCGGCGCGGTCGTCGAGCGTTTATTCAACGGCTGCTCGACCACGGAACAGCGACGGCGGACGACGTTGCAAACGCCATCGAAGTACCGGCAGAGATCGACGGTCGATGCCTCGGGGCGATCCCCAGTCAATTCGCTAGGGGCGGGATCATCGAAATAGCTGACTATACGAAATCAACGCGGCCATCGCGCCACGCTTCGATCATCGCCGTCTGGCGCTTGATCGACGAACAGGCAGCGTGCCGTTGGCTGGCGCTTAATCCTGCACCAACCGACGCCGACAACGATCCAACCGTCAACAGTGTTGAAACAATCGAAACAAAAAAAGTCGCGCCGGGGGCAACCAGCGCGACCAATACGGAAGGACGAACCCCCCGATGAAACCAAGACAAAGGCTATCCGACATCCTCAGCGGCGACAAGCGGGAGTCGGTCGCCTCCGCATTCGACCGGGCTGACGCAGCCGAAGATTTTCAGCCGCTACCTGTTGGCGATTACACCGCGCACCTTGCCGAGATTTCACCATTTGAGAGCCGTAGCGGCACGCCGGGCGTCAAGATGACGTTTCGCGTATGCGACGGTGCGCACGCTGGGCGGCTGTTTTGGTCTGACTTATGGCTGACTGAGGCCGCGATGCCGATGACCAAGCGCGACCTTGGCAAGCTCGGAATCAAATCGCTCGACCAGCTCGACGAACCGTTACCGGCACTGATTCGCTGTGAATGCAAGCTCTCATTGCGCCGCGATGATTACGGAAACCAATTCAACCGCTTGAAGCACTTTGAAGTTGTCGGCGTCGATGAATTCGAGCGCGACCCCTTCGCGCCCGACGATGCCGATGCCGACGACGATACCAGCTTCGACATTGACCAGCTCGAAGATGAGTTGCGGACCGACAGCGATAGCGAGGCGGCATAGCAATGATAACTATGGACGCGATGCCTTACGGCTTTCGCGTCGTCGGTGATGCTCGGGAAGGGCGACGGCTGATATATTGGGCCGTCGCCTTCCGGGCGCATTGCGAAGCCGACGAACGCGCCGAACCTGACAAGCAATCATTCTTATCGACCTATCGCTTCGGTCGTGACTTTCGCGATTGGATGCGCACCTATCAAACGCCAAAGGGCTTTCGCGGTGCATGTTGCGCCGACTGGCTCTGGTTTGATATTGACCGCGACGACGATCCGCAGCAAGCGCTAACCGATGCGCGGCGACTGTTGGCCGGAATCGTGGAGCTGTATCGCATCGACGGCGACGGACTGCTGACATTCTTTAGCGGCGGCAAGGGCTATCACATTGGCATTCCGACCGCACTCTTCGCGCCGACGCCTTCGGACCGTTTCGCTGCGACTTGCAAACGCTTCGCGCTGACGCTGGCCGAGCGTATCGGGGTTGAAATCGACGCGGGTGTATATGACCGGCAGCGGTTGTTTCGCTCGCCCAATTCTCGGCACGGTCGCACCGGGCTCTACAAGCGGCGGCTGACGGATGACGAG
>JAUIHO010000050.1 GCA_030432035.1 Phycisphaerae bacterium
TACTGTGGCTTGGCTTCTTCGCCGGCTCCTTTGTGATGTTGCAACATCTTGAGAACCCCACCGATCGATGGGCCACGATCAACTGGACTTACTATGGTGGCGCGTTTCTGATCGGCACCATCGGCGTAGTGCTCTTGCGCGTGACGGCCAAACAGGCCGGCGGGCAGGCCCACGAAATCAATCGCGATATGGACGAGTTGGACGACGCGTTGGAGAAACTCATCGCCGGCGTGTCGAAACTCAATACCGAGCGCGAGTCGATCCTCGTCTTCGACGTCCATAAGCAGATCGACGACTCCCTCGCGATCGAGTTTGGTCGCTTCGCCGATGCGCGAAAGTCGATGATTCAACGCTTCGACCTGCAAACGTATGCCGCCATCATGACCGAGTTCGCCAATGCCGAGCGCGGCGTGAACCGGGCCTGGTCGGCATCGGCCGATGGCTACGTTGACGAAGTTTGGCTGTCGCTGGAGCGTGCCGAGCGTCGCCTATTGCGGGCCCGCGAAATCTTCGATCACCACCTAACGCGCGCCGGGGCGACGAGCGATGAAGCGGCGTTTCGCTAGCGGCGGGTTGGCCCATCAACGCACGACGCACAAATCGCGAATTGCTGACGCGTAGTTACATTTCTGTGATCTGATATCCTAGCCTTCATTGGTGCGTAAACGTCTGATTTGCAAGGCGTTGCGAACGATTGACCGTGCAGCCATGCTTGGGGATGTCGAACCGGACGAGCCCAAGGCGAAATCTGTCTGAGTTCCATGGTCAAACGGGAAACCAGAAATATAATTCGCGTAAATGACGTCTCTAGATGCGGTTTGCGCCGTAGCTCTCGCCGGGCAATACGGGATCGATGACAAACGAAACGACCATTAATTTAATCGAGCAAGTCCTGATCTCGTTGGATCGGTCGCGTCCCCATGCGGAAATTCGCCAGGTTTTTGCGGATTTCGCTTCGACAGACGACCCCCGGCAGAGGTTAATCCGCAGTTTCGATCGCTTGGGGATCAACGCCAAGCTGACGGAAAAAAGCTTCGACGAAACGGTTCAGTTGGCAGGCGAGTCTAGCGGGTTCTTGCTCGTTTCCTCTGACAGTGGCCCGAGCGAATCGGGCTTTCTTGTGCTGCGTCAAGCGTATCTTCGGATAGACGCCGGAGCGCCAGGTGGGGCCGTACAACCCTTGTCGAAAGGGGCGTTCGTCAAGTCTGCGGGATTATCGCGTGGCGAAAAGGTCACGTGGTTACAAGTTGAGCCAAGGCCGACGTTGCGTGCTGCCCGCGCCAACCCCAGCGACCCCTTAGGGCCGACGCCGTTCCGTCGGTTGCTGGGCTTATTGAAACCCGATCGCCGCGATATCACGATTGTGATCTTATTTGCGATCGGCGTTGGTGTATTGAACCTAGCGACGCCGATTGCGGTGCAGTCGCTGGTGAACTTCGTCGCATTCGGTGGACTGATGCAGCCGCTGGTCGTCATTGGTGTCCTACTATTCGCATTTTTGGCGCTTGCCGGTGCGATTCGGGCTTTTAAGACTTGGGTCGTTGATGTATTGCAACGGCGCATCTTCGTCCGCGTAGTCGGCGATCTGGCGTATCGATTGCCGCGCGTTCGAATCGATGCCTTTGACGATCGTAGCGGCCCGGAATTGGTCAACCGATTCTTCGACGTCCTCACTGTGCAAAAGGCAAGCCAAACGATCTTGCTGGATGGCGTCGGCTTGGCATTGCAAGCACTCATCGGCCTAATCATTCTCGCATTTTATCATCCGTTTCTGCTAGCGTTCGACGTCGTGCTGATCTTATGTATCGTATTTATCTTGTTCGTCCTCGGTCGCGGTGCGGTGAAGACGGCGATTAAAGAATCCAGGGCCAAGTACGCCGTCGCGGCCTCTCTGGAAGAAATCGCACTGAACCCGATGCTGTTCAAGCAAGCGGGCGGTGCCGACTTCGCCTGGTTTCGTGCGGATTCGCTTGCGGCGGAATACGTTCGCGCCCGACGCAAGCACTTTTCGATTCTGCTGCGGCAGATCATCGGTGCGGTTACCTTGCAAGCACTGGCGGCCACCGCATTGCTGACGATCGGCGGCTTTCTGGTGATCGACGGTCAATTGACGTTGGGTCAGTTGGTCGCGGCAGAACTGATCGTGTCGGCCGTCCTGGCCTCGCTGGCGAAATTCGGCAAGCAACTCGAAGGCATTTATGACCTTTTGGCGGGCGTCGATAAGCTCGGGCAACTCATCGACCTACCGTTGGAGCGCGGTGATGGCGAAGACGTGCGTTCGAACGGGGATGCGGCAGGGTTAACGATTAAAGGGGTACACTTTTCCTATGCCGGCGGCAAGAAGGTATTCGACGATTTCAATCTGTCGGTCGGACCGCGACAGCGCGTGGTCATTACGGGCGAACACGGTAGCGGCAAGAGCACGCTGACGGATTTGTTGTGCGGTGCCCGCACGCCGGCAGCCGGGCGGTTGGAACTCGACGGCGTGGACTTTCGCGAATTAAGCCTCGATGCGCTGCGCCGTCAGGTGGTGGTGGTGAAGGGGCTCGAGATTGTCGACGGTTCCATCGCCGACAACGTTCGGCTCGAACGGACCGACATTACCAACGAAGACATTCGTGCCGCATTGCATGCGGTGGGCTTAATGAATGCGGTGCGTTTGCTGCCCAAGGGGCTCGATACGCAGTTGAACACAGCCGGTCGTCCTCTGTCGTACGGCCAGGCTCGGCGACTGATGGTAGCGCGTGCATTGGCGGCCAGACCGCGCTTGATCGTGTTGGACGATGTGCTGGACGAACTGGATGCGGCTTCGCGCGAACTTATCATCAAATCGGTGATGGGGCCCGAGCGCAAATGGACAGTCATCGCGACGGAGCACGGCGAGCGTCCGATCGACGACGTGGATGTGCGCGTGCCCGTGGGGCCGAGTGTACCCAAGGTGGACGATACGGCGGCGGCCTAGGGAGCGATACGGAATGGCAACAGTAGCCAACCATAAAGAGTTTTCGGCGATGCGAATGGTGAGTTCGTCGCGCTGGACGGCACGCATCGGCCTGCTGGTGTTCTTTATATTTCTCTTTACGCCGATTGGGCTGGTATTCGTACCTTGGCAGCAAAACCTTCGCGGTAAAGGACGTGTGGTTGCACTTAATCCGCAAGAGCGACCGCAAACCGTCGATGCGACGATAGGCGGACGTATTGCCGAGGTGTTTGTGCAGGAAGGCAGCGTGGTCGAAAAAGGTGACCCACTGTTTAAGATTGTCGACCTCGATCCGGAGTTTCGCGAGCGTCTGGAGCGAGAGCGGCTGGCAATCGAAAGCGGGATCGATTTCTATCGCCAGCAAAAGGTCAATAACGAAAATAAAATTCAGAACTTGCAGGATTCGCGCGATACCGCAGTGCGCGCGGCCGAGTCGGAGATCGAAGCCGCCAAAGAGAAGGTGCGAAGCTCTGAAGAAAAGCTGCGCGCGGCCAAGGCCAAGCGAATTACGGCTGAATTTCAGTTCGAGCGCATGAAGAGCCTGTTTGAGAAAGATGCGAAATCGAAGCGCGATTTAGAGGTTGCCGAGCTAGGCCTGCAAACCGCAGAGGCCGAGGTGAACGGCGCGCAAGCGGATGTCGATGCCGACAAGGCGGAACTGGAAGCCAAGCGCGAAAAATTGACCAAGATCACGCAAGATGCCGAAGTCAAGATCAACGAAGCGCGGGGTAAGATTTCCGAGATCGAAAGCAAGATTGCCGAATCCCAGGAGAAACTTCAGAAGAAAGAGGGCGAAATCCGCAAAGCCCAGTCGCAGGACATTCCCGCACCCGTCGACGGCACCGTGTTTCGCGTGACCGGCAATCTGGGCGGGCAAATCGTGAAATCCGGCGACCAGTTGCTGACGATTGTCCCCGAAACCCAGAGCCGCGTCGTCGAACTTTGGGTGGACGGCAACGATGCACCGCTGATCTCAAAGGGCGATCCGGTGCGGATTCAGTTCGAAGGGTGGCCTGCCGTGCAGTTTGCTGGTTGGCCGTCGGTCGCGATCGGAACCTTCGGCGGTCACGTCAGTTTTATCGACGCCACCGACAACGGCTTGGGCCAGTTTCGAATCATCGTTCAGGCGGATGAATCGAACGATGAGGTCCCCTGGCCCGACACCAGCTTTCTGCGTCAGGGCGTGCAGGCGAAGGGATGGGTATTGCTGCGACAGGTATCGCTCGGCTACGAGATTTGGCGGCAGCTCAACGGCTTCCCACCCGTAAAAGATCCCGATAAGCCTGCGATCGGCTTGCGTAGCAAAGACAAAGAAGGCAAGTAGATTAAAATCCCACGCTTTAGCGATTTCGCCACCGGATTGAATTTTGTGACCACCGACGAACCAAATCACTATCGCCGCCGGCCCGAATCGCTGCGCCGTTGCATTGCCGGTGGTCGCACTCAAACGCTCCGTGTTGCGTTCGGCGGGCTGATTTTGCTTGCACTAGGCTGCTCCGCTTGGGAAGGCCTGCTCGATCCCCAATACGAACGAAGCGTGTCGGCGAAGCTGCGCGATATCAACCGTACCAATTTCGCCAACCGCATGTCCAAGCCGCCGGCGTCGGTCGAGGAAAAGATCGACGGGATTAACGAGCGGCTGCCCAAGTCGGATATGACGATCAACGCCGCGGCGGATCGCAGCCATCAGCCTGCACCCGAGAAGATGGAAATGGATGTGCAGGAAGCGCGCTTGGCCGCTTTGCGCAATAACCTAAAGTTACAGGCCAGCTTTATCGATCCGGATATCGCCAAGACGTTCATTTCCGAAGAACGCGCGAAGTTTGACGCCACCATCGTCGCGGGTATCGATCTCGGCCGTAAAGACTTGCCTGCCCTCGACGATGAGTTCGTCACATTCACATCGCGGGAAGATGCGCTCGACAAGAAGGAAGTGAAGCTCACTCGCAACGAGCAGACCAAAGACACGCTCGACATGGAATTCGGCATCGATATACCGACGCCCACCGGCGCCAAAGTTAAGCTCCGTAGCATCTGGAACGAACAGACCCTTTATCAACCGCAGTTCTTTCCGCAATACGTTAGCGCCTCCAAGTTTTCGCTCAGTCAGCCGCTGCTGCGCAACGCAGGCGTGCCCGTGAACACTGCTTCGATTCGCATCGCACGCCTCAACGACAAGGCCATCGAAGCCAAGACCAAGCTCACGGCAATTCGAGTGTTGGCCAAAGCCGAAAAGACCTATTGGAAAGCCTATGCCGCCGCGCGCGAGTTCGATATTCGCCGCGAGCAGTACGATCTGGCATTCGACAACTTCGAGCTGGTGCAAAAGCTGGTGGAAGAGGGGGCGACTGCCAAGATCGAAGTGACCCGCGCGCGGCTGGGTACCGTCAAACGGCGCGAACCGTTGATCGAAGCCGAGACCAAGTGGCGCTTGGCTCAACGCGAGCTTAAGCTGATCCTGAATATGGAAAACATCGGCCTCGATTCACGTACGGTAATCGTGGTCGAGACCGAGCCGCATCTGGCCCATTACGAATTCAAGCAGGCCGAACGCGAAGCGCTGGTGACCGAGGCGCTGGAAAATCGCATGGAAATGCTGGAGCTGGAACTCAAGCTCGCCGCCGATGCGATCAAGATCGACTTTGCCCGTAATCAAACGTTGCCGTTGTTCATGCTCGATTTTGAATACGGTGTGCTCGACCGGAAAGATTCATTCGGCACGTCGTTCCGCGGCGCTTGGGATTTTGACAACACGACCTACAAACTCGGTCTGCGCGGTGAGATCCCGGTCACCAACGAAAAGAGGCTGTCGAAATTGCGTCGAGCCGTGGCTACGCGCACGCAGCGATTGGCGACCCGCCAGTTGCGTGAGCTGATGATTCGTCAGGAAGTGTTCGACACGCTCGATGTGATGGAGCAAAACTGGCAGCGCATTCTCGTCGCCCGTCAAAACGTGATCGTCGCCGGCATCAACTACGAAATCGAACTCACGCAATTCCGCGAAGGCCTGCGAACCATGCGCGAAGTATTGGAAGCATTAACATCGCTGGGCGAGGCGCAATTGAAGGAAGTTAAAGCGATCGTGGCCTATCAGGAATCGCAAATCGATTTGGCTTTTGCAACGGGAACGCTACTTGGCTATTCCGACGTCGATGTCGATCCGGTGCCGTTGTATTAACGACGCGTTTGCTGCGTACACCATTACTCGCCTACTTCTTTTTGCGACGTATTATCCCCGGCGGCCGTATCCGCACCGTCAAACAAGCCCGGCTGCGGCTTGAGCGACAGCGATTGCCCCGGTGGTTGCAATCGCACCTTAGGTGGTGCCGTCGCACCGCCACTGAGAATCATCGACAGCGCTTCTTCCATCGTCCAATCCGTTAGCGTGATGCGTTCGACTGGCACGATTTCCATGTAGCCGCTGGTCGGGTTGGGCGTGGTGGGAACGTAAACCGTGGCAAGGCGTTCGCCGCTGTTAATGTCGGTGATGGTGTTGGTAAGGAATGCAATGGCGCGCATCTGTTCGTGCGGAAAGTCCACCAGCACCACGCGCTGCGCTTCGCCTTCCTTACCGACGCCGCCCAACGCCTGCACCATGCGCTTCATAGCGCCGTAGACCGTATCGACGAAGGGAATGCGCTCGACGAGGCTTTCCACGATCGAAATGATGCGAGCCCCGACGACGTTCGAACCGAACCAGCCCAAGGTGTAGAGCAGCAAGACGGTCAGCAGGACGGCGATCGTCTGGTAGTACCATTGCGGCGCGTCGGGGTCGATCAGCCGCGGACCGCTCGTGTCGCGCTCCAGCAGCCAAAGAAAGACCCAGTGAATCCAGTTCACGGTCCAAATGCCGAACATCAGCGCCAGCTGATAGATATAGCTGACGAGCGCGACGGTCACGGCCAGCGGAATGACGAGCAGAATCCCAGCGACCAACCGACCGCGAACGGAGGTCGGCGCTACGCTCGATGTCTTGGCGGCTTCGGGCGTCGGCGGGATGGGAGGGGCTTCTTCGTTGGGCATGTCTGCCGGTGGCTAAGCGTCGGTTCTGAGGCCGTCAGGCCGTTTTTTTTTGCAAACGAGCGGCGGTCTTGGCCTGAATGCCGCAAAGAGTATATCGTCGGCTGCGGTCGGTATATGGCGGAAAAACGTCGATTTTGAAAGAAGAATGAATCTTTTTGCCCTGGCAAGCGTTACATTACAGTAAGGCTTTTGCGTTTGTCGGCCCCGTTTGGCCCGCATAAACTGTTATCGGGGCGGAGATACGGTGCAAACGCGCGCCGACAGGCCGACATCCCCGAATCTCGGAGGTCCGTGATGACGCATATCGATCGCGAAGTACGACGTGCCCAAACGCGGTTGTGGCTCAACCGATGGCTAAATGCACTGGGCTGGTGCCTCGTAATCGGTCTGGGCTTGTGGCTCGCGACGTGGTTACCCAATCAGTTCTTCAGCCTCGCGTTACCGATGAAGTGGATTTCGATCGGCTTGGCGACGGCGGCGTTTCTGGGTTCGGTCGTGTGGTCGGTGATTACGCGGCCCCGAGCGCTAGAGGCGGCGACGGCGTTGGATGTGGCCGCAGGCCTGCGCGAGCGTGTATCGACATCGCTGAGTTTGGCCCCCGAGGCTGGTGATGAATTTGAACGTGCCGTTCGCGGTGACGCCGAGCGATCGGTTGCCGGCCTGAATGCGAAGCGATTTCTGCCGGTGCAATGGCCTGGCTCGCTCTCTACCAGCGCGTTGATTTTGGTAGTCGCTTTGCTGACTTTGTTAATCCCCGAATTGGATTTACTGGGTGGCGATGATAGCGCGGCTGAAGCGGGCGTGAAGAAAGCCGAATCGAAGGTAACGGCCAAAGCGATTTCTCGACCGGTCAATATCATCAAGAAAGTTGCCGAGCAAAACCCCGACGTCGATCTCGCCAACCTCGAGCAGCCCAACATGGGGGAATTCGGCGAGCGTCAGGAACAAACACCGGATTTCAAACGGCGACAAGCCGTTAAGCAACTCAATGCGCTGCGCGACGCGCTGCAAAACAAAGCCAACTCGGATCAATACCGCACGCTGCGCGAATTGCGCAAGCGCCTGCGACAGATCGGTGCGCCGGAAGACCCCAAGAGCGAATTGCGCGAGTTGATGAACGACCTATCCGAAGGCGACTTCGAAGGCGCGCAGAACGCCGTGAAGAAGTTGCAGGAGTCACTCGCCAAACGCGCGCGGGATGGCAAGCTGAATGCGGCCGATCGCGAGAAAATGAAAAAGCAACTCGATGATTTGGCCAAGAAGTTAAAGAAAGCCGCGGAGCGCCAGCAAAAGGCGCAAGATCGCCAAATGCAACGGCAGTTACAAAACGCCGGTCTGTCCGAGCAAGACGCCAAGCGCGCGTTGGAAGCTCTTTCTAAGAAGGATCCCGAGCAGCTGAAAAAAATGGCCGAAGAAATGGCGCAGAAGCTCAAGGATCAGGGCGTTACCCAGCAGCAGATGCAAAAAATGCTGGAGAAGATGCAGGAGCAACAAAAGGCGCAGCAGCAGGCCAATCAGCAATGCCAAAAGATGGGCCAGTCGATGAAGCAAGCCGGCCAAAGCATGGAGGAAGGCAACCTCGATCAGGCCCAACAACAAATGTCT
Source organism: Phycisphaerae bacterium (assembly GCA_030432035.1). Lineage (GTDB taxonomy): Bacteria > Planctomycetota > Phycisphaerae > UBA1845 > UTPLA1 > ECT2AJA-110-A. The sequence goes on from JAUIHO010000050.1 coordinate 8,609, forward strand.
CAATCGAGCGATATGCTCAACGAGATGGAGCAGATGGAGCAGGCGCTCAACGATATTCAATCGCAAATGAGCGATCTCGATCAGGCCGAGCAAGACCTCGAAAACGCCGGCGACGAACAACAGCAGCAGCAAGGTTGCGATGGTTGCAATGGCACGGGCTTCTTGCCTGACGGCGCGCAATGCCCGAAGTGCGGTGGCAGCGGTCAGCAGGGCGGCGGTCAAGGCCAGGGTGGTCAGGGTCAGGGTCAAGGGCAGGGACAAGGCAACAACGCCCGCGGTTCGGGGCGTGCCTTTGGCGCGCGGGATCGCAACGACGATGTAGACACCGACACGCGCGATGAAAAGGCGAAGACGAAGCAGGGGCGCGGCGGAAGCATCATCGGCCAGAACTTTGTTAAGGGTAGCCAATTCAAAGGTGACGTGCACAGCACGGCTGGCGACGCGGCGGCTGCAGGCGAAGTCGATTCCACCGATCACGTGCATCGCACGCGCGTACCGCGACGCTATCGCGGTTCGGTCGCCCGATACTTTGACCGTGACGGCGAACCGGCTGGTTCGTCATCGAACGGCGGCGACGAAAAATCGTCGGGTGGTGAATCATCCGACGATGGCGCTGCGTCGGGTGATGGTGAAAAGTAAATTGCGTCGCGCGAATTGAAGGCCGAGTGTGGGTTTGCATACTTACGTTGCGTGGGTGTTATGCAATCCCTCTGGCCGACGGAAAATAAGTTGCGCATCCTCCCTAACCAACGATCATCCCCTCGTATCATGCAAACGTTTCAACGAATGAATCGCCTCAATACTGCCGCGACGTTGCTCGCATGTTGCATGTTATGGGTGATGGGTTGCGACCATAAGGCACCGTCTGATGCGGCCAAAACGGCGCAACCCGTCGTCGTTTACGTATCCGTCGATCGCGCATTTGCCGAGCCCCTGTTGAACAAGTTTGCCGAGCAATCCGGGCTGGAAGTGAAGCCCGTCTTCGATACGGAAGCCAGCAAGACCACGGGGTTGGTCAATCGTCTGCGAACGGAGAGGGATCGACCGCGCGCCGATGTATGGTGGTCGAGCGAGATCTTCGGCACCATCGAATTGGCGCAGGACGATATCTTTGCACCCTACGAACCCGTTACAGCTTCGGATATCCCCACAACGTTTAGGGCGCAAGATGGCCTTTGGACGGCCTTTGGTTTGCGCGGTCGCGTCCTTGCTTATCGCAGTGATGATGACGACAACGCGGTCGAGCCGCCGGGCAGTTGGTGGGACTTAACCGATGCACGATTCAAAGATCGATGCGTGCTTGCCGATCCGCGCTTCGGCACCACACGCGGTCATATGGCGACGTTGTTGTCGGAATGGGGTGAAGACAACTTTCGCAGCTACTTACGACAGCTCAAAGCCAACGGTGTGAAACGCGCCACCGGCAACAGCCACGCGGTGATTCTGGTACGCCGCGGCGTGGCGGATTGGGGGGCGACGGATACGGATGATGTGGTCGTCGGCCAAGCACGCGGCGATGCCATCGAGATGGTGTATCCAACGTTGACATTGCCGAGCGAACTAAGCGATACATCCGATGGCGCGTCCGAAAGGCTAAATGCACCGTTGTGGATTCCTTGTTCGGTGGCTCTCGTGAAAGGTGCCCGAAACCCCGATGGCGCGAAGAAGCTAATCGATCTGATTTGCTCTGCCGAAACGGAAAAGGCGCTTTACGAAAGCGAGTCGCGCAACATTCCGGTGCGGGAATCGCTGCGTAAGCAACTCGGTATCGATGCGCCGTCCGCGGCGGATGTGGACTATGCCGCCGCCGCCCGCCGGTTGAGCGATGCCCGACGCATTATCGATGAGGTCGCGGTATTCGAATGAATGTTGCGGCCTTTTGCGTGGCACTGTTGCAGGCGCTTGGGCGCTTGGCGTTATTGCTTTCGTTTGGCGTATTGGCCGCCGCGCTGTTGTTCGGGCTCGTGCTATCCCCCAATCCCGCCGCTGCTTTTTCCGATGCGTGGTTGCACCGCAAGGCACTGATCAACAGCGCACAAACGGCCGTCGGTGCGACGCTTGTTGCCGTCATCATCGGCGGCTGGCTCGCGGCGGTTTATTCGCTTACTCAATCACGTACGTGTCGCCGGTTAATGATCGCCGCTGCGATCTTCGCCGTCTTAACGATGCCGAGTGTGTACGGTTACGCCGCGCTCTTGGCAGGGTCGGATGAGTTTCCGTTGCTCGGCGGACTCGATCGGATCATCCGCAATGGTGCGCCGCTGTTGAGGCGACTTTCAGCCGCATTCGTGATGGCCGGCTGGTTATGGCCCGTGCCGTTTCTACTGCTGGTCGCGGCGCTGCGGCGCAACGGCAACGCACTTTTCAACGTGGCGTTGCAAGATGCGAAGGGGCTGCGCGCTTGGCGCTACGGTTGGTGCCCCGCGATACGCGGACCGTTGCTGTCGGCGGCGTTGGTGACGTTTGTGTTGGCGACGACCGAGGCCACGATCGCGCCGCTGTTCATTCCGCAAGAAACGCTATGGGCACCCGAGATGATGGCGCAGGCATCATTGGCACGCGGCGACTTGATCGACGGCATGCATCCGAACGCGATGGGATATTTGTTGCGGCACAGTTGGCCAATGTTGGCGGTGCAGTTGGTACTCGTGGGCTTGGCCGCTTGGCGTGCATGGGGTCGGTATCGTTTCGCCCCGTCATACGTCGAAGCCGACGGCGTCGGTGCGGCCCATGCCGGTATGTCGAGCGGCCGCCGTCGCGCGTTGAACGTTGTTGCAAGCTTGTTGTTGATTGGCCTCGTTGTCGGGCCATTGGTCGTGTTCGTTCAACTATTACTAAATGACCATCGTTATAGTCTGGCGTCGGCCTTTATGAGCGTTTGGAATACGGCAGCGGGTCCGATCGAATCGTCAGCGATCGTCGCGGGTTGTGTAGCGCTGTTATCGTTTGCACTGGCGATTGCCTTCGCGCGCGGCGCAGCGGGCAGCGCTGACGATCAATCGCAACACCGTAGGCTGAAGTTGAAGCACTGGTTAACGTTTGCCATCGCCGCCGCGTGTTTCCTTTGCGCCGCCTTGCCGAGTTCGATCATCGCCACGGGCATTACACAGGTATTCGGTGGCGGGCCGTGGGGCAATCCGAGCGGCTGGAACGTTTACGACGATACGCCCGCCGCATGGATTGCGGCGATGTTGGTGCGCTTTGGCTTTATTCCGTTGACGGCCGGCATGTTGGCGGCGCGGTCGGCACCGATCGAGTTGGTCCAAACTGCTCGCGTTGACGGTGCGAGCGAGTTGGAAGCTTGGATCGTAGGTTGCTGGCCGTTCGTATGGCGACCGATGGCGGCGGGCGCGGCCTTCGCTGCGGCGCTATCTCTGGTCGAAGCGCCGACGAGCCTGCTAACTGCGCCGGCACGCTGGGGGCACGGAAGTTTGGCGGCTTACGTCGATCAACTCATGCACTACGAGCGGCACGGTCAAACGCTGGCGCTCACGCTGATTTTGTATCTGCCCGCATTGGTACTCATGACCGGTTGGCTGGTCGTCTCGATGCTGCGAAACCGGTACCATACGGTGATGAAATGAGCGTGATCGAACCGAATGGTTGTGAACGCCGTTGAATACCTATGACGATTGAGTGAGGCCTATTCTGAATCGTTGAATTGCACCCGGCTATTAGCCGGTGCCACGGAAGAATAGAAGCAATCGAAGCGGTAATAGTAAGAAGGAATATTGCCGCTGAACTAGTGCTTAAAGGCTTGAATGAAACTCGAACGCGTCATATTTGTGATCTTGCTACTCGCCACTGGCGGGGCCGTTGCGTATTACAGCGGTAGCTTGCCGGGCATGACGCGTGCCGCCGAACATCGCTTTAACTTCGGCGGGATCGGTCGCGGCAACGGGCAATTTGAGTATCCGCGTGCGTTGGCCGTCTCACCAGTCGATGGTTGTGTGTTCGTGATCGATAAGACGGCGCGCGTTCAGCGCTTCAGCCCCGACGGTAAGCACGAACTTACCTGGCACATGCCTGAGGTAAAGAACGGCAAACCGACCGGTATCTTTATCGACCAACAAAACCATATATGGGTGCCAGATACGCATTACGCGCGTGTGATCGGATTCGACCGCGACGGAAACGAGTTGTTCAGTTTCGGCGAGCGCGGCCACGGTCCGGGCCAGTTTATTTTTCCAACGTCGGTCGCCATCGACAGCGAAGGTTTCATCTACGTGTCCGAATACGGCGGTAACGATCGCGTTAGCAAATTCACGTCTGAGTTTGAATACATCATGTCTTTCGCCAACGATAAGGCGGGCGCGGGTTGGATGAATCGACCGCAGACGTTGTTGATCGATGAGGATGATGTTATTTGGGCGACGGATTCGTGCGGGCATCGGATTTGTCGATTCGATACGTCGGGCAAGTTTCTCGGCGCGCTCGATATTGAATGGCCAAACGACGAAACGGCTGGCTTTTCGTATCCGTTTGGCCTCGATGAAGACGATGCGGGTCGCCTGTTGGTCTCGGACCGCGGTAACAATCGCATCGTGCGGCTGCAAAAAACGGGCAAGGTCGATGGTGTTTGGGGCCTTGCCGGGCGAGCCGAGACGCAAATTCGTCAACCGTGGGCTGTGAGTGCGGGCGACGGTCAGCGCGTGTATTGTCTGGATTCGTGGAATAATCGCGTGCAGGTGATAGACTGGTGATCCAAAGGGTAACCGGATGAGTGAGCTATTCACGCTAAGTCGATTTGATCGCCCGTGGGCGTTGCTAATCCTGGGGTTGGCCGTGCTGATGTGGTTGATGGCACGTCGCTCGCTGCCGGGCCTTGGGCCCGTGCGCGGCAAGCTGGCGGCGTTTATGCGGCTCAGCGTGTTGGCACTGCTCGTATTGGCGTTGGCCGGAACGCACAAGATTTTAAAGAACGACGATCTCAACGTGATGTATTTGGCGGACTTCTCTAAGTCTGTGCCGCTCGACTTGCGCCGAGAAACGGAAAACTTCATCGTCGAGTCGTCGCGCACGATGAAGGAAAACGACAAGGCCACGTTGCTCACTTTTGACGGTCGCACCAACATCGAACAATTACCGAGCAACAAGGGGGCGTCGGGCACCGGCATCCATCGCGATCCGCCGTTTCCCGATGGGCAGCGGCCCGATCAAACCAACATATCGCAAGCCATTCGTATGGCCATCGCCTGCATGCCGCCGGATATGAACAACCGCATGGTGATCATTTCCGACGGAAATCAGAACGTGGGCGATGCCGTGACCGAAGCACGGTCGGCCAAGACCAACAAGTTGCCGATCGACGTCGTGCCGTTGCCAATTCAACACGGCGATGAAGTTGTGTTTGAGCAAATGAAGGTGCCGCCCTACGCGAACAAGCACGAACAGATCACGCTGCGACCGATCTTGCGATCCGACCGTGCGACGACGGGTGAGATTCGCATCTACCGTCGCATCGGCGATCGACAAGAAGAGCTGATCGATCTCGTCCCCGAAAACGAACGTTTCGGTCAACGCGTGCAACTCAATCCCGGGCGCAATCCGTTTTTGCTGACACTGCCGATTATTGAGGCGCGCTCACATGAGTTTCGCGCGGAGTTTATTCCCGATGATCCAACTGCGGATGTGATCGGTGAAAACAACGTGGTGCGCGGCTTCACAAACGTCGAAGGCCCGCCAACGGTATTGTTCTTGGGGCAGGCCGAGGCCGAGAGCGAAGATTCATACTTGGTCGAAGCGCTGAAGCGCGAAAAGATTCGCGTCGTTTGGAAGGCCAAAGAAAGCGTCACGATCTCGACCGCAGCACTGCAGGATTACTCAGCCGTCGTTTTGTCCAACATTGCCGCCGAGAACTTCAGCGCCGATGAGCAACGTTCGCTTGCGACATACGTACGCAACTTGGGCGGCGGCTTGGTGATGACGGGCGGCGATCAGGGATTTGGCGCCGGCGGTTGGCAGGGTTCGCCGGTCGAAGAGGTCATGCCGATTCGATTCGATGTTGACTCGGTCCGACAAATCCCGCGCGGCGCGCTGGCGATCGTGATGCACTCGTGCGAAATGCCCAACGGTAACAAGTGGGGCGTTGAGACGGCCGTGGCGGCGTTGAAGACGCTCAGCCGATTGGATTATTTCGGCGTCGTCGGTTGGGGCTTCAATGGCTTCCATTGGGAAGTCAAGATGCAACAGGCATCCGACAAGGACGGCCTTACGAGAAAAATCCGCAACATGCAAAACGCGGATATGTTCGACTTCCAAACGCCGATGAACATGGCCTATAAGGCGCTTATGGCCACCAACGCGTCGGTGCGCCACATGATCATCATTTCCGATGGCGACCCGTCGGCACCATCGGCAGGCCTAATCAACCGTATGCGCGGCGCGAAGATAACGTGCTCAACCGTGTCGATTTTTCCTCATGGTGGAAATGAAATTGGAACGCTCAAACGCATTGCCGCTGATACTGGTGGAACCTACTGGCCGTTAAGCAAACCCGGCGACGAAAAGCAGCTTCCGAAGATTTTTATCAAAGAAGCGCGCATCGTGCGGCGACCTTTATTGCGCGAAGAACCTTTCGTGCCGCAACTCAACTTTCAATCGGATGTCTTAACGGGCATCGGCGGGCCGTTTCCGCAATTGCGCGGCTACGTGGTCACGACGCCTCGTAAGGCGATGGGCGTTGAAATTCCGTTGCGTACCAATAAGGGCGATCCACTGTTGGCGCACTGGCAATGCGAAACAGGCCGCGCAGTTGCATTTACCAGCGGTTGGTGGGAACACTGGGGACAGGATTGGACCGAGTGGCCCAGCTATAGCAAGTTATGGGCACAGTCGGTGCGCTGGTGCATGAAGCAGGGCACGGCCGCGAACTTTGATGTACGCACCGTCGTCGAAGGCGATAACGTGCGCATGATCATCGAAAGCATGGAAGACCCGGCGGGCAAGGTCGTGGCCGGTGAAGAGGGTGGCTCGGGTTTTGGCGACTTTTTGCAATTTGACGGTCGTGTGATCGCGCCAAATGGTGAAGCCAAGCCGGTGCGTGTTACGCAGATCGGTCCGGGGCAATACGAAGCGGTATTCAAGGCGGATCAGAAAGGTACGTGGCTTATCACTGCAGGCGCGAGCGGCGGCCCGAATGAAAAACCGGTGCAGATTCGCACGGGCGTGACGATGGCGTACTCGCCGGAGTTTCGCGACCTAACATCGAATGAAGCGCTGCTGCGCGAAGTGGCCGACGTGTCCGGCGGTCGCGTGCTTGGTATGGATGACGCGGGTAAAGCTGCGATCTTTCAGCACAATCTGCCGCCGACAATTTCGCGCGAGCCGATTTGGGATTTCCTTCTTAAGCTGGCGATCTTTACGTTCTTGTTGGATGTGGCCGTGCGGCGCATCGCGTTGGACCCGTTACAGTGGTTGTTAACGGCGCGGGCGCGGTTGGCATCGTTGGCGGGCGGTCGTGGTCGGGGCGAACGCTCGGTCGAGACGTTGCGCGACCTGCGCGGCGCGCGCGATCGGGTGCGACAAGATCGTTCGACACAAGCCGGGCCGGTTGGGAAATCCGCATCAGGCCCGAGCCGTGGTGGCCCGCCCGCACCGCCGCCCAGCGCCAAGACCAAATTCGATGCCGGCAACGTCAGCAAACCCACGGGCGACTTGGCCAGCGCGATGGGGGCGGATCAGGCCGCTGACAAACCGAAAGCACCGCCACCGAAGAAGAAAGTAGCGGACGACGGTCCACAGGAATCGACGACGGCGCGATTGCTGAAATCCAAACGCCGAGCCCGCGAAGAGACGGACGGCAACAAGGACGACTAACGTCGAGCGAACTGGGTAGAAGACGAGTCGCAGCTTGTTGAAGAAAGTCAAGTGTTATTCGTTGTCGAAACATTCGAACGACGAATACGTTGAAACATGAGTATGACCGCCGCAGTGCGGCTGATGGACCGATAGGAGCAGATGACCATGACCGACCAAATCGATCCCGCCATTCAGAAGGCAACCGACGAGTTTCGGGCGAAGTTTAAGGGCGTGCAGGCGGAAATCGGCAAGGCAATTGTCGGTCACGATGCGATCGTGCGCGGCGTGCTGACGTGTTTGTTTACCGGCGGACACGCATTGCTCGAAGGTGTGCCGGGATTGGGTAAGACGTACCTGATTCGCACTATGTCCGAAGCGCTGAGCCTGAAGTTCTCGCGTGTACAGTTCACGCCCGACCTGATGCCGGCGGACATTTTGGGTACCAACATCATCGTTGAAGATCCCGATACCGGTCGCCGACGGTTTGAGTTTCAGAAGGGCCCGTTGTTTACGCAGTTATGTTTGGCCGACGAAATCAACCGCGCCACGCCCAAGACGCAGTCGGCGTTGCTCGAAGCCATGCAGGAAAAAACAGTGACAGCCGGTGGTCAGCGCTACGAACTTGAAGCACCGTTCTTTGTGATGGCGACACAAAATCCGATCGAGCAGGAGGGCACGTACCCCTTGCCCGAAGCTCAACTCGACCGCTTCTTCTTTAAGCTGGTGGTGAATTATTCCAATCGCAAGGAGTTAAACACCATCGTCGAGCGCACGACGACCGGTCATAAGGCGGAGATCAAGCCGGTGATGTCGGGAGAAGAGATCGTCGGCGCGCAGCGCTTGGTGCGGCGCGTTGTCGTCGCCCCGCACGTGCAGGATTACGCCATTCGCCTCGTGTTGGCGACGCATCCGCAAGGCGAGTTCGCGACGGATCAAACCAATCGCTACGTACGTTGGGGAAGTTCGCCGCGCGGCGCGCAGACGTTGGTCCTAGCGGCAAAGGTCGAAGCGCTGCTCGACGGTCGTTACAACGTGAGCTTCGGCGATGTGGCCAAGGTCTTCCTACCGGCCATGCGGCACCGCGTGCTGCTGAACTTTGAAGCGCAAGCCGAAGGTATCGAGCCCGACACGGTCTTGGAAGATATTGTCGACAAGGTCCCGCAAAAGGCGGAGATGGCGGCGTAAGAGGATTCAAAATTCAACGGGTCATTTTTGTATGTCAGCTCGTTTACAACGTGCAATGAAGTCACTCACCGGTCTTTCGATTGGTGATGCCTTCGGCCAACAGTTCTTCTCGCCAGCAGCCGAGATGATTATCGAGCGACGCGGTTGGCCCGCACCGCCGTGGGAATGGACTGACGATACGGCGATGGCATGTTGCATCGTGCGTGTGCTTGCAGACCATGGTGTCATCAATCAGGACGAGCTGGCAAAGCGCTTTGCAGAAGAGTATGAACGGGAGCCGGGTCGCGGATACGGACCGTTAGCGCACGGCGTTTTGCGAAGAATGATTGACGGTGACGATTGGTGCGACGCTGCGGGTGATGTTCACTACGGTTAAGGGTCGCTCGGCAACGGCGGGGCAATGCGTGCCGGTGTCGTGGGTGCGTTCTTTGCTGAGGATATCGATGAGGTGGTCAGACAGGCTCAATTATCCGCAGCCGTAACCCATGCGCATCCCGACGGACAAGCGGGCGCCATTGCAGTGGCAACAGCAGCGGCGACTGCGTTTATTCATCGTGAAGCTACCCTGATTGAACAGCAGGGGTTGATTTTCGACGCATGCCTAAGCCACACCCCTGGCGGCGCAACCCGTGAAGGCATTAAGAAGGCCGTCGAACTCGATCTTGACTTTGATGTAGCGACAGCAGTCGCGGCATTGGGCAATGGGTCGATGGTTCGAGCAGACGATACCGTACCGTTTGCAATCTGGTGTGCGGCGCGGCATCTCGACAGTTTTGAAAACGCGATGTGGACTACGGTTTCCGGCTTGGGTGATCGTGACACGACATGTGCGATGGTGGGCTCAATCGTTGTTTTGTCGGATACGTCATTTGACGATAGCGATTGGCTCGCATTTCGGGAGCCGTTGCCATCGAGTGTAGAGGCTGTATCTGGAAGTTAATCTCTATTACATGCGACTCTTATCTAATACGAGAATAGTTAGGGCAGGCCGCAATTCAGTCGTCACGGTTGCGAAGCGATGCCATTTCCGATCGTAACTCCGAAATTGCTTCTTCCAATTTCGACAATCGAGCCAGAATCGAATCCTTTTCTGGTTGCGCTTCGCTGAGTTGCGGAATAGCGGCAGTTGAGCTCACTTCAGTTCCAACTGCTGGCGACTTCTTTCCACTCATCAAGTGTTGAAACCGCCGCGCCGATCTTCCCGGTTCGCGTTCCAACTCTTCGACAAGCGGTGGCTCGTGTCGCTCGAGTTCGCTCAGTAGTTCGCGGGCGTAATCATTCGATTCGAGGTGCGTCATACGCGACGCCTTAGCGCGCAATTCCGCTAACGTGAGCGGGCCGCGAAGAAACAGCTCGGCCATGAGCGCGCGTTGGGCCGCATTCCAACCGTAGGCCGTATCGACCTTATGTCGAAACTTCACGGAGCGCGAGTTCGGTTCCGGCTCGGCCTGTTGCGCCAAGTCGCGTCGCCGCAGCGACGATAATGCCGCGCTCACTTCGCTTTCCGATAGGTCGGTGACCGGGTCGCGATTCGTCTTTTGGTTGCAAGCGTTGGTAATCGCGTTGACGGTCATCGGGTAATACGCAGGCTGCGCCAGCGATTTTTCGATCAGCACGCCCAGAACGCGGGTTTCGTGAAATGTGAGATCCATCGGCTCGTCTCCCAGTCATTTTATCGGGGCTGACTATAGCGACGGTGAACCACTTGGGGCAAGTAATCGCGGTCGGGGCCAGTGGAGCTGCAAAAACGTTGTTTAGAGAATGCAATCTTGCCGTCCGGATCTGTTCACACTACCGACTAAGGGCACCAATTAGCCGCATTTTAGCGGCGGAAGAGAGATTTGAGACGCCGCCGAGGGGTAGGGTATAATGGAGTACGTTTTGGATGGTTTCTGAAGCACTTCGAAAGCTGAAGCACTCGGGAGCATGAGATGCGATTTCTGACCAAGAATGTTCTATTCGTGATGGCGTTGGCCTATTTGTGCGCCGCGCCATCAGCCGTACTCGCCCAACGGGGAGGAAAAGCCGGTCGTTCTACCGGTTTTGTACCGAGCGACGAGGTATTGGCCCTGCATCCCGAGATCTGGGATTATCAATACGACGCCAAGCAGTTGCGTAGCATTTATGCCGACGACCTAACAACGATGGCGATCGGCATGTATAACCTGACCGGCAAGGAAGCTAGTCGTATCGGTTCACTTATCCAAAAGATGTCGAGCGAAAGGTCCAAGGGGAGTACGAACGTCGATTCCTTGATCGATCGACGAGCGCGACATTTTGACACGTTGGTGACGACGGCGGAACAAACCGGTATGGACCTAAATGACCTGATCCTGAAGGATAAGACATTTGCAAAGTATCGCGCGGTCATCGACGATAGCAAAGGCGAAGGCGGCATCGACTTTACTCGCGTGCAGGAGATGGTCGAGCAGAGTATGGATCGAGATGCTGTCTCGCAGGCACATGAAACTTGGCGCGACAACTTGGAAAAGTTGGGGCCGAAGGTCGCGCTGCAATCGGTGGCACTGGAAGTGGCGGCGGCAGGTGGAATCGACGATGAGAAGTTCCTGCATTCAATTTCGAGAGAGCGCTTAGGAAAACCACTCGGCGTTAAGATGGATGCCGTTGGGAAGCCCGATCCAAATCAAAAGCCGATCGAACGCATGAAGGAAGAAAAGGCTCGCGCGATGCGCCCCGCCAAGCCCGTCGATCGCAAGACGGCACATGGGAAGACAGCCGCGTCACCGTCCAAGGCGAAAGCAGTAAAAGAGAAAACGCAAACGAAGCGAGCGACGAGGCAAACGAAACGTCCGCCAGCGGCGCAGCGGAAGTCTCCTAAGGCGAAGCGCTCGACGCAAGATACATCCATTCCCAGCGCGCCGCCGCTTTCGCAATGGGAACAGTATGTGCGCGACTTTATCGAGGAACACAAACTTTCCGAATCGCAAACGCATTCGGCGCTGGGAATTCTTAACGAGCAAGAATCGCGCGCCCGCGCCGTCATGGCACGGCAGGAGAACCAACGCAAACGGGCGGCGGAGATTCAGGATCGTCGGCAACAGGCAACGCAGTTGGCCGAACTAGATAAACCAATCGATCGACTGTTTTCTAATCTCAAGACGCGGCTGGATCAATTGTTGACGACACAACAACGCGCTGAAGCACGAAAGAATGCGACATCCAGTCGGAAGACTAAGCGGAAGAGCAAAGGTAAATAGAACGCGATATCCGGTAGTAAACCATACGCTGAAGTACGTTATCGATATAAGGGATGAGATTGACGTATGCTTCCTCTCCCTTGCAGGGAAAGGTCCTGAGTGAGGGGGCTAGCGTCTTCGCGAGACCGCATAGTCCGTCACAAAATCGAGGGGGATTGAGTTACTGTCGGCGCTGTTAGTGTGTAACCTATATATCACGCCGACAAATCCTTCACCGCATTGCGAAAAGCAAGTGCAGCCGAATGCTCATCGCTGATGACCGTGTTGGCACCGGCCTGCTCCAGTGCTTTCATATCCCGATCCGAACGTGCACGGGCGATGATGTGCGCCGCGGTACTCTCCGATCGAACTTGGCTGATGATCAATATGGCCGCGCGTTTATCCGGAATCGTTACAAAGACCAGTGGTGCAGTTGCAAGCGAAATGTGCTCCAACACATCGGGCTGCGTGCCGTCACCAAGGTAGGCCGACAATCCCATTGCGCGGGCCGTCTCGATGTTCTGGCGATTCAAATCGATAACGGCAATCGACCGACTGTCAGACTGCATCGCCGCGACGGTTTCTCTACCGGCGGGACCGAATCCGAAGACGACGACGTCGTATCGCGACTTTGTTTGCGAATCGCCTATTGCCGAGTCAGTTCGACCCGTCCATCTCGCAATCCAAATTCCAAATTGACCGGCATGTCGCAACATGAGCGGCGTTACGAGCAGCGACAAGATCGTTACAGACACGATGAGCTGGTGCGTTTCTTTAGGAAGCACGCCCGATGTGAGTGCCACAGCGCCCAACACGAAAGAAAACTCGCCGACCTGCGCCAAACAAATAGCGGTCGTGGCCGATGCCGCCGTCGGCTGGCCCAACAGGCGAAACAACCCGAATACAACGAGGCCCTTTACGGCGAACACCGCAACAGTTGCCGCAAGCAACGGCCCAATGTGGGTGACCATCCAAACGGGATCGGCCACCATGCCGGCGGCGCCGAAGAATATGGTTAGTAGCACGATACGAAATGACGAGACGTCGGCTCGCAACTGATGGGCAAAGGGCGAGCTACCGAGGAACATACCCGCTAGGAACGCGCCCAATGCGGGCGAGAGTTTGATCGCGTGCGCCGCCCATGCAGAGCCGAGTCCGACCACAACGGCCAACAACACGGCGAGTTCCCGATTGTGTTGCAACGTGAGCAAGCCAAGAAGGTAGCGCGCCACGACATTGAGGATGATGTACAGGGCGACCATCAATCCGAGGCCGAGGCCGAGCAGCGTCAAAATGTTGAGCCCAACTGATTCGCTATCGCCCGCCATCACGCTGACCAACATTGCAAGCGGAACGACGGCCAGATCCTGCACGAGCAATACGGCCAAAGTGTTGCGACCGTAGGTGCTGTCGAGTTCGCCCGAGTCGGTCAGCGTTCGCAACACGACGGCGGTGCTGCTGAGCGCGACCATCGCGCCGATGGCGACGGCCGTCGTCGGCGGCGCACCGACCAACCACGCGCCACTGGCGCATAGGAGCAACGTTGCTACGACTTGAAAGGCACCTGCCAGTAAGACCTTGAATCCGACTTGGCGCAGGCGCGCGGGTGAGAATTCGAGACCGAGGCTGAATAGCAGCAGGGCGACGCCCAACTCGGCGACGACGTCGATTTCTTTGCTCGTGTCAATGATGCCGAGACTGCCGCCGCCGCCGAGAAACATCCCGGCGATCAAGTACCCCACGAGCGGGCTCTGGCCTATGCGCGCGAAGATTCCGCCGACCAGCACGGCGCCGCCGAGCAGGATGACGATGTCCGCGAGTATCTGCCAGATATCCACGAGTACTTCTTAGTTAATTCGCTTGTTGAGTAAGTTAATCGGTTGTCGCCTTACTTTGAGTTGAGACTGCCCGTATAAACGATCATGTCGGCACGACTGCGATCTTCGTCGCGGAGTTCCTCGGCTGCAACGGGTTGCAACGAAACATTATAGACTCGCACGTCAGGTTTCATGAAGCGCAGCTGTTCGATCAGGCCGCCGTTGAAATCGCTATGAAATTGACCGACGAGATGAACGACGGGGCCGCCGTGTGTGTTTAGGTGATCCACGATCGACGCGGCCATCGTGGCGTCCATGACGCATTGTGCGCGGTACATGCCGAGGATCATGTCTTCGTCCATGCCGCCGCCGTGAGCGTCGTCATCGTTGCTATGGTTGGCAAAGCCCGACATTAGATCGAAAAACCTCTTGCGATATTCACCGGCAGGGAGCATGGGCGGTACTTCGACCAAAGCTTGCTGCGCCGGCGTTAGCGTGCGCAGCTCCGTTAGCCCTTTTTTGTTGGCGATGCTCGTGTAACGCAACCATGGCGTGTTGGACGCAATCACGCGAGCCCCATTTTTTTTGCCCGCGTCGATCATGGGTTGGTAGTTGGATTCCCAAGCGGGCCAACCGAGTGAGAAGATGCGCTTTTCGAACGTAGCGCGATTGATCTCGCCGCTGAGATAAGAACGCGCAATTTTGCGGGCGTTACCAGAGGAAATGCCGGCGTAGAACGATTCTTTGCCGCCGATGCCGGCGAGGTAATCATCGACGGCAGCCTGCTCGCTACGGTCGAGCATTTCCATTGACAATGTGGTACCGGGCCGGCGTTCCAACGCGTCATTGAAAAACGCTTGCTGCAGCGCGTGGCCGGTCGCGTCGTCGTGGGTTTCGCCGAGGATGATGACGTCCGCGTGGTCGGTAGCTGCCAGCAAGTCGTTCCATGTCTTGCGGTTACCCGAAGCGTCGAAGATGGGGGCACGACCTCGCAGGTCTTGTAGTTGCTCGTCGGTCGGTGGCGCGGCGTCGGATAGCTTATGTGTAGACGGCGCACAGCCAACGGCAAACATTAGCACCGTCGCGAGGAGAGCGGTAAACGACATCGATACGTGTTTTTTGTTCATATCGCGGATTGTACGGGTATGATCGCAACAGAAAAGCGAAATCGCGGCGAGTCCGTCAGCGTGCGCAGGTGACTTGGAAACGATGGTATTCAAGTTGCGTCAGTGTCAAAATCGAGAGTCATAGAAGTAGAAAAACCTCGCCGTCGGTAACCGACCGGCGAGGTCTTCGTTGCTTCATCCCACCTTTAAGGTGCAGAGATTTTCGTGAACGTAAGCCTAAGCTTACTTCTTCATCTTCTTGGCTTTTTCGACGGCACCTTCGACCGAACCGACGTACATGAACGCCTGTTCGGGTAGGTTGTCGTGCTTGCCTTGGCAGATTTCTTCAAAGCTGCGAATCGTGTCTTCGAGTTGGGTGTATTCGCCGGGGAAGCCGGTAAAGACTTCGGCGACATAGAAGGGTTGGCTCAGGAAGCGCTCGATCTTACGAGCGCGGGCCACGATGAGTTTGTCTTCTTCGCTCAATTCTTCGACACCGAGAATCGCGATGATGTCCTGCAAGTCGCGATAGCGCTGCAGAATTCGCTGAACTTCCTGGGCGATGGCGTAGTGGCGATCGCCGACGTACTGCGGGTCGAGAATACGACTGGACGAGGCCAACGGATCGATCGCGGGGTAAATGCCCTTTTCCGAAATCGAACGGGCCAACACGATAAACGCATCCAAGTGGGTAAACGCCGTGGCAGGGGCGGGGTCGGTCAAGTCGTCCGCCGGAACGTAAACGGCCTGCACCGAGGTTACGGCACCCTTACTGGTCGAGGTAATGCGTTCCTGCAATTCACCCATCTCGGTGGCCAACGTCGGCTGATAACCCACGGCGCTGGGCATACGACCGAGCAATGCGGATACTTCCGAACCGGCCTGCGAGAAGCGGAAGATGTTATCGACGAACAACATCGTGTCGGCACCCGACTCGTCGCGGAAGTATTCGGCCATCGTGAGGCCGGACAATGCGACGCGAAGACGTGCACCGGGCGGTTCGTTCATCTGACCGAAGACCATGGCGGTGTGTTCGATAACCTTCTTGGTCTCGCCGGCGTCGGTCTTAAACTCGGCTTCCTGCATTTCGAGCCAAAGGTCGTTTCCTTCGCGGGTACGCTCACCCACACCGGCAAACACGGAATAACCCGAGTGTTCGCGAGCGATACGGGCGATCATCTCCTGAATGATGACGGTCTTACCCAGACCCGCACCACCGAACAGACCGGTCTTACCACCGCGAACGAACGGGGCGAGCAAGTCGATCACCTTAATACCGGTGACGAGCTGTTCGGTCTTGGGCGTGAGTTCGTGGAACTCAGGCGGGGCGTGGTGAATCGGACGGCGCTCTTTGGCACCGACTTCGCCACGACCGTCGATGGGCGTGCCCGTCAGATTGAAGACGCGGCCCAATACTTCGTTGCCGACCGGCACCGAGACGGGAGCGCCCGTATCAACGATTTCGGATCCACGGCGTAGGCCGTCGGTGCTGCCCAGAGAGACAGCCCGCACGCGACCGCCGCCGAGGTGGGAAGCGACTTCGCAGACGAGCTTCTCTGTGACCTGCTTGCCGCCGACGTCGGAAGTGATGTTCACCTCTAACGCGTTGTAAAGGGCAGGCAGATGGCCTTCGGGGAACTCGGCGTCGAGGGTCGATCCGATGACTTGAGTAACTTTGCCGGTCGTAGTGGTTGCAACCATGTGCAGCCTCCAAAAGGAGCGAATAGTGCCAAATGAAAAGTGCAAAATGCTATGGTGCCGGTGACGGCCGCATTTAACGCTTTGATTCGTACCCTACTCGTTCTCCATTCGCTTGCGGGCGGTGCTAACAATCGCGCCCAGAATATTCGTTATCTGTTTTGCCTCATCGATCAAATCGTTGAGACGTTGCTTATCATTCACATGTACGAGCTATCGGGGCCGAAACCCTCTGCAAGTCACACTCGCTAATTCAGCGCTTCTGCACCGCCGACAATATCGAGCAGTTCCATCGTAATCTGCGTTTGCCGTGCTCGGTTATACTGTCGCGACAGGCTCTTGATCATGTCGCCGGCGGCGTCGGTTGCGGCTTTCATCGCGACCATGCGGGCGACGTTTTCGCTAACGGCCATGT
>JAUIHO010000297.1 GCA_030432035.1 Phycisphaerae bacterium
GCTTAAGAGCGGCTGCGTGGCGATGATTACGACACACCTTGGCGCGTTGAAGGCGATCGGTTTTGAGGCGGAACGCGTCGACAATGCCAGCGTTGAATTTGATATTGAAACGCTGAGCCCGACCTATCATTTGCGCATCGGCGAACCGGGGAATAGCAATGCTATCGCCATCGCGTCGCGGCTTGGCATGCCGAAAAAACTCGTTAGTGCGGCCAAGAAGAACCTGACGCGACGAGGTCGCGCATTGAACAAGGCGATTGCCGGTACGCTCGATGCACGTCGAGCGGCCGAACAGGCGCGGCGCGACGCCGAGCAAGCGCGTCAGCAAGCCGCGCGCGAAACGTTGGCCGCGCTCGATAAGACGCGCGAGATGGAAGCGAAATTGGCCGAGGCGGATCGTTGGCTCGAACGCATCGTGCGACTGCAGCCCGGCGATGCGGTGCGCGTGAAGAAGTTTGACGACCCCGGAAAAATCGTGCGGGTGCGGATCGACAAGCAGAAGGCGGCAGTCAGCATTGGCGCGTTGGAAGTGGAAGTGCCCTTTTCCGAGCTTGTCTTCATCGATGAATGACGCACGAATGAAGTTGTGTTTTGATCGATGCGAATCCGTTATCTATGAATGAAAGCGCGGCCGAAGGATTCGACGTGGCCGCAAAAATCTAACGCCCACGCGAGTAATCATGGACGATGCCCCCCCACGTCAATCCGCCGACCATCAATCCAAACAGGCGTGGCTCAACGAGCGATTGAGCGAGAACCGGGCGGTGCTGTCGGCTGCGCTGCGCGCGAGCTTTATCTGGTCGTGGGTTCGGTTTCTTACTTTTGTGATGATGCCCATCGGTGCGTCTGCCGCGGTCTCGGAAGATTATCTCGTGGGCGGATTGCTCATCGGCTTTGGTTTAATCGGTTTTTTGATCGCAGTGCGCTTGCACACGCGCGTGCGGCAGCGGCTGCAATTGGCAACGCTGACGGAAATCGTACTGGAAGAGTCGGCCACGCGGTTGGCGGGCGGCGTTGAAATCCTCATCTCTGGCGAACGACCAGACGCCGCATCCGAATCTATCACGCGATTCTTGAACAAGTCGGACGACGCATCGCAAACGTTCCCCCTAAGTGCACAAGAGATCGTTGATATCGATGTATTCGGCACGCCGTTGAGTTTGTTCGGCATGTTGAATCGCACGTCGACGCCGTTGGGCGCTCGGTCATTGGCCGACGCGTTGGAACGTCCCTTGGCGGATAGGTCGAACATCGAAACGCGGCAAGCGGCAGTTCAGTGGCTGGCGGATCATCCGTGGGAACGCATTCGCATCATGGCTGCGGCAGCAGGCATGCGGGCTTTAAGCGCCGAGTGCGACGACTTCTGCGGCACGGTTGCGGGGTTCGATCCCCTACCGCAACGCGACAAGATGCGAGCGGCGCAAGTGTGGGGTGCAGTCGCATCGATCGGTTTGGCGATCGTGATTTATCGATTGTTTGACGGCTCCGTTCGGCAATGGGAATGGATCGCGGCGTTAATGACCGTTTCGGTCAACGTGTCGATCTTGCGGCATTTTCGTGGCGACGTGTTACCGCGCATTCGGCCTTGGTTGTCGTTGGATGATGCAGTCGGGTCGTTCGCGTTTCTTGTGAACAACGCCGTGGATGCCTTGCCCGGTGACGGTCCGTTAGCCAGACAGCGCGATACGTTTACCGCTGCCAACGAACCCGCCGCACTACCCGCGTTGCAACGCATTATGCCGTTTGCGTTTTTGGGATTGGCCGGGTTGATGCACACGATCGTGAATTACGTCACGCTTTGGGATGTGCATGTGGTGTTGGGGCTGGACCGTGCCGTTGCGCAACAGCGATCGCGTTTGCGCGACGCGTTTATTGCCGTTGGCGAAATGGAATTGCTCGCGTCGCTGGCGGCGTACGCATGGGAAACGCCCGGCGCGACATTCCCCGAAGTCGAACCCAACGATGCGTCCTTGGTCGTTGACATACGCGAAGGTCGTCATCCGTTGATCCCCGCCGGTGAGGCCGTTAGCAATTCGGTGCAACTGGGCGAACCGATTTGCACGTACATCATTACCGGCTCGAACATGTCGGGGAAATCCACGTTTCTTCGAATGACGGCGTGCAATGTGGTGCTGGCGCAGATCGGTTCGGCGGTGCCGGCGCAATCGATGCGACTGACGCCGTTGCGATTGATGACCGACCTGCGCATTCGCGACGATTTGGCGCGGCACGAGAGTTACTTTCTTGCCGAAGTGCGGCAGGTAAAGCGCATGGTCGAAGCGACGGCGCGGCACGAGCCAATATTGGCGTTGGTGGATGAACCGTTTCGCGGGACCAATTCCGCAGAGCGCGTAGCGGCGGCTGTGGCCGTCGTACGCAGCCTGACGCGCGGCGGCGGTCTGCACATGGTCGCTACGCACGATGAAGCGTTAACGGCGCTGGCGGACAACCGGCAAGTGGCTAACTTTCATTTTGCAGAAAGCATCGACAGCGCGGCGTTGGTGTTTGACTACCGCATTCATGAGGGACCGTCGCAGACGCGCAATGCGCTACGCGTGCTGGAGATGGAAGGCTACCCGCAGACGTTGATCGACGAAGCGAATGAGATGGCGCGACGGTTGATTAAAGAACAGGAACGTTAGCGCGGCAGTCCGAGTATCGCTTGCACTAAACGGGCGGCGTTTTCTTCCGGGTTGAATTCGCGTTCGATAAGTTGGGCAGCGTTCTCGGCGCAACGGCTGTATAGATCGGCGTCATCGATCATTCGTTGTATGGCTTTGCTTAGCGCGGTTACATCATCCGGCGCAATCAACAGACCCGTTATGCCATCATTAACCACGTCGCGCGTGCCGCCCGCATCAGTCGCAATGCATGGGACGCCCGCCGCCATCGCTTCCAGCACGCTATTCGGTAACGCTTCGCGCAAGGATGGATGCACGTAAAGATCGATTGCGTCGAACACGGCGCTGCGATCGGTGACGTAACCCGCGAGTCGCACGCGTTGCCCTAAGCCAGCCGCATTGGCGCGACGACGCAACGCGTCACGCAACGGTCCGTCGCCGAAATAGGTGAGTGTGGCTTGCGGATAATGCGTGGCGATTCGCGAAAATGCATCGAGCAGTTGAATAACGCCTTTGGGTTCGGTTAGGCGACCGAGATAGCCCACTCGCATGGCACCAATGTTTTTGCGCGGTTCGCCCGAGAGCGGCAAGCCATTTGAAACGATGGCTCGTTTGTTGGCATCAAACAAGTATGTTTGTTCGTAGTCGTCGGCGATGGTGTGCGTGTTGTAGACGAGTGTGTGGGCGCATTGCGCCGGCAGGCGATGTTGTCGCAGCATGCGTCGCCGCCAGAGTTGTGGGCGTGGGAGAATGCCTAAGATACGGTTTGTGTATGCGGGCGGCAGATCTTCAGGTGCTTGGCGCAGCGTGCAGACGACGCGCAACCCGGCCATCCGAGCGGCGACGACGCTCGCGCGAAAGGCTCGACCGGCGGCTTGTTGCACGAAATACGCTGTGTCGACGTGTTGAGCGCGCAACCAGCGCCATCGCTGCCAAAGGCATGCGGGCGTGATGCGTCGGTCACCCGCAAATACATCGTTGGTCCAGTCCACGCGATGAACGTCCAAGCGCTCCGATGCGGGATGGCGTCTTAGATTCTCATAGATATCCGAACCGGAATAAGCGACGACCACGCGAGCGCCGCTATGCAACAGTGCATCGATTGCCGTGAGTACGTGCTTCTCGGCCCCACCTGTGTAGGTTATGCCATCGGCATGCACGTGGTGCACGGCGCAGACCAAGACGGAGCGGCCCTCTCCGATGCGCGGCAATACTTGCGATGTCGCGGCAATGCGCGTCGATACAGGATGTGTGGCTGTTGCGGAATGCAAATAATTTCCCATCGGCGCGATTTACGGAAGTCGCGTGCTATGGGAAATATCGACGATTTGCGGGAGATTCCGTCAGTTAGAGGCTGCTGGCTGCGGTCCTTCCGCGGGTGGGAAAAACTCGACATTCGGAACATACGGCCCAAACGGCGACATCAGGTCTTCCTCGTCCGTCGGCCATTTGGCTGGCGCGCCGAAGCTAACGTCAAAGACAAACAGCGGCTGGCGCGAATCGTGCAGATCGACTTCAGCATAACCGAGCAGGCGTTTGGCGACCGATTTACCTCGCAAACGGGCGGGAAGATCGTTCGCCTCATCCAGGCAATGCACGATGGCAGGCAGACCTTCGGGCCGAACGAATAGCAGTTGTCGAGCGTTCGATCCTTGAACGACGGCACACCATTCGCGCCGCCAATCGATCACATTGTTGAGCCGAACGTCGCGGAAATTTTCCTTTTCAAGCCCGGACTGCGCACGATAACCGGCCGCGGCAGACGCCGAATCTGAAAAGATTCCGACGTAATTTGCACCATCACTTTCTATTTTCCACGCCTTGAACTCTGGCAAATTCATCGTCGTTAGGTTCGGCAACACACGATGCCAATCGGCGCGCACGTCGACCCATTGGTAATGGTTG
>JAUIHO010000298.1 GCA_030432035.1 Phycisphaerae bacterium
GGTTCCCGATGAACCGCACGGCGTCGAGGAACGTGCGGGTGAAAAGCATTATTTCCGAGATGAGGTCATCAGCACCCCCGCGTATCGTTGGTCCTTGTATAGTCGATTTGCGAGTTTGATGCCGGCGCAAGTGAGTGCTGAAATGCAACTGCATTTTGCGGTGCTAACGATGCTGGCATTCGAGCGAGGTGAGCCGCTGGATGTGCGCGTTAGGCTGCCAGATTTTGTGCTCGCGTTCGATGCAGGCATGTTGAATGAATACGACCTGGCATGGGTGCTGCTAAGGCCGGTTAAAAAAGAACGATTCAACGGTGTCGTCGAAACATTCGGGCCCATTGGCGATGTCTCGCAACAGAAGATGCCGCCGATATTTGCAACGCGGCCCGCGTTGGCCAACATGATCGAGACGATGCGGCAGCGCTTGATCGATGTGGAGTTGACGCGCGGCGAGCAGGCTTCTTCGGCATCCGTGGCAGCCTCGGAGCTGAAGTATTCCGGTGGAGTTGCCAATCTTGGCGCGCTGGTGAAAGCGCTGGGGCGAGATAAGCTGATGCGTCAGGATCAGTGGGGCGAGCCGACACGCGCGTATTCATTCAGTCGGCTGATTAAAGTGTCGGCACCGAGCGAGGGCGACAGCGCGAAGACATTGAAGGCCACTGCCAAAGCCAACGGCATCAGCGAAAAACGCCTCGTTGAAGTGGCGATGTATGCGCCGCAATGGGCGGGCTTGGTCGAAACGGCATTGAGTCAACCGGGATTGGCGGATGCGATTTGGTGGATTCACGCCCATACCAAGCAAGAGATGTATTGGCGCGACGATTCGTATCGCGAGCAATGGGCGGCGCAAATCGGCGAGCGCACCGAATTGGCGGCGTCGGATTTGGAAGAAGGGGCCGTCGATGTTGCTTGGTTTTTGCGCGCGATCGAGACCTTGGGCACGGCAGGATGGGAGGCGTTGCAAGCACCGGTCAAATATGCATCCAATAGCGGTGGTCATAAGCGGGCCCAATTGTTTGCCGACGCCATGCTGGATCGTGTGACGCTCGATGAGTTACGGCGGCGTATCGATGAGAAACGCCATCAGGATGCCGTGCGGGCGTTGGGCTTGGTGCCGCTGCCGAAACAGCCGAAGGGGCGGCAGGCCGAAACGCTCGAACGTTACCAGCGACTGCAGGAATTCAAGCGCGAATCGCGCCAGTTCGGTAGTATGCGTCAAACCAGCGAGGGTCGTGCGGTTGAGATTGCCATGCAGAATCTGGCGCGAACGGCGGGGTATCGCGATCCACAACGTCTGCAATGGGCGATGGAAGCCGAAGCCGTTGCCGATTTAGCCCGAGGGCCCATTACGGTCGCGAAGAAGGAAACACGCGTGACGTTGGCGCTCGATGATGACGGGGCGCCCGAATTGAGTGTCGTCAAGAAAGAGCGCCCGCTCAAGAATGTACCTGCGGCGTTACGTAAGGATAAAGACATCGTCGCGTTGCGCGCGCGGGTTAAGGATTTGCGCCGACAGCGCGCGCGCATGCGGTTGTCGCTGGAAGCGGCCATGTGCCGCGGCGATCGATTCACTGCTGAGGAACTGCGGCAGTTTTTCGATCATCCGATGTTGCGACCGATGGTGGAGCGTCTGGTGTTCATCGGTGATGGCGACCTGATCGGATATCCGACCGAAAACGGCAAGTTGCTGCGCGCTGCCGATGGACGCGTCGAGCCCGTGGGTAAACGCGATGAGGTACGGATTGCCCATTCATTTGATCTGTTGCAGCGCGGCGACTGGTCGAGTTGGCAGCGTGAATGCTTCAGTGCCGAACGGGTGCAACCGTTCAAACAAGTATTCCGCGAGACTTATCCAAAAACCAAGGCGGAATCGGATGGCAGCGATATGTCGCGCCGCTATGCGGGCCACCAAGTGCAGCCACGACAGGCGTTGGCGCTACTGAAGGCGCGGCAATGGCTGGCGGTCCCCGACGAAGGGATTCGCAAGACGTTTCACGATGAGAATCTGATCGCCGAGTTGTGGTTTCAGCATCCGTTCTTTACGGCCGCCGATGTCGAAGATTTGACATTGGAGGCGGTGGCGTTTGTAAAACGGAACGCCGAGAGTTATACGCGCGTGCCGCTGACCGAGGTTCCCGAACGGTTGTTTAGCGAAGTTATGCGCGATCTGGATTTGGTCGTAGGCGTGGCCCACGCGGGGGGCATCGATCCGGAAGCATCGGCATCCACCATCGAAATGCGGGCGCGATTGGTATCGGAAACTTGTCAGCTATTGAGGCTGAACAACGTGCGCGTTGATGGGAATTATATAAAGATCGACGGCAAGCGGGGTAGCTACTCGGTACATCTGGGGAGCGCCACCACCAGTGTTTTGCCGGGTAGCGTGCTCATCATCGTCGCCGTGCACAGTCAATATCGCGGGCGCTTGTTCTTGCCATTTGCCGATGACGATCCGAAGACGGCGGAGGTGTTGGCGAAGACATTGCTGTTGGCGCGCGATGAGGAAATCAAAGATCCGAGCATATTGGCACAAATTCGAGGATGATCGCGAATTTGCAGTCTTGTTATTGACGGCAATCTGGAAAGCAACGATAGTTCGGAACTAAGCCCCGCGTCGCTTCGATGGGCATTCAATTTCGACGCACCCATTTCTATGTCAGATCAAAAGTTTCGTATGCAGATCGCCCGGCGGGCGGCGCAGTTGATGTATGCGCGCGATGAGAAGGAGTATTACACGGCCAAACGCAAGGCAGCGCGAGAATTCGGACTGCGCGGACGCATCAAGCCGAGCGATTTGCCATCGAATCGCGAGATTCGCGATGAGATTCAGGCGCTGGCCGCGTTTTACGAAGGTGACGAGCGGCGGCGACGATTGGGCGCGATGCGAATTGAAGCGTTGCGGCATCTTCGGCGGCTGGAGGTTTTTCATGCACATCTGATCGGTAGCGTTTTGACCGGCCATGTGCGGGCGGGCTCGGATATTGATCTTCACGTATTCACCGACACGCTGTCGGCGCTGACTGCCGTGCTCGATGAACACGGATTGCACTTCACGGTCGAACGCAAGCGCGTGTTGAAGTTTGGTGAAGAGCGGCACTTCGTGCACGTGCATGTGGTGGGAGAGATTCCAGTCGAGCTGACGGTTTACCCGTTGGACAAGGTGAATTATCCATTCAAGAGTTCGATCACCGGCAAGCGCATTGAGCGGGTAGATGTGGCGGGGTTGGAAGCGTTGATTGCGCACGAGCATCCCGAGATCGACATCGAAGCGGAGCTGATGCGCGCAACGGACTTTCTGAGTGCGTCCGATTTGTATCGTTCGTTGTTGTTGCCTTTAGAGGCGGTGCAGCAGGATCCGCGTTGGCATCCGGAAGGTGATGCGCTCTATCACAGCTTGCAAGTCTTCGAGTTGGCACGGGAGGCGCTACCTTACGATGAGGAGTTTATGACGGCGGCGTTGCTACACGATGTTGGAAAGGCGATCGATCCGCACGACCACGTGGAAGCAGGCTTGCTCGCGTTGGAGGGTTTTGTTTCAGAGCGTATCGAGTTTCTGATTCGGCATCATATGGATGCGCACCTGATCGAGGACGGCACGCTGGGCTTTCGAGCGCATCAACGGCTGCGGTCAAGCGAGTGGTATGAAGATTTGGTGTTGCTAGGCGAATGCGATCGCGCCGGACGCGTACCGGGAGCGACGGTCGATGAGGTTGAGGATGTCTTGGCGTTTTTGAAGGGGTTAAATGAGTGAGTGTTAAGCACTCTTGTTCCGTCATTCGCTGTCGCTAATCCCGGTTATTCGCGTCGGGAACTCGGGCCGGAAATGGCCAGCCCAATAAATCGTTGTGAGAATCGCATACTTGCCAACTAGGCATGATTTGATGTTTGTCTTACTTGAATTACTCGCGAAATTCAATTTATTATGAACATTTGGTTCAAATGGGGCAGGAGGTGCCCTGACCATGGTATTTAGGTTTTTGGTACTCATCATTTTTGCTTTTCCGGTTACACCTCTGCGAGCGTCGAGCTTCACGCTGGATGATTTTCTTTTAAGTGTCGGAGCTGGCGAATTACCACCTGACGACGACGATGATTTTTTTCTTTCAGTCTCGAGTCCATTCATGGATTCTCATTCTGCTAATTTTGCTCAGTCGCACGCCATTGCGAATTACGAATTCTTTTGGGGCGATGATTTCGGGATTCTGCGAATCGATGCGGGCTTGATTGCTGCAGTTGCTAACGACATGACCTCTGACGCAGTTGCGGATGGTCGCATCACGATCACCGTCACCGAGCCGATCAGCATCTTGGTCGATGCCGAGTTGAACTTCGATTTGCCGATGGATCAGATGCGCGCGGGCATGTCGGTTTCCTACTTCGGGATCAACGGCACACCCGGTGGCGGTGGCCAGAGCTTCAACTACAACACGATCTTCGGCACCGGCCCTAACAGCTTCGCATATCAAACGCAATTCGATCTCGTGCCGGGTCAGTATGGCCTTGGCTACAACATGGACATCGACGCCAC
>JAUIHO010000051.1 GCA_030432035.1 Phycisphaerae bacterium
TCAAAAATCAAACAATCGAAAACCCATTAAGGCGTCGCGTGGTTCCAACTCTGATGATCTCGTTGGTTTCGACGAGATTCGCGAACAGGCACTTACCGTCGGCGGCGATATTCGAGAACTCGCTGAAACCGCCGGTCAGGCTGCGCTGGACCAAATGGATCCGGTCGAACGGTACATCCGTGAGAAGCCGTTAAAGTCCATGTTGATCGCAGCCGGCGTCGGCGCAGTCTTCGGCGCGTTTTTCACCAAACGCTAGGGTTGGCGGTAGAATCATGGTGATGAACGGTCAGTCATCGCATGATGAGCGACAACCTGAAGAGCCGAATGAACCGAGTGCGGCAGATCCGCTTCAAGTGATCTCCGCGCAACTTGCTGAGCTTACCTCGATCGTGACACATCTGATCGATGTGAAGATCGAGCAAGTAAGAGAGCAAACGCGCAGGTTCATCGTCGGGACGGCGATTGCCCTCGTCATAGGGGGGATCGCCGTCGCGGCGATGTTGCGCGGCATGCTCTATGCCTTTGAAGGTTTCAGGCTGTTGTTGCGAAATCAATTTGCAGATTCTCCGGGGCTTGCCGAGTTGATCGTGGGCGTCGGGATTTGTCTTGCAGTTGTGATCGTGACAGCAGTGGTTGCCTTCGCCAGAGCCCGCGATAGGCGTGCTCGGCTAATCAAGAAATACGGGGGCTTCGATGACGAAGCTACTACCAAACAAGAATCTACTGAACTATCGACGAAGCAAGCCGACGGATTGGAAACCCGTTTCGACCGGTGAGCTGCTGCGTCGCGAGTCCGCCGAAGCGTTTCGCGCATTGAGAACGTGGAAAGGTCGAAGCAAGGCGGAATGGTCGCAGACGGACGTCGTTCGCGGCGCTATGCAGCATCATCCGATTGTGAGCATGCTGTGCGTTGTTGGCGGTAGTGTAGTTGGCGTTGTCGCGCTGCGGCGATTTATTCAGCGTGACCGGTGTGGTTGTTCGGAAGGGCGTTCAGGCAGTATGCTGGCGACTGCTGGTTATAAAGCGTTTCGAACCGGGACGACCTTGCTAAAAAGCGCCTTGCTTAGCAATGTGTTAAACCATTTAGAAATGGAAGCGGAGTCGTTGGAATAGGATCACGTTTTTTTCCTGCGAACGTCATCTTTCAATAAACTCCCCGATCGGTTTTAGCGGCGTGAGATGGTCGCATAGGATTTTGAAGGTCGCTAGGATCGGCACGGCGAGCAGCGCGCCTGCAATTCCCCAAAGCCATGCCCACAAGATCAGCGCCAGGAAGATCACCACCGGATTGAGTCGCAGGCGGTGGCCGACAAACATCGGTGTAACGATCGTGCCTTCTGTTACCGTAAGGCTGTAGTAGATGAGCATGACGAATAGTGTGTAGCCAATCGTGCGGTCTTCGACGATCGAAACGATGCCCACTACGACAACGCCGGTAATGGCACCCAAATACGGAACAAAGTTGAGCAAAAAGGCCATCGCGCCCCAAAGTATGGGGTTGGGTAGGCCAAGGAAATACATTGCGGTGGCAATCGCTACGCCGAGGCCGACGTTGATGATACTGATCGAGAAAATATATGCGGCGATATTGTTCTGAATCTTATTGACGATATCGACGGCTTGTTTCTTGTCCTGAAGCTTGGGAATGACACGAACGAGTTTTCGAAGAAAAATGTCGCCTGAAGCCAATAGAAAGAATAGAAACGCAAAGGTCAGAAACACGAGCATTAAGAAGCCGTGCGTTTGCATCATTAGGTAGTCGAGAATGCCGTCATTGCGAATTTTCACTTTTTGCACGCCAAACTCGTCGCGCGATGCTACGTCTTCAACGGCGTCGGATACTTCCTTAACCTTATTGAGGGGCTTCTCAAAACTTCTGAGTTGATATTCGATTTTACGCGCGCTGCGTGGGATTTCGTTTAACCAGCGGGCAGCGGGCGTGGATAATGCGTAAAACCCAAACAGCAGTGCAAAAGTGAGAATCGCCAATACGATCGACGCTCCGACCGAATCGGGGATGCCGACTTTATTGAGGATGCGCACAGGCGGGCGTAGCATCAAACTCAATAAGATCGCAAGCACGAGCGGGATAAATATCGACTTTGCAACGTAAAGTGCGTGAAACGCGGCGATCACAAAGATCCCGGTCAGCGCGATAGAGCGAATATCGATCGGGCCTTCAAGGAAGCGCCCGGATTGTTGCGCTTGCTCCGTATCGCCGTCTTGTTTTTCTTCAGTTGGTTTGTTTGCCTCGTCGTTCACCTGCGAGCCTCAATATCTTTTTATTGCAGTGCGAATTCTCGCGAGTTGCAACGAAAAATTCAAGGGGGCGATGCGGCATGTACCGCGACGATGGTATGGATACCCGTCGCCGTGTTATGGGGACTGGTTAGGCCGTTTTCTTGACGCTCGTATTGATGGGAACGGTCAGTCAATCGTGCGCTGATTCATCGTCGGTTAAATCAATTTTTAATTGCGGTTCATATAGTTGAAATAAGCAATTGGTAAGTGGCCCCCTAGGATGCAACAAAGCAAGGAGGAAACGTGCTTGAACTGTTGTCTCTTATCGTTTTGATTCTCGATATTTATGCCGTGATTCATGTGTTAGGGCGAGCGGAACCCTTTGGGTGGCAATTGCTTTGGATACTCATCATTCTTCTGATGCCGGTGCTGGGCATGGTTATTTATTTCGTCTTCGCTCGGAACTAAGCAAATGAAGCTAAGGCGCAATCTCGCCCAACCGTGTCACATCCGATGCGTGCCAGCCGCGCTGCGCGACGTCATCGCGGAATGATTCCGCTTTGGTCCGAAGATAGGTTTTCAGTTCGGGGTCGTTGCAAGATGCTAAGGCCGTCGTAATCGACGTCATAAAGACCAGACCGACATTGCGGTCACCAACTGCATAGGGCCGTAACTGGTCGTAAATCATGTCGATCATCTCTTTGGCGGTCGCGGGGGTTGCGATC
This sequence comes from Phycisphaerae bacterium, assembly GCA_030432035.1. GTDB lineage: Bacteria > Planctomycetota > Phycisphaerae > UBA1845 > UTPLA1 > ECT2AJA-110-A. The sequence goes on from JAUIHO010000051.1 coordinate 2,967, forward strand.
GCGCGTAATTCATCATCGTCATTCATTCGGTAGGGGGAAGGCGTTTGACGTGATATGCGCTTGGTTAAACCGGCCGTCAACCAATGCAGTGCATCGATTGCGGTGAACGGGTCGTTCTGGCCCGTGGATAAGGCGCGCGTGGCGATTTCGACGAGCTCGTTTACAAGAAAGCGAACATCCTGATCCGGCGTGCGTTGGTATCCGATGGTGAGCGCTACTTGCAGATTTAAGTCGTCAGATGTCGTGCTACGACTATTGGTGTAAACGAATGCGATGGTTTGACCGGCGATGATGAAGTCTCCCGGTCGGCACTTCATGACGATGATGAGATCGTGTTGGTTGGCAAGCTCCATTAGTTTGGAATCATCGACCAATTGCAGAAAGCCCGTCGATTTCGAATGGATGGTGATATTCGGTTTAGATGCGAGCTCAGCTTCCACCTGCCGAGCGCGATCGAGTTTCTTAGGCAGGGCTTGGCCGACCTCTTCAGGGAAGAGTTTCTCGATCTTCGTTTGCAATTCTGTGCCTATATAGGCAAGCAGATTCGAAACGTGCAGCGAATAGGGAACGTGGTGGATGTAGTAGATCAATACCCCGACGCAGCCGATAGTGCTGGCGAGCGCGACCAGGATTGCGATCTGTGGAATAAAAACGATGTCCGTTTCTGCTGAGTCTACTGCCGAACGAACGCTTCGAAGCACGAAAAGGCAATATAGAAAGTTCGCAACAAAAGCGCCGAGGCTGATCTGATTGCCGCGGTCGCGCATGAAGTTGGTTAGTACGCGCGGGCCGAATTGGGCGGTTGCGTTACCGACGGTGGTGATGGTGATGGCGAAGGTGACGCCCGCGACGGTAATCATGGAGCCGGCCAATGTCGCAAGAATGGTGCGAGCGGCATCGGGGGTACTTGTGTAAATGAAATTTAATTCATGCCAGCCTTCGGTATCGAAGTTGCGGTCAATCCACACGGCGACAATCGACGCCAAGATCGCAGCGATCGACATCAGTGCCGGAAAGAACCAATAGCTGGATCGTATCGATAGCCAAGATTTTCTGACAAGCGCCTGCATGTTCTTTTCCCAGCCAATCGCTCACAACGTGGGGTAGTAAATCTTTACTTAGTTCAAGTTGAACTTCCCGCGAACAGGCATCGCTATTGTTTCTACGTGTTGATGAGAGAAGGTTCTCTCATCCTTCGTGTAACGAATTTCAATACACGCTGAAAACCTGGCGACGAGATGAAGAATCTTAAGCCGGTTTTTATGTGAGACGCAAGGGAGGTAATTGAGCATGGCTCTCGAAACCACTGCCAATTTGAACGAAAAGACCGTCGAGAAACTGAAAGATTTGGTCAAGGTCAATATCGACAGCTACAAGGGCTTCGATCAAGCGGCCGAAACGATTGAGAACGCGCAAATCGCTGGATTGTTTCGACAGTTGTCGTCGGACCGCAAAGTCTTTGCCGAGCAACTGCGCCAATACATCGAACTTAACGACGAAGAGGCAAGCGATGCCGGCAGCATTAAGGGCAAGGTGCACCGTTGGTGGTTGTCAGCGCGCGGCGCGATGACCGATGGCGACAACTACGCGGTCTTGGCTGAAGCCGAGCGCGGCGAAGACGTCATCAAGGAACGCTACGAAGAAGTGTTGAAAGAAACGGCAGGCTCGGCACTCAACGATCTCCTTCTCAAGCAGTATGCGGAGGTGAAGAAAGGGCACGACCTGGTGCGCGATCTGCGCGACGCGACGAAGGATGAGAAAAAGTAATTCGATCCACCCTTTCCTGGCCTCTCCCGGCAATCCTGGCGAACCTATGTCCGGGAGGGGCCTCCTACCTTGCGAGTGAATGGTGCTTGCAAGGTAACGCTTACGAACCATTCGTTTGTTTGCAGGCTTCGACGTAACAGAAGTCTAAATCGGAAATGACGAAGTCGTTCTTTGGTTTTCGCTAGATTGTTGTTTTGCTCCGATATCTTTTCGATAGATGAGCGAGAGAAATTGTCGCGAGCCAAAGTTGGTTAACAAGAAACTCTGTGTGGTCAATTTGACCTCGAAACAAGAATGAATGGACACTGAAAGGAGGAACCCTATGTCATCAGTGATCCGACCCGTATTTACGACTGCCGTCGCCTTGTGCTTAATCACGGCAACCACCATGGCCGAAACGCCTTCCCCTCGAACCGCTCGGGATGCGGCCAAGCAACTCGATAAGGCAAACAAATCGCTTGCCGAAATCGTAAAGAAGGCCGAAGACGAAACCGGCGGCACGGCAATCGCCGTTGAACTCGTGCGCTCGTACGAGTGGCAAAACATGCAAGACGACTGGAGCCGCAATCAATCCGGCAACAACGCATATCGCAACAGCCAAGACAACAAACAGAACAACGCCCGAAACAACAACCAGAATAACAGCCAAAATGCGCAAGCGAACAACGGCCAGAATTCGCAGAATCGCGATAACGATCGTTACAAGAAAGATCGCGACGATCACAATCGTACGTATGGTAACGACCGTGATAAGTCGATGAATAAAGTCGACTTCCGCGTGACTTGCTTGATCGGTCACTCGCGTCTGCGTGACGTGTACGTTTGCCCGGAATCGGCGAAGGTTCTTAGCGTTGCTTCTTCGAGCCGCTATGACATCTCGAGTTCGAACGGTTATCAGGGCTATCGCAACTCACGCGACGACCGCAACTACGGTTATGGCGACGATCGAGACTATCGCGATGGACGTCAGGCGCGCGTGAATGACGAATACATCCAGCGCAATAGCTGGCCGCCGAACCGTGGCAGCACGGTCTATGACGATTATCAACGCGGTAACCGCACAGCTCGCCGTGGTAACGATCGAAACGATTATGGTTACAACCGTTATCGTGACGGTAGCCGCAATCGCAGCTACAACGATGGCGGTTACAACAACGTCCGTTACTCACGCAATCAGAATCGCTTTGAGCCGGGCCCCGGTCGCATGAAGTTTGCGAGCGAGATGATGAACAAGGTTGCCGTCGATATGCGTGATCGCAATCTGGGTGACATCGAAGATGTCGCCGTAAATCCGGACAATGGCGAAGTTGTTTACATCGCATTGGCTCGTGGCGGTTTCCTCGGTCTGGGTGAAAAGCTTCACGCCGTTCCCTGCGAACGTGTGATCGGTATGATGCCGAATCGCGTACGCTTTGACATTCGCCGCAGCGAATTGAACGACACGACCGGCTTCACCGGCGACCAATGGCCGACGAAGGCGCATTCGCAGTTCGGTTCATCGTCGAACACGACGTCTGCGAACAAGATTGCCAAGATCAGCGAAGTACTCGGCAAAGACATCGTGAACAGCCAAAACGAAACCTTGGGTGAAGTTGAGGATGTTGTCGTCGATATCGATAAGCAACACGTCGCTTACCTGTTGGTCGATTGCAACGATGCCGATGGTATGGTTGCCGTGCCTGCCGGTGCAGTGAAGCATCAGAATGGCAAGTGCATGATCAACATGCCAAAGGAAAACTTCAAGAAGCTTGCTCGCTTTGAAGAAGGCGACTACCCCAATTGGTTCAATGATCGTTGGAACGAAGGCGTTCATCGCGACTTCAACGTTCAACCTTACTGGGAAAACCGCAGCAACAACACCACACGTATTGGCAGTGCTGCCACATCGTCGAGCATCGACGCAAACGATGACGACGTAGAAGTTACCGTGGCTATGGAAGAGTCCGAGTAACAAAGCGTCGTACGCATAAGTTCTTTTTCCCCTCTCTCCCGTGTTGTGATAGCAGGGCAGAAATGTCCTGCTATCACGTTTCCTTTTGCTTAAGAGCGAGTAATCCGATGAACGAAACTCCGACCCGCACATTCAGCACCATGATCGGCAGACAGGTCATTAGCCCGTTGGGTGAACCCTTTGCTTCGCTGATGGACATCATCTTTGACGTTCGAGATGATTGCGTTCGATTCGCGATCTTGCGCGTGAAAGCACATATCGATGATATGACCGAAGGCGAATTGCTTTCCGTGCCGTGGAATGCGGTGCGGGTTGATTCGGAGAGCGGCAACTTTGTCGTCGATCCGGACGATTTGAACATCGGTCGGTTGGCGGCAAGAGGCGATGTACCGACTATGCCGGCTTCTGTATCAGATGATGCAGGGGCCGCCTTTAAGAGAATCCCCGTGGTGGCGCGGTTACTACCCTGACGCAGGTTGGTTATCAGGGGGATCAACGGTGAGCTGCTCCCACCGTTGCGATAACAGGACTGTGGCATCGAGAGATGTCACAGTTCTTTGTCGTTTAGTAGGGGGCCAAGTTTGAGGCGTTTAGTGTCTTAGAGCTTGTGCTTCACACGCCTGACGATGCTCTCTTTGGTACGTTGCCACCAGCCGCGTTTGCGCCAGTTCTTTCGAGTAATGCGTTTGGCGCGTTGCAAGTCGTCTTCGAAGTCGCTTAACAGGTCGCGCGTCAGTCGCTCGTCCTGGACGATGAGAATGAGTTCGTCATTGATGAAGAGCGAGCGATAGTCAAAGTTAGCAGAGCCAATGGCGGAGAAATCTTCGTCGACCATGATCAACTTGGCGTGGATCATCGTGGGTTGGTATTCGTATATCTCGATCCCTTGATCGAGGAGGCGTTCGTAATGGGCTTGGCCGCCCAAGCGGCATAGACGAATATCCATGTGCTCACCCGGCACGAGGATTCTTATATCAACACCTCGCGATTTGGCGGTAATGAGGTGTCGAATCGTCGATTCATCTGGCACAAAATAGGCCGTCGTAATGGATAAACTGGACTGCGCCGAAGCAATGAGCATGTGCAGCACGGTCGCCGCATCTCCCCATTCGAAAGACGCGGACGTGCGAATCGTTTGAATCGCTGCAGAACCGCAGTGTTCTTGGCCCTCGGTCGGGGTGAAATGAATGAGATTTGGACGGCAGGTCTCGGCCCAATTTTCGAAGAATGCGGATCGCAATCCATCGACGGCGGGGCCTTTGATTTCGAAGTGGGTTTCGCGCCATTCCTGAGGATTTCGCGCGTCGCCGGTCCATTCCTCCGCAATGCCGACACCGCCGGTATAGGCCACGTTACCATCACAAACCATGACCTTACGGTGCGTACGATGATCGAGCCGCCAGGTTTTCCATAGCTTGACTTCGCGAAACCATTTGACTTCGACGCCGGCACTCGACATCACGCGGATGAGTTCTTTTTTCATCGGATGTGCGCCCACGGCATCGAGCAGGACGCGGACATGGACGCCGGCGCGGGCGCGGTCGGCTAGGGCTTTGGCGAATTTATCTGCGATGTCGCCTTTCCAATAGACGAAGGTGAGAAATTCAATAGTGTCTTCTGCGTTGTCAATCGCGTCGAGCATGGCCGGGAAGATTTCGCAGCCGTTGCGCAAGCGCTTGATCGTGTTTTGTTCGGTGAATGGGATACCCAGGCCGGTCTCGAAGTATCGGCGGCTTAATGGGTTGGATTGCGTCAACGTCATGATCTCTAAGGCCTCTTTTTGAAGCATAGCAGGGTTACAGCGGTATTATTCCAACTGTTCCGCTAGACCACAACCGGGGCTGCGAAGGGCTAAATCGCGACTAAATGGCAATTAATGTGGTCGGCATTGCTGGTTAAGAAGCGGCGTCAATAATACTAACAGTGAGGAAAGGAAAACGTGACTTACGTCGCAACTGCGAGTGAAGGTCGGAAGCGAAACGAAAGCTTGCTAACCCCTAAGGAGGTTTGGTTATGTTAGGTTGGGCACTCACTTTTTTCCTGATCGCTATTGTCGCAGCAGTCTTTGGATTTGGTGGCATCGCCGCCGGGGCTGCATCAATTGCCAAGATTCTGTTCTTCGTTTTCGTCGTTTTATTGATCGGCTCGCTGATCATGCATGTAGCGCGTGGGGCAAAGGCCTAAGCACTGGATTCCTTAAACCTGTTGATTCATAGGAGCAAAACGATGAAATCGAAATTCAAATACTATCTCCCGGCATATCTGCTCATGCTCATGTTGTTTGCCACCCAAGGTGGTTGCGAGATGTCATGCAGCGCAGACGAGGGTCCGTTAGAAGAAACCGCGGATAAGATCGAAGACGCCGCTGATGAAGTGGATGACGCGGTCGATGTGGACATCGATTAGTTCGGCGTCCTGTCGCCGCCAAAAAGAAATGCACATTGCGAGTCGCCAAATCGGCGGCTCTTTTTTTTGAACCAGATTCGACGCAGCGAGATCAATTGAATAAAGGGTGGAATAGCGATGAGATTGCATGCTGTAAGGGTGTTGCCGAACAAGAGACGGCAAGTTGTGTTGCAGGTTTTCAGCATTTTAGTGTCGTTGATTTCAATTTCTGCGACTGCCTGGGCGCAGGATACGGACGACAAGCCCGATGAGAAGGTAGCGAATCAAGACCTTGCTGCCAGCGATCAAACGGTCGACGTCGAATCGCCGGTGCGGGATACGGAGATCGAATCGCGGCTGCAGCGCATATTGGAATCGACGGAGCGGTTTGAGAATCCGAGTGTGCGCGTCGATAACGGCGTCGTATTTCTCGCGGGAACGACGCCACAGATCGAGCATCGCGTGTGGGCTAGCGATTTGGCCCGCAAGACACAGGATGTGGTCGCCGTCGTGAATCGCATTGAAGTGGAGGAGTCGCCCCTATGGGATATGGGGCCGGCATTTGCGGAGTTGCAAAACCTATGGCGCCAAGTGATTCGTGCGCTACCACTTTTTGCGGCGGGTCTGTTGGTGTTGGGGCTGACGATTCTCTTGTCGCGATCTGCAGCGGGCGTTTTAACGTCATTTTTTACGCGCCGTACCGACAGCGAAATCTTAAAGGGAGTAATCCGCAAGATCATTATCGTCGTGATCGTGTTGCTCGGTATCTATCTGTTCCTTCGTATTTCGGGTCTCACGCGAATTGCCGTAAGCGTTATTGGTGGCACCGGCGTAGCGGGCCTTATTCTCGGTTTTGCGTTTCGCGATATCGCCGAGAACTTTCTTGCGAGCATCCTCATTAGCATTCAGCGACCCTTCCAGATTCAGGACACGATCGAAGTGGAAGGGCACCGTGGGATTGTGCAGAAGGTCACGACGCGCGGGACGATCCTAATGGATTTTGACGGCAACTTTATTCAGTTGGCCAACTCGACGGTTTACAAGAACACGATCAAGAACTTCACAGCGAATCCTAAGATTCGGTCTGATTTTATGATTGGCATTGGGTACGATTCGTCAATTACCGAAGCACAGTCAATTGCCCAGAACGTGATCAACGAACACCCAGCGGTTCTCCATGAGCCGGAGCCGTTGGTATTGGTCGAGCAGTTTGGCTCATCCACGATTAACTTGCGGATTTATTTTTGGATCGATTGTGAAGAGTTTAGCGTGTTGAAAGTGAAGTCGGCCGTGATGCGACTGACACTGCGAGCGTTGGATGAGGCCGGTATTTCGCTGCCTGATGAAGCGCGCGAAGTGGTCTTTCCTGAGCCGGTGCCGGTGCGAATGTTGGATGCTGAGTCGTCAGTGAATGCGGGTAGTGCGAAAGTAAGTGACGAGGCGTCTGTTCAGAAGAAGCGTGCGCCGCAAGAGAGCGGTGCTCATGCGAATGATGCCGAAGGCGATTTGGGGTCAGAGGTGAAGGAACTGGAGAGCCAGGCCCGCCAGTCGCGCACGTTAGAGGCGGGGGCAGATATTCTTCAGTCGGGGGGCTAAACCGTGGGAATGATCATCTGTTAACGGCTGCCTAATTGATCACCGAAATCGTAAAAATGAAAAAGCCCCTCGCCGCAGATTCAACTCGGCGGTCGGTATTTACCACCGAGATGCGATCTGCGAGCGAAGGGCTCCGTCACGAGGATGCTGTTTAGAATCGATAACTGGCGGCGATTTTCACGCCGTCGGGTAGTTGATCGGGTGCGACGCATCGAACTTTGGCACCCATCATGATGGCGTCGGATATCACCTTGTTGAGCTGAGCTTCGTCTTCTTCCATGCCTCTGATCAGGTCATGCGAGCCAGCGGAATTGTCCAATTCGTCTGCAACGAGCAAGGTCTCAATTCGACCAAGGGCTACAGATTCGGCTAGGTCAGCGAGATCTGTGGAGCCGTCGCCGTGCGATTCTTTGCTTAAGACGTAGGTGCAGTACTCTTCGTCATTCTTCGCCACGTATTCCGATGCGATGCGATAGACTTCTTTGACGCGTTCGTCGTCCAGGCCGTCAGGTGAGTCAGAATTCACGTGTACGTCTTCCACAAACCCCGAGTACGTATTGTGCTCTTTGTAAACCCCGAAAAGCCTGTCCGGGCCTGCAAACACGAGCGGGATATCGCTTTCGTACAGTTCATCGTGAACCGCATCGGCCACGTGCTTGACCCACCGACGAAGCCGTTCTTCGGCGGCATGTTCGTCTTGACCTTGGCCATGGAAGATAGCAGCTTGACCACCGCCCGGAACGTCAACGCCGTGAAACTGCAATTGATCCGAACGGTCATCTTCAGCGGGTGGCATCCCTTCAACGCCGGTGTCATCGAGGGTTTTCGTTTCAACGCCCATGCCGGTGAGTGACACCAGCTCGGCCTTGTCCTGGCTCATATTCAACACGCGAATCTGTAGCCTACCGTGGCTGGCCATGATTGCCGGGACGAGATAGAAGCGCGAGTCGATGACGACGCGTGCATCGACCTTTTTTGGTAGGTATTGGCACGTGACCGTGTCGTGCGTGGCGGAAACCACGATGGTCGAACCATGCAAATCCCAATCGTCATCTTGTTGAAGGGTTGCGGCGGCACCGTTGTAGATGGCATCTGCCTTGTCTTCATCTAATTGATCGCATTCTTCGAGCATGTGCTTTAAGCCGGAAAGGGCGTTGTCGAGACGGATGCGATTTTTCTCGCGTCCCTCCGGAGATGGGCCGTCAAGCGGTAAGTAGATTGATGCGACCTCATCATCAGTAGAGTTGATTAGTGATTTCAGGTTTTCGGTGCTTTTAAGCAACATTGGTGTGTCCTCATTCATCGTGACTATTTGACATCGTTCGATGCGATGCATTTGAAAGGATTATGGACACGTGTGATGGATGGGTTCTTAGCACGTGATGAATGTTGTTTAATCTGAATGAGCGATGCCCTGGGCCAAACTTTATATAGATTAAATCGAGGTGAAATACCCCGACTGTTATCGTCCAGCTCGTGGGTATTACGACAGGCCGAGGTGGTAACTAATCAAGGCTTTATGGTCGATTCATAAATTTGAAAACATGGACATCTATGGTCTCGCAATTAGGTGATGTGATGTTCGCATTGCTGATTATCAATTTAGGTTCTGTTGGAAGGAGACCCATCTTATGTCCACATTTCTGAAACAAAAACACAGTCGTTGGCTTCTTGGTGCCGTTGCCGTTCTCGGTTTGAGCGTATCGACGGTGCGGGCGGAAGAGCCGGAAGATGCCGGCCCCTATTACGAAGATGACGCTTGGTACGACATTTCCGAGTGGTTCGATGGCAACGATTACAACCCAACGGATGAAGTGATCGGCGAGTGGGATAATGAAACGTACGAAGCCGGTCGCAATGATGACGATGCCGACAACGACAGCGATTGGGATGACGGCACGTACGGCTACAACACCGATAAGTCGGACGATTGGTTCTACGATTACTACGGTCGCTACTACACCTATCCCGAGAATCAGAACGATTTCACGCTTTACGTGTGGTATGACTATAACCAAGATGCCAATTTTGACGCGTATCGCGACTCGTCGAATGGTGGGAACGGATACCGCAGCTTCAACGACGATGGAAAGAATAAGAAGGCTGCCAAATCGCAGTCGAAGCGCAATCGAACGATGACCTCGAAGCGCCAAAGCGTGAATGGTAAAATTGAGAAAATGAAGACCGTATCGGTTGCCGGCAGCAAACACTTGATCGTTTCGGTGAACCAAGGCAAGGAATCGATGTGTATCGATCTTGGCTCGAAGGAATCGCTGAAAGAGAACAACATCTCGCAAGGTCAGACGCTTCGTGCTGATGGTGCGGTTGCCAAAATCGCCGGTAAGGACTTGCTGATTGCGAAGTCGGCTCAGGTCGATGGCAAGCAACTCGACATCGATCGCAGCGCGATGGATGTGAAGGGTACGATCAAGTCGACGAAGACTGCCAAGGTCAATGGTAATCAAAAGCACCTGATGGCCATCGTCGAAACGCAAAAGGGTAAGAAGATCGCCGTCGATCTCGGTTCGGGTAACGAAGCCAAGCTGAAGAAGATGCTCAAGGAAGGCAAAACGATCTCGGTCAGCGGTCAAGTCGCCAAGGTGAACGACCGCCGCGTCTTGTTTGCCGATTCGATCGAGCGTCAGGGCGAAGAAATCGAGATTGCCCGCACCAACGGTAGGAATCACTCGAAGCCCAATAATCAGAACCGCATGGGCTAATCAGGAATCAGCGCGAACGCGCATTTAGTTGTCCTGCGATAATGCCGCCTCGCATCCGCATGGGTGCGCAGGCGGCATTTGTATTGTGATCGAAAGCGTCGTACGTAACTGTTGGTGGCGGCACAGGTTGCCGCGGGGTACTGGCAGTTAATCTCCAATCGGGATGCTGGCCTAAAGAAAAATTTAGCCACCTATCACGCTTTTAATCTGTGGGATATTGCACAATAATCGTCCTTTTTCCGGTTCTTGTGGCGATCTTGTCCTTCCTCGTTACCTCGTTCTCGTTGGTGCAAATGCCAGATTCAACTCCATCGGTGGTCGTCGGAGTCGGTGCATCGGCCGGCGGTCTAGACGCGTTCAAGCAGTTTCTTCAGGCGGTCGAACCTGGGGCTGGATTGTCGTACGTCTTTATCCAGCATCTCGATCCCACCCACGAGAGCATGATGGCGGATTTGCTCTCCAAATACGCCAAGGTCAAGGTTTCTGAGATTACAGATGGCGTAATGCTCGAGCCGGATCACGTTTACATCATTCCGCCGGATAAGTACGTCGAGTTGGATGGTGAACGGCTGCGGCTTTCACCGCCCGCCGACCCGCGCGGCAGTCGCATGACGATTGACGTGTTTTTCCGTTCGCTTGCGAAACAGCGCGAACGACGGGCGATCGGTGTCGTGCTTAGCGGTACCGGTTCGGATGGAACGGTCGGCTTGCGAGCGATCAAAGCTGCCGGAGGGCTCGCCATCGCGCAGCATCCGGATTCGGCAGCGCACGTCGGTATGCCGCGCAGCGTGATCGATCAGGGTCTGGCCGACAAGATTTTATCGCCTCAGGAAATGCCGAAGGTCATTTCCGATTTCGCCGCCCATCCGTATGTCGCGAACGGTGTAGCGGGTGAATCAAAAACAAGTAATGAGGAAAAACGCCCCGAGAGCATTGACGGCACCCCACTGGAGACGATTGTCGATTTATTAAGCAAGGAATCCGGCATCGACCTTGGGTATTACAAGGAATCCACGCTAAGTCGCCGCATCGCGCGGCGTATGGGTCTCAATCAGATCGATAGTATCGAGGAGTATGCCGAATTTCTGGACGAGCATAAGCTCGAAGTCGATCAATTGGCACGCGATCTTCATATTAGTGTGACCGATTTCTTCCGCGATGAAGAGGCCTACGACGTATTAAAGGAACATGTTGTACCGCGCCTGTTCGAGCAAGCATTGAAGCGTGAAGACGACGGACTTCGCGCGATCCGCGTGTGGACGCCGGGATGTGCCACGGGAGAAGAGGCATTCTCGCTGTCGATTTTGTTGCACGAGGAGAAGGAGAGAAATAAGGCCAATCGCGGCGTCAACATACAAGTATTTGCTACAGATATCGATGATGAAGCGGTGAAAGCGGCGCGGCGCGGTACGTATCCCATTGGTAGCCTTTCGGCGCTTCCGCATGAGCTTCGGGAAAAATATTTTTCACCGGTTGAAAAGACGTCGCGTTTTCGAATCAAGCAGTACATTCGGGATACCGTCTCATTTGCACGGCACGATATTCTCGGCGACCCGCCATTTTCAAGGCTGGATTTGGTCTCTTGCCGTAATTTGCTGATCTATCTTCGACGCGAGGCGCAAAAGCCGGCGCTGGACTTGTTTCACTTCGCGTTGCGCGAAGGCGGATTTCTTTTCCTTGGGCCGTCCGAAACCTTAGGGGCGAGTAAAGACGCATTTCGCGTGATCGATAAAAAATGGCGCATCTATCAACGATTGGATGGCGTTCAACGACGGCGACCGGAACTGCCGGCCACGACGCGTTTTGAATCCGGCCGTCAAAAAATCGAACAACTCAACGCGGGTGAGCCTCGACATTTCGGAGGTGATTTAGCGCGGGCTGCAGCGCATCGGCTGCTAGCGCAAGTGTGCGTCCCGCCGACGGTGGTTGTGAACAAGCACTTCAATGTTCTGCACTTGCAGGGCGACCTCGTCGAGTTTCTCGACCTACCGAATGATTCGGGCGAGCTGACGTTAACGGATATGTTACGCGAACCACTACGCACGCGCGTGCGAGCCGGGATGTACCGCGCGGCGCGTGAAAATCAATTTGTGCAAGCGCAGATACAGATTCCGGCCCGCAACGATGAGTCGTTGGAAGTTAACCTGACGATTCGCCCGGCCAATTCGCGCGAACTGGGCGACGATCTGTTGGTGATTTCGTTTGATGCCGAGCGCATCGATAAGGTGGTCGATCCCGATCGAGTTGAGACGAAGCAAGATTCCGTTTCTAACGAACTTGAACGCGAGTTGCACGCGACGCGAGCCGATTTGCGCGCGACGGTCGAGGAACTCGAAAACGCGAACGAAGAACTGCGCAGCTCCAATGAAGAAGCGATGACGATGAACGAGGAGCTGCAGTCGACCAATGAAGAACTCGAAACGCAGTCGGAGGAATTGCGGAGCGTCAATGAAGAGTTGACGACGGTCAACTCGCAGTTGCGCGAAAAGATGGACGAGTTGCAGGATACTCATAGCGACATCGCCAATCTTCTCACTAGCACAAAGTTGCCGGCAGTCTTCCTCGATGAGTCGTTTTGCATTCGCCGCTTTACGCCTGAAGCGCAAAAGCTCTTGCACGTAATCGAATCCGACATTGGTCGGCCGATCGACCACCTGCGCGGACAGTGTGTTGATGATTTGCTGTTAGAGGATGCCCGATCGGTAATGGAGGGGCTGGCTCCGATCGAACGGGAACTTCAGACCGCCGACGGTAAGTGGTATATCCGCAATACGCTTCCATATCGCACGGACGACAATCGGATTGTGGGCGTGGTGATCACTTACCTCGATGTGACCGGCTTGAAACGAACTACCAATGAATTGCAGCGTCGCGAGCGGCAGCAGGCCGAATTGACCAATTTGAGCCAACGCGTTTTACGCGGTGTGGATTCGGAGGTGTTTCTCGATAGCGCGGTGCGCATCGTTGCCGACGCGCTCGATTGCGAGTATGCCAAGATACTGAAATTGCTGCCCGGTAAGAACGAGCTGTTAATGGTCGCTGGCGTGGGATGGAATGACGGCTTGGTCGGTACGGCGACGGTCCCAACGAGTGCCGGTTCGCAAGCCGGTTATACGTTGGAACAATCGATGCCGGTGATCGTGGAGAATTTACCGGAGGAGACGCGTTTCTCAGGCCCGGATTTGCTATTACATCATCGAGTCCACAGTGGTATTAGCGTTGTCATATCGGGCAAGGCGGGTGAGCCGTACGGCGTGTTTGGCGTGCATACGAAAGATACGCATACGTTCACACAACAAGACGTGGAGTTCGTGCAGTCAGTCGCGAACGTCATCGGCGGCATCATTCAAAGAGACGCCATCGAAAATCAATTGCGCGCCAACGAAGAACGTTTCCGCACACTCGCGGATAACATTTCGCAATTGGCATGGATGGCGGAGCCGGATGGTTATATCACGTGGTACAACCAGCGCTGGTTTGACTATACCGGGACAACGCTTGATGAAATGCAGGGCTGGGGCTGGCAACAAGTTCACGACCCCGATTACGTCGAGAAGGTGACCGAAAAGTTTAAGGCGTGTATCCAATCGGGCGAAGCGTGGGAAGATACTTTTCCGCTCAAGTCCAAGGATGGCGACTATCGATGGTTTCTTTCACGTGCCTATCCGATTCGAAACAACAACGGCGATATCGTGCGTTGGTTCGGCACGAATACCGACATCACCGAACGACGTAATATCGAGCGTGAGATCGACGAACAACGAGATCGCCTGCAAGCGCTATTGGATAACTCGCCTGCGTCGATATATGCGAAGGATCGCGACGGTCGTTTCATTCTCATCAACGCCGCCCATGCGGGGCTGTTGGGTGAAACACCCGAGGAAATCCTTGGCAAAAGCGACGAAGACTTTTCGGCGGCAAACACCGCGGCAGCCCCGCGACAAAATAACGAAGAGCAAATTTGGGAGTCGAAAGCCCCGAAGGAGTTCGAAGAGTATCTGGTCGTTAATGGACAGGATCGGATCTTTAATACGAATAAGTTCCCGTTGCGAACTGCCGACGGTGAGATGTATGCGGTATGCACGATTGCGATCGATATATCGCAGCGCAAAGAGCAGGAGGAACAGTTGCGGCTGGTTATGGCAGAGTTGAATCACCGAGTGAAGAACTCGCTTGCGACGGTAGAAGCGATTGCGGTTCAAACCAGCGCGAATGCGACTGACGTTGACTCGTTCATGGCATCGTTTCGAAATCGTGTGCGATCCATGGCGGCGGCCCACAGTTTGCTAACGCAGCAGGAATGGAAGGGGATCGCGCTGCGCGAAATCCTCAGTAGCGAACTCGAACCGCGCGTCTCGGATTTAGAAAAGCTTAAGCTTGACGGTGAAGATATTGTCATTCCGCCGGATCAATCGCTGGCGTTGCACCTTGCGGTTCATGAGCTTGCGACCAATGCCGGCAAGTATGGTTCGTTGTCGATCACCAGCGGCGGTGTTGCCGTGTCTTGGCAGCGTGTTAGCAGTGCTGAAGGCGAACTCATTCAGATCGATTGGCGTGAATTCGACGGACCGGCAGTGAGCGTGGCGACGAACTTGGGGTTCGGCACCAAGCTGATCGACGACGTCGTCGAATACGACTTGGGTGGAACCGTCGAGCGCGATTGGCATCGAGATGGATTTCGTTGCACGATGAGCTTTCCGATAAAGGGAGCAGTGCCGTCGTTGCGGCGTAATCACAAAGAGGATGGCGCAGAACCCAACGAGCAAGCGCCCGCGCCCAAAGCGCCCGGCAAGCCGAAGGTGTTGCTCGTTGAGGATGTCATGTCGTTGGCGCGGTTGATGACCTTGTTTGTTGAAGAAACCGGCTGCGAAGTCATCGGGCCAGCACCGACGTTGGAAAAAGGCTTGGCATTGGCTGACGCGGCTCACCTGGATGCGGCGATTCTGGACGTAAGCTTGCGTGGGAAGAAGGTATACCCCTTGGCGCAGAAGCTGGCCGAACAGGGGGTTCCGTTTGCGTTGACAACGGGTTACGAAAAAGAAAATCTGCCGCCGGATTTATCGCCCGAACGAATCTTTGTTAAACCAATCGAGTTCGATGTAGTGAAGCAATGGTTGTTGGAAACGGTTGCAGCGGGATAAACCAACAAGTTTCGGCACACACTTTGACTGATCGATATCCACCGAAACCCGGACTCCGAGAAGTCCGAGTGATCGATGATTCCGCATCATCTGCCCCTATTTCGTTTTACGGACAGTTGGACGAAACCACGCAGCTTGCGAAGTGCGAAACGTCGCCGCCGTCCCGTTGACCGTCGCTATTGATGTCGGCCAGATTCTTATCGCAGTTCGGGTACGCCACGTCGTAGTCGGCAGGTGCGAGCAGTGCTTGCACGAATGGTGCAACATCCATCAAATCGACTGTACCGCTGCAGTCCATATCGGCTGGCATGTCCATCGGGATATCAAGCGTCATCGTCACGTTCGTACCAGAAGTACTCGTGTTGTACGACGTCATGAACGAGTGATCGACGATGCCCAATACATGTGCTCGAAATGCGTAGTCGCCGGGCAACAACGTGCCATCAAAATTGATGGACGGGCAGCATTCATCGGTCTCGTAAGCAATAACTTGGCTCGGCGAACCGCCCCCGAGACTGTCGATGCGTAATTCAACTTCCGAAACCGCGCCGTTGATCTCGCCGAATGCGTTGTATGTGCCGCTGATATTGAAGTCCGTCGTTTCGTCGAGCGTGAACAACACTTCAAAGTATGCCTCGGCATAGCCGAGTGCGATGTCAGTGCCCATGGTGCCGCCGCCCGCGTCGGTGCCGACCGAAAGATGAACGTCGTACACACCGTTGCTGACGTTACTGTCTTGTAAGGCCTCGGACGAGCCGCCATGGAATTCATTCCATGCCGATGATTGCAAATATTCATCGAAGAGACCGAGCGTATCGGAGTAGTCGAGCTGCGTTGGGCCGTCGATCACTTCACCGCCTTGATTCATTACGATGATGAAACGCGTGCTACCCGTCTCAACGACACCGGCGCTTAGAGATTGGGTTGCGATGAATAATGCGGCTGTCGCAGTGAGTAGCATGCGAGTCATGGTCTCTTCCTGTAGCTTCTGAAGTTCGGTGCTAGTGGTGTTCCGTCTTAGGGTGCCACGAGTGTCGCGACAAAATCGTGAAGGTCGCGACCGTCGCGGAGCGTATCGGCGTTCATATCAGCAAGGTCAATATTGCAACCGGGAAGCATCGCACCGTAGCCACTCGGATCGATAAGCGCGGAAACGAATGGGGCTACGTCATCGATATCCACGGTGCCGCTACAGTCCATATCGCCGAGCGGATTTTGCTGCGGCACGTCGAGCGTCATAACGACATCCGTCGCGGCGTTTGAATCCGTGTATGACATCATGAATGAATGATCGACGATCGCGAGCGTGTTGACGCGAAAGGCGTAGTCGCCGGGCAGCAGCGTGCCGTCAATGTTGACCGAAGGACAGCAGTTATCGTTCGTGAATGCAATGACCTGGCTCGGTGTGCCGGTTCCGCCGATGTTATCGATTCGCACTTCGGCTTCGGAAACCGCGCCGTTGACGAAGCCAAACGCGTTATACGATCCACTCACGTTGAAATCGGTCGCTTCGGTCAGCGTAAACAACACTTCGAACGACGCCTCGGCGTAACCGGTGGCGATATCAACCCCCATCGTGCCGCCACCCGCGTCGGTGCGTACCCACATATCGACTTGGTACTGACCGTGCGAAACGTCGCTATCCTGCGATGCTTGCGACGAGCCGCCGTGGGTGGTTTCCCATGCAAACGACTCGACGTATTGATCGACGGGGCCGTACATGTTGCTGTCGTCCTGTTCGTTGGGGCCATCGACGACGGAACCGCCTTGACTTACAACGACGACGAAGCGGTTGGTTCCCGTCTCGATCACGTCGGCATCTACCGTTGTTGTAATGCAAAGGTAGAGCGCGATGAGAACGACAGTATGATGAAATGATGTTGATTGTTTCATGCAATGATTCGATTTGACGGTTGAATGCGACAGCAATGTTTCGAGATGTGTTGATGTGGCCGACTTTCCCAAATCTCGAGACGATCAAGGTGCTAAAAGGTGAAGGCAACGCCCGAGCCTTGGAGTATGGCTCGGGCTAGTTGCCACCAATCACCTCGGAGAAAAGGTATGGTTTAAGCTGCTGCGATTCGTCGGCGTCGTACAGCGGCCAGACCACCGATCGCGAGCAAGACGATCGACGACGGCTCGGGCGTCAACGTCATCGTGAAGTTTGCCGCAGAAGTTGAGCTGTTCGATTCGGCACCGAACTCGAAGAAGTAGGAAATGTCCGTCCAAGCATGAGCGCGGAGTTCGTAATCGCCCGGGAGGAGCGTGCCGGATTCGTTCAACGTCGTGGATGAATTGCCGCCAACGAAGTTAACGAACGTTTCGGTCGGCGATCCGCCTGAACCGACGTTAACCAAACGGATTTGCAACACCGAGTCGCCGCCGTTGACGGAACCGTCGCCGTTGAGCATATAGTCGACCGGACTCGTGACGGTGAACGCCACTTCGTAATACGCGTCTGCGCGGGCGCTGCCCGATTCAAATGGCTCGGCAGATGCGGCGGCAAATGCTTCGAGGTCCGCCACATACAGACCCGGATCGATCGACGAGGTTTGTTGACCGCGGGCGTCGCCGGAACCGCCGCTGTCCGATGCGGTTGCCGACGTCGTGTCGGTGAAGTTGCCATAAATCGGCGTGCCGTTGTTTTGGTATGGTCCGTCACTGGAACCCGCGCCGGCAGCCAATGCATAGTCATACCGATCGCTACCGGTCTCGACGACTCCTGCAGACGCGACCGTTGCGGTGAACGCGATCGCCAACGCACACATCAGGGTTGATCGAATCATAAACACTCTCTCCCTTACCTATCTCTTCTCGGATTCCCGTTTTGACAATGACATGATGGCGCGATCCTTTACGGCGGGAATCTGCCCTTAGGATCACCTCAGTAAACGATCGCACCCATGCGACCACTCAATTCTTGTTCGTGGCAAGGACCATTATCCGTGGCGAGGCGGTTGGTATTCAATGAGCAACGCCGTATCGGCTCTGCAAGAAACCGTTAAACCGATAATGGCTACGGTTATTCGCAAAAAAGCCAATAGAGGAAAGATCCTATTTCGTACGCGAGGGGGCCCATGTCGAATGCAGCTTTGTCGCAAGTTGGTTATCGCGATTCGGTCGCGGATCGTCGAATGGGTCCACGGGGTTAGACGCCGTGCAATTGCCCCTCATCCACCTTTATGCGCCCCTTAATCAGTTCTTACTCGAATTCGCGAAAATTTTGCCGAAGTGCATGCGAACCATCGCCGGCCCGGTCCGAAACTGCGTTGGAATGAGAAAAATTCGAGAATTGAGTAAGAAATGCGGATGGTGTGCATAAAGGTTAGTGAGACGGCACTGCGCGAATTGCACGTGACCGATTCGCAGGCTCACCAACCTTCGGCATAACTTGGAATGGACGCATTTAGCAGGGTACAATCAGGGCTTCGGCCACGTCGCTCTCGCATCACGCGAGGCGGGGGATTGAATCGCATGCTGCATTCCAAGAAATTTCCGGATACGCGACCTTCGCTGATTGCGCAACTGGGCGATGGGCCGGATACGCAAAGCGCGTGGCGGGAATTCTTTTCTCGCTATGGGCCGGCGATCTATCGGGTCGCACGAATGCGCGGGCTTTGCGATCAGGATGCAGACGACATCGTTCAGCAAGTCATGGTCGCCATTTCGTCTCACATTGGGGATTTTCAATACGACCGGGATCGCGGTCGTTTTCGACATTGGGTTCGGACGGTTACCGAAAACAAAATTCGGCAAAACGCGAGGCGGCGACAGTTGCCCGTTGCGGCCGAAGCAGATGTTGCGGTATGTGCTGATGAAGCACCGAGCCTCGAAGAAACGTGGGAACGAGAATGGCAATTGCAGGACATTCTTTGGTGTCTCGATCAGGCGGCCGATGATATCGCGCCGCGCCGGATGGAGGCGTTTCGAATGTATGCGATCGATGGTGTGCCCGCCGCAGAGGTGGCCAAGCGTCTCGATATGTCGGTCGGACATGTGTACGTCGTTCGACATCTTGTTCTCAATATGATTCGCAAGCGCATTGACGAACTAAACGACGCGCAGGCTTAGCAACGCGTTCCGTTTTGCTTCGTGTAGATCGCATTATTCGTGTTTGAGCGGGTTCGAGTTGCCAATCGCAGTTCGGCTCGATCAACGCGATTCTGGCCCATTTGAGACGTAGATGAAAAAGACGCAAGAAAAATGTCCGCTGTCCGACGAGATCGAGCATCTACTGCTGACGATCGACGATCAGGCAAATCTGGAAGAGATCGCCGTCCATCTTGGCGAGTGCGATTCATGCAGAAAGATTGCTGATTCGATCACGTCGCAATCATCGCTCGAACACGATATCTGTTGGGCGACTGAATCGAGAACGTCGTCGCAAGTCGATGTGCAGGAACCGCTGCGCCGTCTTGAAGAAATCCTCGTCGATTACGAAATCATCGAAGAGTTGGGTCGCGGTGGAATGGGCATCGTTTACCGTGCCCGACAGAAGAAGCTGGATCGACCGGTCGCTATCAAAGTATTGCCGGCGCTGATCGGTGTGGTTCGTCCCGAATCGAAGGCACGCTTTCGGCGCGAGGCCGAACTGGTCGCCGCGCTCGAACATACCAATATCATCGGCGTTTACGACTACGATGAGGTCGACGGCACGCATTACTACGTGATGCAACTCATCGATGGCCCATCGTTGCGTGACATCTTGGGTGAGATCGAAACAACCGGCGCAGTTGATGTCGTACTCGGTGCTCGACCGACGGCGAAGAATGAAACCACGCAAAGTGGCGAATGGTCGAATCGGGATAAGGCCGACTTGACCCTTAGCGGCAATCACCGAGCTTATTTCAGAGCGGTCGCGAGTTGGATAGCGGATGTGGCCGACGCGCTACATTACGCACACGACCACGGGATCATTCATCGCGACATCAAGCCGTCGAACCTGTTAATGGCGAAAGACGGTCGCTTGATGATTTCTGACTTCGGGCTCGCGCGCCCATCGAATCGGGATGCGTTAACGATGAGTCATACGCTCGTCGGAACATGTCGTTACATGTCGCCGGAGCAAATCGATTCTTCACGCGGCGAGGTCGATCGACAGATTGACGTGTACGGCCTCGGTGCAACGCTTTACGAATTGCTCGCATTTCAGCCCATGTTTGCGGCGGAAACCGACCGCGAGGTTATGAATCAGGTCTTGCGCGACGAACCGACGCCGCCGGGCCGGTTGCGACCAAACGTGCCGACGGAACTTGAAACGATTTGCCTAAAGGCAGTAGCGAAGGATCGGCAGGAACGTTATTCCACGGCGAGCGCATTTGCAGATGACCTGCGACGTTGGTTGCTGGGCGTGCCGATTCAGGCTCGGAAGGTTTCACCGCCCGCGCGCATCGTAAGATATATTCGTCGAAACAAGACGCTGTTCTCGTTAACGCTGGTCGCGTTGCTGAGCGTTGCCATGGCTGCGTATTCGATTAAGTCGCGATCCGAGTCAGATCAGCGAGCGGCGGCAGCCGATGCGGTCTCTAACGCGAGGTTCGTGCAGCTTCAACTAAACGAAGCCAATGGGCATCTGTCGAAGGGTAACTTCAGCGCGGCGCTCGTCGAGATCGATCGCGGGCTGGAGCGCGTGCCGGTTGCTGTTGACCTATTGCAGTTAAAGGCAAAGCTCGCGTTTCGAATGGGGCGCTGGGACGATGCGATCGACATTGTCGACAAAATTCTGACGGACGACCCGGCCAATTGGCGTGCTCACTACCTCGCCGGCTTCTCGCACAGTCGAGCGTCACCTTGCAATTGTATTACGGTTCAAGCGCAGGCCTCGGCGCGCTCGGCGCATAACGACGAGGCGTTTCAGTTTCATGCGGCTCAGGTCCGGCGATTGAATCCGGGGTCTGCTGAAGACTATTGCCTGCAAGCGTGTGGTGAATCGGATCGGCAGAAGGCAATTCGCTTGCTGGATAAGGCATTGCACCGAGAGCCGTCGATGGGCGAAGCACGATTGCTGCGCGCGTCGTTCTATGGCGGCGAGTCGGATTACGAAGCCATGCTGGCCGATACCGATGCGGCGATCGAGCTCGATTTCGGTGGCGCGTTGGTGCACGGCCAACGCGGCGTTGCACTTGCCTTGCTGTCTCAGTTTCGTGAGGCGGCCGACGCATTCACGAAAGCGATTCGCCTCGATCCGAACAATGTGCACTGGTGGTATAACCGCTCAGTCGCACGCGTCTATCTGAACATGATTGATGAAGCGATGGCCGATGCCGATCAGGCGATCCTGTTGGATGCCGATTATTCGTTTGCATACGTCGCACGCGGTAAGGCACTCGTAGCGAAGCGGCAATTCGAAAAGGCGCACGCGTCGTATAACACCGCCGCGGAGTTGAAGCCCGACCTGGCTGACGTTTATGCTGAGCGTTGCTTGCTCTATCGGATACAGGGCAACTTCGAATCGGCGATTGACGAATCGTCCTATCTCATCGAGTTGGCCCCAAACGATCTGCGCGGTTATCAATACGGTGCGGTTGCGAAGATGGAACTCGGCCGCACTGAAGAAGCCATCAACGATTTGGATCGCAGTCTTGAAATCAGTGAGTCGGAGGATTCGCTGCGTATACGCGGTGCCGTTCATTATCGCGCCGGACACTTCGCTGAAGCCATCGATGACTTTTCGCATGCGCTAAAGCTGCGGCCGGGGTTCTTTGCGAGTCTCGAATATCGCGGGCGATCGCTGTTTCGTTTAGGGCGCTATCAGGAAGCGATTCTCGATTTTAGTCGCTGGATCGATCTGGGGACCGCGACCGAACTTGCATATATGCGCCGCGGTATGGCGTATGAGATGGTCGGCGACCATGACCTTGCGCTGGCGGATTACGAAACGGCCGGAGCCATGCACGCGGCAGTGGATGATTATGCCCGCATTTGGCGTTTCATATCGCAACGAACAATTGGTGAGAGGGAAGTCGCTCACATCATCGATGA